>NZ_KV800287.1:32360-187823 GCF_001810205.1 Pseudomonas sp. HMSC076A11 | reverse complement strand
CAAGAAAAAGGCCGCCGCCGCTGCCGCGGCAGCCCGCAAGGCTGCCGAGGACAAGAAGGCGCAGGCGTTGGCCGAGTTGCTTTCGGATACGACCGAGCGCCAGCAGGCCCTGGCCGACGAGGTGGGCAGCGAGGTCACCGGCAGTCTCGACGACCTGATCGTCAACCTGGTGAGCCAGCAGTGGCGGCGTCCTCCATCGGCGCGTAATGGAATGAGCGTAGAAGTACTGATCGAAATGCTGCCGGACGGTACCATCACCAATGCCAGCGTCAGCCGTTCGAGTGGCGACAAGCCTTTCGACAGTTCGGCGGTGGCGGCGGTGCGCAACGTCGGCCGTATTCCCGAGATGCAGCAATTGCCGCGGGCTACCTTCGACAGCCTGTATCGTCAGCGCCGCATCATCTTTAAACCGGAGGATTTGAGTCTGTGAGTACCCTGATTCGCATTGCGCTGTTCGCCCTGGCCCTGGTGGCAGGTGCTGCGCAGGCTGCCGACCCGCTGGTGATCTCCAGCGGTAACGACCGTGCCATTCCCATCGCCGTGGTGCCGTTCGGCTTCCAGGGGGGCAATGTGTTGCCGGAAGACATGTCCAATATCATCGGCAACGACCTGCGCAACTCCGGCTACTTCGAGCCGCTGCCCCGGCAGAACATGATCAGCCAGCCGGCGCGGGCCAGCGAAGTGATCTTCCGTGACTGGAAGGCAGTTGGCGTCAACTACGTGATGGTCGGCAACATCGTGCCTGCCGGCGGACGCCTGCAGGTGCAGTACGCATTGTTCGATGTCGGCACCGAGCAGCAGGTCCTGACCGGCAGCGTGACCGGCAGCACCGATCAGCTCCGCGACATGTCGCACTACATCGCCGACCAGTCGTTCGAGAAGCTCACCGGTATCAAGGGCGCGTTCTCCACCAAGATGCTCTATGTCACCGCCGAGCGTTTCTCGGTCGACAACACCCGCTACACCTTGCAGCGCTCCGACTACGACGGCGCCCGCCCGGTGACCCTGCTGCAGTCGCGCGAGCCCATCGTGTCGCCGCGCTTCTCGCCCGATGGCCGCCGTATCGCCTATGTCTCCTTCGAACAGAAGCGCCCGCGTATCTTCATCCAGTACGTCGATACTGGCCGTCGTGAGCAGATCACCAATTTCGAGGGCCTGAATGGCGCTCCGGCATTCTCCCCTGACGGCAACCGCCTGGCCTTCGTCCTGTCGCGCGACGGCAACCCGGAAATCTACGTCATGGACCTTGGCAGCCGCGCCCTGCGCCGCCTGACCAACAACCTGGCGATCGATACCGAACCCTTCTGGGGCAAGGACGGCTCTACCCTGTACTTCACCTCGGACCGTGGCGGCAAGCCGCAGATCTACAAGATGAACGTGAACAGCGGTGCCGTGGACCGGGTAACCTTCATCGGCAACTACAACGCCAACCCGAAACTCTCGGCCGACGAGAAGACCCTGGTAATGGTCCACCGCCAACAGGGCTACACCAACTTCCAGATCGCCGCCCAGGACCTCCAGCGCGGCAATCTGCGGGTGCTGTCGAACACCACTCTGGACGATTCGCCCACTGTTGCACCCAATGGCACCATGCTAATCTCCGCCACCCGCCAGCAGGACCGGGGCGTGCTGATGCTCGTATCCATCAACGGACGCGTACGGATACCTCTCCCTACCGCTCAGGGCGATGTGCGCGAGCCTTCCTGGTCCCCTTACCTGAACTGACGGTCGCCAACGGTTACAAACTTATACACTGGGGTTCATTAGGAGTTACATGATGGAAATGCTGAAATTCGGCAAATTTGCTGCGCTGGCTCTGGCCATGGCTGTGGCTGTGGGTTGCTCCTCCAAGGGCGGCGATGCTTCCGGTGAAGGTGCCAATGGCGGCGTCGACCCGAACGCAGGCTATGGCGCCAACAGCGGTGCCGTTGACGGCAGCCTGAGCGACGAAGCCGCTCTGCGTGCGATCACCACCTTCTACTTCGAGTACGACAGCTCCGACCTGAAGCCGGAAGCCATGCGCGCTCTGGACGTACACGCGAAAGACCTGAAAGGCAGCGGTCAGCGCGTAGTGCTGGAAGGCCACACCGACGAACGCGGTACCCGCGAGTACAACATGGCTCTGGGCGAGCGTCGTGCCAAGGCCGTTCAGCGCTACCTGGTGCTGCAGGGCGTTTCGCCGGCCCAGCTGGAACTGGTTTCCTATGGTAAAGAGCGTCCGGTCGCTACCGGCCACGACGAGCAGTCCTGGGCTCAGAACCGTCGCGTCGAGCTGAAGAAGTAAGAAGTCGTTATGCCCAAGCACCTGCGTGTCCTGACGTTCCTCGCGCTCAGCCTGCCATTAGCGGCCTGGGCGGAAGTTCCTGTGTATGACGGCGTTGCCGCCAACAATGGCGGCAACGTTCCTCCTTCCGGGTATGGCACGGCAGGTGCCGGCGGCGCCTTTGCCGGAGGTGGGGTGACAACCCCCACCTCCGTGCAGGGCGAACTGTTCATGCAGCTCCAGCAGATGCAGGACGAGTTGGCTCGCCTGCGTGGCACGCTCGAGGAGCAGCAGAACCAGATCCAGCAGCTCAAGCAGGAAAGCCTGGAACGCTACCAGGACCTCGACCGTCGGATTTCCGGTGGTGGCGCTCCCGCTGCACAGAATTCCGCACCCGCTGGCGCCATCAACGCCAATGGGGCGCCTGCGGCTCCCGCAGGCAACAACGCACCGGCGCCGAGCAGCGAGCCGGGCGACCCGGCGAAGGAGAAGCTCTATTACGATGCGGCCTTCGACCTGATAAAGAGCAAGGATTTCGACAAGGCGAGCCAGGCGTTCAATGCCTTCTTGCGCAAGTACCCGAACAGCCAGTACTCCGGCAACGCCCAGTACTGGCTCGGCGAGGTGAACCTGGCCAAGGGCGACCTGCAAGGTGCCGGCCAGGCCTTCGCGCGGGTCAGCCAGAGCTACCCCAGCAGCCAGAAGGTGCCCGACTCTCTGTACAAGCTGGCGGACGTCGAGCGTCGCCTGGGTAACAACGACAAGGCCAAGGGTATCCTCCAGCAGGTCATTTCCCAGTACCCAGGCACTTCGGCCGCTCAACTGGCGCAGCGCGATCTCAAGAACCTTCGCTGATCCCGTTCCCGATGAACAAACCCGCGCCTGTCGCGGGTTTTTTCGTTAGAATCGGCGCCCCCGTGAAGCTGCATGGTTTCAGCTCGGCTGATCTTCGTGCCTCTCCACGCGAGACCTTCCGGGATTTCGAGCGCCACGACAGGATACGTCCCGTGGCGTTCCTTCATTTACCGCAACGGAGGCGGACGACCTGTTCAGTCGTCACGCCCGTGGCTGAATATGCAACAGACCCTGCGCATCACCGAGATTTTCTACTCGTTGCAGGGGGAAACACGTACCGCCGGCTTGCCGACGGTCTTCGTGCGCCTGACCGGCTGCCCCTTGCGCTGTCACTATTGCGATACCGCCTATGCCTTCAGCGGCGGCGACGTCGTTAGCCTGGACGCCATTTTCGAGCGGGTTGCCGCCTACAAGCCCCGCTACATCTGCGTGACCGGCGGGGAGCCGCTGGCCCAGCCGAATTGCATCTCTCTGCTGGAACGGCTCTGCGACGCCGGCTACGAGGTTTCCCTGGAAACCAGCGGGGCTCTCGACGTGTCACGGGTCGACCCGCGCGTAAGCAAGGTTCTCGACCTCAAGACGCCGGGATCTGGCGAGGTCGGACGCAACCGATACGAAAATATCCCGTTGCTGACCGACAACGATCAGGTGAAGTTCGTCGTCTGTTCGCGAGAGGACTACGACTGGGCGGTATCCAAGCTGATCGAGTACCGCCTCGACCAGCGTGCCGGTGAAGTCCTGTTCTCGCCGAGCCACCATCAGGTCAGCGCGCGAGAACTGGCCGATTGGATCGTGGCCGACAACCTGCCGGTCCGCCTGCAATTGCAACTGCACAAGATTCTCTGGAACGACGAACCGGGCCATTGAGACGAGGAATCCATCATGAACCAGAAGAAAGCGGTCATCCTGCTCTCCGGCGGCCTCGACTCCGCCACCGTTGTCGCCATGGCCAAGGCCGACGGCTACGCCTGCTACACCATGAGTTTCGACTACGGCCAGCGCCATCGTGCCGAGCTGCAGGCCGCCGAGCGCGTGGCCCGGCAGTTGGGCGTGATCGAGCACAAGGTGATAGGGCTCGACCTCAATGGCATGGGCGGCTCGGCATTGACCGACGAGAGCATCGCGGTGCCCGAGTCGCCTAGCGAAGGTATACCGGTGACTTACGTGCCGGCGCGCAATACGGTGTTCCTCTCGCTCGCCCTGGGCTGGGCCGAGGTCCTGGATGCCCGTGACATCTTCATCGGTGTGAATGCGGTGGATTACTCTGGTTATCCGGATTGTCGCCCTGAGTTCGTCGAGGCTTTCGAACGCATGGCGAATCTGGCAACCAAGGCGGGCGTGGAAGGCAATGGCTTCCGCATCCAGGCGCCGCTGCAGTATCTGTCCAAGGCGCAGATCATCCAGGCGGGCGTGGCGCGTGGGGTGGATTACGGCCTGACGGTGTCCTGTTATCAAGCCGATGAGCAGGGACGTGCGTGCGGCAAATGCGATAGCTGCCGGCTGCGTGCGGATGGCTTCGCGGCGGCTGGTATTTCCGACCCGACGCCATATTTCTGAAAAAAATTCACGAGGGGTGTTGTTTTTACGTTAGAAATCAGTATTATACGCCTCGCGTTGGGTCGTTAGCTCAGTCGGTAGAGCAGTTGGCTTTTAACCAATTGGTCGTAGGTTCGAATCCTACACGACCCACCATATTAGAAAGGAGTTTCTGTAGCTCTCCGTAGAGCTCGCAACTTTAGCTTCGGAGCTGCAGTATGCCTTGGCCAGGAAACTGGCCAGAATCGACCGAGTCGATATGAAAAGCCCGCCCGACAAGGCGGGCTTTTCTGTTTCCGCAGTCCGGATATCTCATCCCCAGCGCACCGCAACTCTTATCCTTATCGACATCGGGAAGAAGGCCGGTTTCGCGCTTCCGCCAGTCATATCGGTACTGGCAGCCGCTTTCCCGTTCGTTCTGGCGTGTTCCTGTCAGACCCCGCGCAGCCTGGTGAACTGGTGCACGGCTATCCGAGGATTTGTCAGCGGACCGGGACTCCCATAGAGTGAGGTTCCTTTCCTGGCGACCGGATGAGTGACCCGATGCCGACCCCGGTTTTCATAAAGAGAACGGTACTGTTTGGCGACTGTGATCCCGAAGGGATCGTCTATACGCCACGTTTTTCATACTTTGTGCTGGAAGCGGTGCAGGAGGCGCTCGGGGTCTGGCTGGGCGGCCCGGGGCTCAGAACCCTCCTGGGGTTCAGGATTCTTCCCCCGGCGAGAGCGTTCTCCCTGGAATTCCTGCATCCGGTCACCTGGGACGACGAGCTCACGATGCAGGTGGGCGTGTCGAACGTGGGGACGCATTCTTTCTCGTTTTCAGTCGAAGGACGTCTTTCGCCGGACGTGGTGGCGTTCACTGCGAGCCTGACGCAGGTCTGTGTCTCCCCGGATACCCGCGAAGTCATGGAGGTCCCCGCGCAGCTCCGCGCGCTCCTCGCATAGAGAAACATTCTGGCTATTCGTCGCGGCGCTGGCTACGGCCGGCAGGACGCTGCGAGCGGCATGCCGCTGACCTGCTCCGTGGGGCTCCGGAGGAGGGCGGCAAGCCGCCTTCCTTCATTTCTACTCGTTGCCGAGCATCGCATCCAGATCGCGCATGGTCTGTTTCTTGGCCTGGACGCCCTGCAGTTCGACGAACATTGCCTGGACGGTCTGCACCATGCGTGCAATGGGCATCTTGCCCAGCGGCAACATCTGGTTGTTGTCGCGGATGGCCGGGGCGCAGACGAAAGCGAACGAGCGTTGCAGCCAGTAATCGTATTTCCCCGGGTCGATCCAGCCGTCGACGGTTTTCACGTTGGTGATGACGTTGTCGATGCGGCGCATGGCGCGTGCGTTGTCGAAGCGGACCCTGCGCTCCTTGCACTTGAACTGGACCTCGTAGGCCGTCAGCGTCGGCATCGACCGGTCTTCGAATAGCTGGATGATCTGCGCCGACTGGATACCTTTGGGTTGCTGCAAGATGCCGGTGGCGTTGGCGACGAATACCTCGTTGTTGTAGCGTTCGCCCTTGCCGTAGACGATCCAGTAGTCGCCGGTGCTTTCGGCGACCGCAGTCGTTGCCGTGCAGATGAAGGTGAGCGGCAGCAGCCAGCGCCGAGCGTGAAGGAATGGTTTGCCCATGAGTTCGTCCTTGAATGTCTTGTTCCCGACCGCGGAGGGTCATCCAAGGGACGAATCATAGGTGCAGCCCAAGGTGAGGGTCGACTAGCACAGATGAGCTATGGACGAAGCGGGGGAACTCGCTCGGAGTTCGCTCCATCGGCACGTTCGGGATGGTCGATGGCTGGCGCCTCGGGTGCGCTCCGCCACGCATTCGAACGAGAACGACGGGCCGGCTTTACTGCTCGGAAGGCACGCTGCGCCGCTGTTGGCGGCATCAAGCTGCCGGCGATGGGGGAGGGCGGCAGGCGCTCGTCGACTGGCCGGTCGATCTGCCGGGTACGCCTGCTGGACGTCGTTAGGGTCAGGCCGTCTGCCGCGCGATGACTCCATGAGGTCGGGGGGCTAGTCGAAAAGCGCCTCTGGCGTTTCCGCGTGGATTCGCTGCCATAACGTCTGGATCTGCGAGGCCAGTACCCGGTGCTCGGAAAGCGGCGGCAAGGCGTCCACCGGGAAGTACTCGGCCGCCGACGTTTCGTCCGTTTGTTGTTGAAGACTGCCTCCGGTGACGTGGCAGAAGAAGAAGGCTTTCAACGCATGCGGCAGTTGGGGAGGGTGGGGATGCTTGTGCTTGTCCAGCAATGCCAACAGGCGTATCGCTCGAACTTCCAGTCCGCTTTCTTCCTGGGTTTCGCGAACTACCGCATCTGCCGGCGACTCGTTTACGTCGCACCAGCCGCCTGGTAGGGTCCAGCGACTATCCGAGGCCTCCCGAACCAGCAGAACCCGCTGTTGCGAGTCGAGGATCAACGCACGGACGTCCAGTTTCGGGGTCGGGTAGTGGCTGTCCAGAGCGATCCAGTTCTCGACCCGTTCGTACGCTACCCCCTGGTCGCTGGCGATGAATTCGGCGACGGCATGCTGGAGCGCGCGAAAGCGTCCGATGTCGAAGCGGTCCTTGGAGAAGGCGAGACCGGCCTGGGCGGTGGACAGTATCAATTCCAGAAGACGGGCAAGCGCCCTGGGATCGCTGACCGATGGCATCCTTCCTTCCGTTTTTTCGGCCTTCGCGTGGTCCGCGTCGTGCAAGCCGTCCAATGGATTTGCCATAGATAGAACCCTCGCCGCTCGATGATCTGTAGAGCTGGTTTTCAACCAGGTGTTCCCTGCGTCTTCCTCGTATGCCTGTGTGCGCCAATAGTGGCTTATGCCGCTGTTTCATCGCGACCTGCGCGTAACCCAGACTCGCCTGTCGCAGCGATGGCTCCTCCGCCAGGTTCGCTTCGAACCGTCAGGCGGTCGCAACCGATGACGCCTCTTCGCACAGACTTACCGTAGGAGTTTCCCTCCCCGAAACGAGCGGTCGGGCCGGCTGCGGTCGGCTGGCAAAGGTAGACTCCGTGCCGGCCATGAGCGTTTCCAGGGCCGATTGGGTCCGTTCGAGGAGACGCAACAAGCGATGCTCCCCTGTTTGGACGGCAGAGGCGGAGGCAATTCCCTTATGCTGCTTGCGGATAACTGGCCCGGACGGCATGTACGGCCTTGTCGTTCTACGGATGCCTGGAGTCCCGCAGGCGGGATAGCGCAACGCGCAGTGACCTTCCTTTAAGCATATCGATGGAGTCTGTATGAAAGAGCTTGGTTCGGAATCGCCGATGGAAAGTCTTTTCGACATTCGTTCACTGGAGGCCATTACCGGCGGCGAGCCGGCTGCATTGCAGCGGTTGCTGGAAACTTTATTGGCCAGCAGTCGGGATGATCGTACTCGGTTGGCGGAATTGCTTGAACTCGCAGACCTGCAAGGAGTGGCCGAACTTGCGCACAGGATAAAAGGGGCTGCGAGGGTGGTGGGCAGCAGCCTATTGGTCGAGTCTTGTTCCTGCCTTGAAAAGGCTTGCCAGAACCCATCGGAGTCTTCCGAGCGGATAGCCAATCTGGCCTCTTCATTGGAAGGCAAACTAAGTGCGTTCGAAATCAGTATCTCAACCGAATTGGCAAAGCTCTAGAGATCGGACCAGATAGAGGTTTCAGAAGCTGTTCAGGTTTCTCCATAACCTGAATCGCATCTATTCACCAGCATGGATTTCCCGTTCCCGTAAGCTCCGCGCCTGCTGCTGGGTAATGGGATAATTGGGAGCCTGCTGGGTTTGCTTTGGTTTGTCTTGGTTTTTCATTTTTCTATATAAGAGGCGCTGTCGAAGCTGATGCGCTTCTTTCGGATCGTTCATTTTGTTTGGCTATTAGTGGTAGCGGGCTTATGGTGTCGGAGGGTTTTTAACTACGAGGTTTTTTCCGCTTGTAGGAAACTTCATACAAGCACTGGGGAGATTTCACACGATTGCCTGGGAAGTGCTTCGTTGTCGTTCTATTCGGCTTTTCGGAGAATGTTGCTGGCTCTTATAGAGTTCAAAAATCGCAACACTTTCACTGTCAAAAGGAAGCTCAATCGTGTCCATTTCCATGAAAAGCATTCTGGCTGCCGCAGTAGCCAGCCTGGTCGTCGGCAATGCCATGGCGGCAGACGGCACCATCAATTTCAAAGGTGAAATCACCGCGGCCGCTTGCAGCATCACTGGTGGTGCCGGCACCACCGTTGGCGGTGCTGCGGGCAACCAGACCATCGACGTAAACCTTGGCAAGATCAGCATCGACTCGCTGGGCGGCACCGCGGGCGGCAGCATCGCCGGTGGTACCAGCCTGAACCTGAACCTGGACTGTGGCAAGACCGGTACCGGCCTGACCACCGTCAAGCTGAAGTTCAACCCGATGTCTGGGAGCACTATTGACCCGAACAATGAGAGCCTGCTGAAAACCGTCGGCACCGCCACCGGTGTCGGTATCGGTATCTATGGATCCGATGGCAAGCTGCTGAACCTGTCGGCGAACGAGACCATCGATGCGCCCCTGGATTCCAAGGTACAAAAAGATGGCGAAGGCAATGACATCACTGTCTACAGTGCCAAGCTGAATCTGCGTGCCGCTTATGTCAAATCCGGCTCCGTAGCTCCTACGGCTGGTAGTGCCGACGGTTCCCTGCCGTTCACCCTGGAATACAACTAAGTTCTGCTACGTGGGCGGGGTATGTATATACCCCGTTCCATGAGGTGCGAGTTCATCATGAAATATCCATTTTCTTCCAGAGTTATCTGGGGTGGCATCCTTTTGCTTTTTTCAACCCTGGCCAATGCGGGAATCACACTGGGAGGAACCCGGGTCGTTCTGCAGGCGCCTGCCAAGGAGGCTGCGATCCTGGTCAGGAACCAGGCTTCCAAGGACGTGATGATTCAATCCTGGGTAGAGGCTGATAATGGGGCAGATAAACGTGAGGTTCCGTTTGTCATCACGCCTGCCCTCAGTCGTTTGGGAGGCAACAAGCAGCAAACCCTGCGTATCCTGTTTCAAGGGGAGGGCTTGCCGAGCGACAGGGAATCCGTATTCCGCCTGAACGTCCAGGAAATTCCGCAAAAATCTGCCTCGGCTAATACGTTGCAGATAGCTTTGCGCCAGCGTATCAAGGTCTTCTACCGCCCCGATAACTTGTCGGGAACTTCCGCCGAAGCGCCTGGAAAGTTGAGCTGGCGTCTTGTCCGTCAGGGTGGAAAGTCGGTTGTCGAAGTTTCCAACGATACTGCGTTTCATGTCTCTTTAGCCAGCGTGAAATTAAAAGCTGGCAATGCCTATTATGTTGTTGCTGCCGACATGGTCGCGCCGAAGTCGAGTCGCCGATTCGAAATCAAGGGAACTCCATCCGGCGTTTCTGGAAATGTCGAGTTCCAGAGCGTAAATGACTATGGCGGACTCGATAAACATTCCAGCTCCTTATCCGACTGAAGCTCAGAAGAGCAGAGTAGAAGAGCAGAAGAACTGCTCTTAACTTCCCCTATGGATGGGTGTTTCCGTTTTGTCGGAAATTAGTCCAAGGAATATTCGCGTGGCCATATTTAGGAAAAAGTTCGACTTCGAGTTGTCCGTCTATTCCAGGTCTTCCTGTCTCATGGCCTTGGGATTGGCTTTGCCTGCCGTAACTTTCGCGGTGGAATTCAACGCCGAGTTCCTGAACAACGAGGGCGGGGCGCCCGTTGAACTGAAGTATTTCGAGAACGGCAACTCGGTGTCGCCCGGCACTTACAGCGTCGACATTCATTTGAACCAGATCATGATCCGGCGCGAAGATGTCGTGTTCAGTGCCGATCCCGAAACCGGAAGCGTTCGTCCGGTCGTCCGGGTAGGGCTGCTCAAGGAGATCGGGGTCGATATCGCCCGGCTGACTCGGGACAAGCTCATTCCGGATAATCTGGAAAACAATACGCCCCTGAATGTCGCCGAACTCATCCCCGGTGCATCCATCGAGTTCGACGTCAACAGCCTTTCCCTGCTGGTCAGCATTCCACAGCTGTATGTACAGCGGCACTCGCGTGGCTATGTGGATCCCTCTCTTTGGGATGACGGTGTCACCGCGTTGTTTTCCAACTACCAGGCCAACTTCACGCGCAACACCAACTTTGGCCAGAACAGCGATTATCGCTACCTGGGCCTGCGCAACGGCTTCAACCTGTTTGGCTGGCGTCTGCGCAACGACTCCTCCCTGAGCGGAGGTACCGGCATGCGCAACAAGTTCAGTAGCAACCGTACCTATGTGGAACGTGACATTCGTGCCCTGAAGGGGACCTTGTCCCTCGGCGAGTTGTATACCTCCGCTCAGGGGGATGCTTTCGAGAGCGTGCGTATGCGCGGCGTGCAACTGCAATCCGATATCGGCATGCTGCCCGACAACGAGATCAGCTATACCCCGGTGGTGCGCGGTATCGCTGAAACCAATGCGACGGTCGAGGTGAGCCAGAATGGCTTCGTGATCTATTCCACCAACGTACCGCCCGGTGCGTTCGAGATCACCGACATCTATCCCAGCGGCTCCAATGGCGACCTGGAGGTCAAGATCATCGAGGCGGACGGACGCCAGCGGTCCTTCAAGCAGTCCTATTCCTACCTGCCGGTCATGACCCGCAAGGGGAACCTGCGCTATGGCCTGGCCGCCGGTGAGTACCATAATGATGGCCAGCCGTCGGTCAACCTGCTCCAGGGGTCGGCTGTGTATGGCTTGTCCGACAGGGTTACCGGCTTTGGCGGCCTGCTCGCTGCGGAGAAGTACAATGCCACCAACCTGGGCCTCGGCTTCAACACGCCCCTGGGCGGTTTTTCTGCGGACGTGACCCATAGCCAGTCCCGCACGCGGCGGGGTGGGCGCAACCAGGGACAGAGTCTGCGGCTTCTCTATTCCAAGACCATCAACGCCACCGAAACCAGCTTTACCGTGGTGGGCTATCGCTATTCCACGGAAGGCTACCGTACTCTCAGCCAGCATATCGACGACATGTCCGAAGAGAGCTACCTCTATGGCTCAAGTTCCAGTCGGCAGAAGAGCCGCATAGACCTGACGGTGAACCAGACGCTGTTCCGACGCAGTTCGCTCTATCTCACGGCGGGCGAAACCACATATTGGAATCGCCCCGGCAGCAGCCGTCGCGTGCAGTTCGGCTTCAGCAGCGGCATCAAGCGCGCGAGCTATAGCCTGGCGGTTTCCCGTACCCACGAGACGGGTTCGTTCGGGCGCTCCGATACCCAGTTCACGGCCTCCGTCAGCATCCCCTTGGGCGGTAGCGCACGCTCCAGTCAGGTATATGCCAATGCCGTGAGTTCACAGCATGGTGATTCGAGCCTGAACACCGGTATCTCCGGATACCTGGATGAAGCCAATGCGTTCAACTACAGCGCACAGGCCAACTACAGCAAGGACGGCGGCAACTCCGGCAGCGTCGGCCTGGGTTGGGACACGTCCAAGGCCAAGTTGTCCGCCAATTACAGCCAGGGGCGCGACAACAAGCAGATCAACCTGGGAGCAAGCGGTTCGGTAGTGGTGCATTCGGGGGGAGTGACCTTCGGCCAGCCGGTGGGGGAAACGTTCGGCCTGGTGGAGGTTCCGGAGGTCGGCGGCGTCGGCCTCGACGGCTACTCTTCGGTTCGCACCGACGGCCGTGGCTATGCCGTGCTCCCCTACATGCAACCCTATCGTTACAACTGGGTGAACCTGGACACCAATACCCTTGGAAGCGATACCGAGATCAGCGACAGCACGCAAATGGCCGTGCCGACCCGGGGCGCCGTGATCGCCAAGCGTTTCTCCGCGGAGTCCGGTCGGCGGGTGCAGTTCGACCTGAGCATGGACTCTGGAGGAAAGATTCCCTTCGGTGCACAGGCATACGACAAGGAAGAGCGGGTCGTGGGAATGGTCGACAACCTGTCCCGTTTGCTGGTGTTCGGTATCGAGGACCAGGGGCGCCTGTCCATTCGCTGGAGCGATGGCTCCTGTTCCGTCGACTATCAGTTACCGCCCAGGAACAAGGACCTGACTTACGAACGAGTTGCGCTCAGTTGCCGTCGGTCCTCGATCTGAAATGTCCCCGCTGCAGTCGGGTCAAGTCAAAAGGCGAGGATTTTTCCGGTGAACACCGGGCGCGAGGGCAAGCGGCAGCTCACTCGTCCTCGATCATGCTCAACAGGTCTGGTGTCCTGCCTCGGGTTTCCAAACGCAGCAACCACTGCTTGGCGGCCAACCCACCGGCGAAACCGGTGAGGCCGCCAGAGGCTCCGATCACCCTATGGCAAGGTGCAACAATGGACAGTGGGTTCCGTCCGTTGGCGGCTCCAACCGCCCGTACTGCGTTGGGGCTGCCGATCTGCACGGCTATTTCCGTATAGCTGCGGGTCTCGCCGAATGGAATGGTGAGCAGGGCGGACCAGACCTTTTTCTGAAATTCGGTACCTTGGAAGTCGAGCGGGAGTTCGAACCGGGAACGTTTGCCGGAAAAATATTCCCGCAACTGGCGTTCGGTTTCCGCCAGGAGGGAGCTGTCCTCGGAGAGCCGCATCTCGTCCAGCGGTACTCGGTTGGGACGCTCATGCTGCCAAAGAATCGCGACCAGAAAGGCATCGTCCCTGGCTACCAGGGTCAGTGTCCCGACCGGCGATTCCATTTTCCTGTAGCTATGGGGCATGTAGGTGTCCTCTTCGGCAGGCTCGCCCAGTGTACTACGCAATGGGATTTCAACAGGGAAGCCTGCAAATGGCAGGCGAGGCGGGGCGGAGCGCTATCGGCCCGATGGATGGCCGCCTGCTTCCAGGCATGCCGTCGCCCCTTGGAGCCCAGGTCGAGCGCCTCGAACTGTGAGATCTGGGAGGCGATTTGCCGAGCAAAGTGGGTTGTCATTGGTTTGCCATCTCATGGGTTCGGACGAGGCCTCGAGCAAGGGTTGTAACGGTTTTTGTCTGGCCAATGGGCTCTTGCGTAAAAAGGCTGCCGCCCTTCTTGCTTGGTTGCCGTTCTCGGATCCCGCGCAGCCCGGTGGGTGTGCCAAATTTCTCGCGGTTTGGTTCGCGCCGATTGCCGCGGCCTACGAAGCCCGTGGTTCTTCTCCCCGAAACTTTTTCGTTCGGACTCCGAATATCGCGCTTCGCCCAGCGCCGCTAGTTTCCCGTTCCTGACAAAGCAAGCGCTCTGGCTCAGGTATCTCCTGATCCGGATGCATATCGCTGAAGAGGGAACGTTCTGTCATGTCCACATTGGCCAACCTGACCGAGGTTCTGTTCCGCCTCGATTTCGATCCCGATACCGCCGTTTATCACTATCGGGGCCAGACTCTCAGCCGGCTGCAATGCCGGACCTACATTCTCTCCCAGGCCAGCCAACTGGCCCGCCTGCTCAAGCCCGGCGATCGCGTGGTGCTGGCGTTGAACGACTCGCCTTCGCTGGCCTGCCTGTTCCTGGCCTGCATCGCGGTCGGCGCCATTCCCGCCGTGATCAATCCCAAGTCCCGCGAGCAGGCCCTGGCCGATATCGCTGCCGACTGCCAGGCCAGCCTGGTGGTGCGTGAAGCCGATGCACCGTCGCTGAGCGGTCCTTTGGCGCCGTTGACCCTGCGTGCGGCCGCCGGACGCCCTTTGCTCGACGATTTCTCGCTGGACGCGCTGGTCGGTCCTGCGGACCTCGATTGGAGTGCCTTCCATCGCCAGGACCCGGCGGCAGCCTGTTTCCTGCAATACACCTCGGGTTCCACCGGGGCGCCCAAGGGGGTGATGCACAGCCTGCGCAACACGCTCGGTTTCTGCCGGGCGTTCGCTACGGAGTTGCTGGCATTGCAGGCGGGAGACCGGCTGTATTCGATTCCCAAGATGTTCTTCGGCTATGGCATGGGCAACAGCCTGTTCTTTCCCTGGTTCAGCGGAGCCTCGGCGCTGCTCGACGATACCTGGCCGAGCCCGGAGCGGGTTCTGGAGAACCTGGTCGCCTTCCGCCCCCGGGTCCTGTTTGGGGTGCCGGCCATCTATGCCTCGCTGCGTCCGCAGGCCAGGGAGCTGTTGAGCAGCGTGCGCCTGGCGTTTTCCGCCGGCTCGCCGCTGCCGCGCGGCGAGTTCGAATTCTGGGCCGCGCACGGGCTGGAGATCTGCGACGGCATCGGGGCTACCGAGGTCGGCCATGTGTTCCTCGCCAACCGCCCGGGCCAGGCGCGTGCCGACAGCACCGGGCTGCCGTTGCCTGGCTATGAGTGCCGGCTGGTGGACCGCGAAGGACACACTATCGAGGAAGCGGGCCGGCAAGGCGTGCTGTTGGTGCGTGGCCTAGGGCTGAGTCCGGGTTACTGGCGGGCCAGCGAAGAGCAGCAGGCGCGCTTCGCAGGTGGCTGGTACCGCACCGGCGACCTGTTCGAGCGCGACGAGTCGGGTGCCTACCGTCACTGTGGGCGGGAAGACGATCTGTTCAAGGTGAATGGCCGCTGGGTGGTGCCGACCCAGGTCGAGCAGGCGATCTGCCGTCATCTGCCGGAAGTGAGCGAGGCGGTTCTGGTTCCTACCTGCCGGCTGCACGACGGCTTGCGTCCGACCCTGTTCGTCACCCTGGCCACTCCGCTGGACGACAACCAGATCCTGCTGGCGCAGCGCATCGACCAGCATCTCGCCGAACAGATTCCCTCGCACATGCTGCCCAGCCAATTGCATGTGCTGCCGGCCTTGCCGCGCAACGACAACGGCAAGTTGGCGCGCGCCGAGCTGCGCCACCTGGCCGACACCCTTTATCACGACAACCTTCCGGAGGAACGGGCATGTTGATTCAGGCTGTGGGGGTGAACCTGCCCCCATCCTATGTGTGTCTGGAGGGGCCGCTGGGAGGCGAACGCCCTCGCGCCCAGGGCGACGAGATGCTGATGCAGCGCTTGCTGCCGGCGGTTCGCGAAGCCCTGGACGAGGCGGTGGTCAAGCCCGAGGAGATCGACCTGATCGTCGGCCTCGCCCTGTCTCCCGACCATCTGATCGAGAACCGCGACATCATGGCGCCGAAGATCGGCCATCCGTTGCAGAAGGTCCTCGGCGCGAATCGCGCGCATGTCTTCGACCTCACCGACTCGAGCCTGGCCCGCGCCCTCTACGTGGTCGATACCCTCGCCAGCGACCAGGGCTATCGCAACGTCCTGGTCGTGCGCGGCGAATCCAGCCAGGGATTGGAAGTGGACAGCGAGTCCGGCTTCGCCCTTGCCGACGGCGCCCTGGCGCTGCTCTGCCGGCCGACCGGCAAGGCCGCGTTCCGTCGCGGTGCGCTGGGCGGTGATCCGGCGCAGGAATGGCTGCCGCTGAGCATTCCGCTGAATACCGATATTCGCCAGGTAGGCGACGTCAAGGGACACCTCAACCTGCCGGCCCAACCTGGATTGCCCGAAGCGGTACGCGCCGGATTCACCCGTCTGGCCGGGGACTTCCCGCAACTGAACTGGGTGCGCGAGGAATGGTTCGGCCAGGGACGGCCCGATGGTCGTTGCCTGGGGCCGTTCGAACTGGCGTCGCAACTGCGCGCGGCACAGCGCGACCGTCTGGATGAACTGCTGCTGATCAGCTTCGATCCGTTCGGCATGGTGGTGGAGGGCGTGACCCTGGAACTGGCGGGAGAAGCTCATGCATAAGGTCAAACTGGCAGCGATCACCTGTGAACTTCCGGCTCGCAGCTACGAAAACGACGATCCGGTGTTCGCCGCGGTACCGGACCTCAGCGAGTCCTGGTGGCAATTCTGGGGCGTCAATCGGCGGGGCTATTTCGACCCGCGGAACGGCGAGAACGAGTTCAGCCTGGTGGTCCGGGCCGCCGAGCGCCTGCTGCGCAGCAGCGATACCGCGCCGGATAGCGTGGACATGCTGATCTGTTCGGCTTCCTCGCCGATCATGACCGACGCCGGCGATGTCCTGCCGGACCTGCGCGGACGTCTCTACCCGCGCATGGCCAACGTGCTGTCCAAGCAGCTCGGCCTGAGTCGGGCGCTGCCATTGGATTCGCAGATGGAGTGCGCCAGCTTCCTGCTCAACCTGCGCCTGGCAGCGAGCATGATCCGCCAGGGTAAGGCCGAGAAAGTGCTGGTGGTGTGCAGCGAGTACATCTCCAACCTGCTCGACTTCACCTCGCGTACCTCGACCCTGTTCGCCGATGGCTGCGCGGTGGCCCTGCTGACCCGCGGCGACGATGACAGCTGCGATCTGCTGGCTTCGGCCGAACACAGCGACGCCACGTTCTATGAAGTGGCCACCGGTCGCTGGCGCCTGCCGGAAAACCCGACCGGCGAGGCCAAGCCGCGGCTGTATTTCTCGTTGTTCAGCGACGGCCAGAACAAGATGGCCAGCTTCGTTCCGACCAACGTGCCGATCGCGATGCGCCGGGCGTTGGAAAAGGCCGGCCTGGGCAGCGATGACATCGATTATTTCGTCTTCCACCAGCCAGCGCCGTTCCTGGTCAAGGCCTGGGCCGAGGGCATCGGTGCCCGTCCTGAGCAGTACCAACTGACGATGGGCGATACCGGCGTGATGATCTCCGTTTCCATCCCGTACACCCTGATGACCGGCCTGCGCGAGGGCAAGATCCGCCCCGGCGATCGTATCGTCATGGCCGGCGCAGCCACTGGCTGGGGGTTCGCCGCCCAGGTCTGGCAATTGGGCGAGGTGCTGGTGTGCTGAGGCATCGCCATGTTGAACCACGGTGTCCGAGGAGGGCTGCACATGGGTAATCCGATCCTGGCCGGGCTGGGTTTCAGCCTGCCGAAACGCCAGGTCAGCAATCATGACCTGGTAGGGCGCATCAATACGTCGGACGAGTTCATCGTCGAACGTACCGGCGTGCGCACCCGCTATCACGTCGAGCCGGAACAGGCGGTCAGCGCGCTGATGGTGCCGGCGGCGCGCCAGGCCATCGAGGCTGCCGGGCTGCTGCCGGAGGACATCGACCTGTTGCTGGTGAACACCCTGTCGCCGGATCACCACGACCCGTCCCAGGCCTGCCTGATCCAGCCGCTGCTGGGCCTGCGGCACATCCCGGTGCTGGATATCCGGGCACAGTGCAGCGGGTTGCTGTACGGCTTGCAGATGGCTCGCGGGCAGATCCTCGCCGGGCTGGCACGGCATGTCCTGGTGGTCTGCGGCGAGGTGCTGTCCAAGCGCATGGACTGTTCGGACCGCGGCCGCAACCTGTCGATCCTGCTCGGCGACGGTGCCGGCGCAGTGGTGGTCAGCGCCGGCGAGAGCCTCGACGACGGCCTGCTGGACCTGCGCCTGGGCGCCGACGGCAACTACTTCGACCTGCTGATGACTGCGGCGCCGGGCAGTGCCTCGCCGACCTTCCTCGACGAGAATGTCCTGCGCGA
Organism: Pseudomonas sp. HMSC076A11; assembly: GCF_001810205.1. Classification (NCBI taxonomy): domain Bacteria; kingdom Pseudomonadati; phylum Pseudomonadota; class Gammaproteobacteria; order Pseudomonadales; family Pseudomonadaceae; genus Pseudomonas; species Pseudomonas sp. HMSC076A11. The sequence goes on along the minus strand of NZ_KV800287.1, from coordinate 169,832 downwards.
GGGCGGGGGCGAGTTCCTCATGCGCGGCCGGCCGATGTTCGAGCATGCCAGCCAGACCCTGGTACGGATCGCCGGCGAAATGCTCGCGGCCCATGAGCTGACCCTGGACGACATCGACCATGTGATCTGCCATCAACCGAACCTGCGCATCCTCGATGCGGTGCAGGAGCAACTGGGCATTCCCCAGCACAAGTTCGCGGTGACCGTGGATCGTCTGGGCAACATGGCTTCGGCCTCGACCCCGGTCACGCTGGCGATGTTCTGGCCGGACATCCAGCCGGGACAGCGGGTGCTGGTCCTGACCTACGGCTCCGGCGCGACCTGGGGCGCGGCGCTGTACCGCAAACCTGAGGAGGTGAACCGGCCATGTTGAGGCTTTCGGCTCCCGGTCAACTGGATGATGACCTGTGCCTGTTGGGGGACGTCCAGGTGCCGGTGTTCCTGCTGCGTCTCGGTGAGGCGAGCTGGGCGCTGGTTGAAGGAGGGATCAGCCGGGATGCCGAATTGGTTTGGGCGGACCTGTGCCGCTGGGTCGCCGACCCGTCCCAGGTGCACTACTGGCTGATCACCCACAAGCACTACGACCACTGCGGCCTGCTGCCCTACCTGTGTCCGCGGCTGCCGAACGTACAGGTCCTGGCGTCCGAGCGGACCTGCCAGGCCTGGAAGTCGGAAAGCGCGGTGCGGGTGGTCGAGCGCTTGAACCGGCAACTGTTGCGTGCGGAGCAGCGGTTGCCCGAGGCCTGTGCCTGGGACGCTCTGCCGGTTCGCGCGGTGGCCGACGGCGAGTGGCTGGAGCTGGGACCGCGGCATCGCCTGCAGGTCATAGAGGCCCACGGCCACAGCGACGATCACGTGGTTTTCTACGACGTGCGACGCCGACGCCTGTTCTGCGGCGATGCCCTGGGCGAGTTCGACGAGGCAGAGGGGGTGTGGCGGCCGCTGGTGTTCGACGACATGGAGGCTTACCTGGAGTCCCTGGAACGTCTGCAGCGTCTGCCGACCCTGCTGCAACTGATCCCGGGACACGGCGGCCTGCTGCGGGGGCGGCTGGCCGCGGATGGGGCCGAGTCGGCCTATACCGAGTGTCTGCGCCTGTGCCGGCGGTTGCTCTGGCGCCAGTCCATGGGCGAATCCCTCGACGAACTGAGCGAGGAGCTGCACCGCGCCTGGGGTGGGCAGAGCGTCGACTTCCTGCCCGGCGAACTGCACCTGGGGAGCATGCGCCGGATGCTGGAGATTCTCTCCCGCCAGGCGCTGCCTCTGGACTGACACGGGACATCCATTGCGGCGATCGCCGCCGACGGCAGCGGTCGCAATTGGGGGAAAAGGGGGGTTATCGATGATGAACATGCCGTTGCGCGCTAGCGTCGCGCAGGCCAGTCGCCCATGGGCGCGAGGAGGTGGCTCGTGAGCGGGGTTGGCTATCGACTGGAAGAAAGTCTGGAGTACCGCACGCTGGTGCCGGAGGCGCTGTCGATCTGGCGCATGGCCGGCGCCAACCGGATGCTGTTCGACTGCTTCGACGTGGACAGCAAGGCTGCGCGGCGTAGCGTGGCGATCCTTTCCAGCTGCCTGCGCATCGAGTGCTGGGGGCGCGATGTGGTGCTGCGGGCGTTGAACTCCAACGGACGTGCCTTGCTGGCGCCATTGAGCGAGGCCTGTCCGGCCCAGGTCACCTGCTTGCGTGACGGCGACACCCTGCACTGGCGCTTCCCCCAGGAAGAGTCGCATGCGGACGAGTGGCGACGCCTGCATGGCCTGTCCAGCCTGGAGGCGCTGCGCCGCGTGCTCGGAACGCTGGGCGACGCGGAGGGGCCCGCGCTGCTGGGCGGCTTGTTCAGCTTCGACCTGGCCGAGCAGTTCGAACCCTTGCCGGCGCCGGCCGAACCTGCGCGGCATTGCCCGGACTACCTGTTCCTGGTGCCGGAGTTGCTGCTGGACATCGATCACCTGGCGCGCCGGACTTCGCTGCAGGCGTTCGTCCACGATCCGGCCGGGCACGACCGGTTGGCCGCCAGCCTGCGCCAGTGTGCCGACGAATTCCATGGCGCCGTGGAGGAGGTTTCCGAGTCGCCGGTGGCAGGCGTACGGGCCGGCAACTACCAGGTCGACCTGGACGATGCGAGCTTTGCCCGCCAGGTAGAGCGCCTGCAGGCCCACGTGAGGGCCGGCGACGTGTTCCAGATCGTACCGTCGCGCAGCTTCAGCATGCCGTGTGCGGACCCCTGGCGGGCCTATCGCCAGTTGTGCCTGCGCAACCCCAGCCCGTACCGCTTCTTCCTCGATGCGGGGGACTTCTGCCTGTTCGGCGCTTCGCCGGAGTCGGCATTGAAGTACGACGCGGAGAGTCGCGAGGTGGAACTCTATCCCATCGCCGGCACCCGCCCGCGCGGACGCGATGCCCGGGGCGCCATCGATGCGGAACTGGACAATCGCCTGGAAGCGGAGTTGCGCCTGGACGCCAAGGAGGTCGCCGAGCACATGATGCTGGTCGACCTGGCGCGCAACGATCTGGCGCGGGTCTGCCGCAGCGGTACGCGGCAGGTGCGCGACATGCTCAAGGTCGATCGCTACAGCCACGTGATGCACCTGGTCTCGCGCGTGGCTGGCGAACTGCATGGCGAACTGGATGCGCTGCATGCCTACCGTGCCTGCCTGAACATGGGCACCCTGGTCGGTGCGCCGAAGGTCCGTGCCATGCAGTTGCTGCGGCAGTACGAGGATGGCTATCGCGGCAGCTACGGTGGCGCGATCGGCATTCTCGACAGCGCCGGCAACCTCGATACCAGCATCGTCATCCGCTCCGCCGAGGTCCGCGAAGGTATCGCCCGGGTCCGGGCAGGCGCCGGCGTGGTGCTGGATTCGGATCCACGGCTGGAGGCCGAGGAAACCCGCAACAAGGCGCTGGCGGTGCTGACCGCCGTGGCCGCTGCCGAACGCGAAAGGGGAGAGCGCGATGCGCATCACGCTGTTGGATAACTTCGATTCCTTCACCTACAACCTGGTCGAGCAGTTCTGCCTGCTCGGCGCGGAGGTCCGGGTGATGCGCAACGATACGCCGTTGCCGACGATCCAGGCGGCATTGCTGGCCGACGGTTGCGAACTGCTGGTGCTGTCGCCGGGGCCCGGTCGGCCGGAAGACGCCGGCTGCATGCTGGAATTGCTCGCCTGGGCCCGCGGGCGCTTGCCGGTGCTCGGCGTCTGCCTCGGCCACCAGGCGCTGGCGCTGGCCGCCGGTGGCGCGGTGGGCGAGGCGAGGAAGCCGCTGCACGGCAAGAGCACGTCCCTGCGTTTCGATCAGCGTCACCCGCTGTTCGACGGCATCGCTGACCTGCGCGTCGCGCGCTACCACTCGCTGGTGGTCAGTCGCCTGCCGGAAGGTTTCGACTGCCTGGCCGATGCCGATGGCGAGATCATGGCGATGGCCGATCCGCGCAATCGACAGCTGGGCTTGCAGTTCCATCCCGAGTCGATTCTCACCACCCACGGCCAGCGTCTGCTGGAGAACGCTCTACTCTGGTGCGGCGCGCTGGCGGTACGCGAGCGCCTTCGGGCCTGAGCGGCGCTGCGCCGTTTCGACGATGCTCGGTTGCCAGGCCGGCGCATCGTCGAAACGCTGGCGGCCGAGTTCGCGCAGGCGCTGGCGGGCGCTTTCGAGAAAGCGCAGGAAGCTGCGCTCGGATTCCAGCGCGGTGTTGTAGTAGCAATACACCTTGGTGTCGATGCCGCCCGGTTCGTAGAGTTCGCTGAGGACTGCCAGGGTACCGTTGCGCAGGCGTTCCTCGACGAAATAATGCGGCGCGATGCCCCATCCGACGCCGGCTTCCACCAGACGCAGCATGTCGTCGAAGTTTTCCACGAAGAGCACCTTGTCGCTGACCGGCCGCAGCAGGTTCGAATGCTGCCCGGAGCGGCTGCCGAGGCTGATCTGCCGGTAATTGGCCAGGCTCGCGATGCTGTGCAGGGAGGCATTGCACAACGGGTGCTGCGGATGGGCGACGACGAACGCCTTGGTGTAGCCGAGCACGCACTGGTTGAAGCGGGAGATCTTCAGTTCCTCGTCGATGGTGATGGCGATATCGATTTCCGCGTTGTCCTGCTTGATCGTCGCCAGGCTATCGGCGGGCGAGGTGCGTATCAGGCTGACCATGTTGAAATCGTCGAGCAGTACGCTGCTCACCGTATCGCAGAACGACGGCGGGATGGCGGTGTCCAGCAGCACCCGGAGATTGCGCGGACCCTTGTTGAGATTGAAGGCGATGTCGCCGATCAGCTGCTGGTAGTTCAGCAGGCTGCGCATGTAAGGGATCAGGCGAAGCGCCTGCTCGGTGGGTTCGACCTTGTAGCCGTCCCGACGGACCAGCTCCACGCACAGGTCGATTTCCAGGTTGCTGACCGCCTAGCTGACCGCGGTGTGCGACTTGCGCAGGATCCGCGCAGCGGAGGAAATCGAACCGGAGGCGATGACCTGGAGGAACATGTTCACGTGATTCAGGTTATGAATAGGCATCCCTTATTCCTTTTATTGGGTGGCGTGTGCCGCTTCCCTTGATCGGGTCAGGTTGCCGCTACTGTGGAAGAAGCGTCGAGGACTCGATAGATAGCGCCCGAGTGTTTCAACTTGTCTTCTGGATGACGTTTTCATCGGGGAAACCTCCCGTCGGTCAGTGAAGCGCAAGGGCTGGCGTGCGAGGGTGGAATCGGCCGCCGGCTCGCTTTCTGCGCGGCGGGCGCACGGCACGGGGAGTCGTCGTTTTGGAGGTGAGGGATGACGGCTCTGTTTCAGGATATTTTTATAATTATGTGAAAGAAGAGCTTATTTCAACGAAATATGTTTCATATTGCTCGTAAATTCGACGAAAAGAAAATCCGGATATTTACCGGTTATTTAACGCTAATACCAAGGGCCTAATACCAAAGTATTAACGCTGGCATGCCGGCATGTCGTGTTCGGTCGTGGAGCGAGCCGAGCTAGGGACGGTTCTAAGAAACGAAAAAATTATGTCGCGTAGGTCTAACGACCGAAACCTATGTCTTTTGTTAGCGTAGCCACCGGCCAGGCCGGTACGGACGCCGGGATGGCCCTGGCGCGACCTATGCGGTTAGAATCCGCGGCCTTGCAGGCGGATACCCCGAGCTTCGCTCGAGGGTGTCGCGGGTGCCGTGCCCGAAACCTGCAATCGTCAGCTCCCGGCGGTCCAGCCTGCCGCCGGGTATAAAATCGAGAGACGCGCTGTTGCGCCTTCAGGTGTAGCGACTATGACGCACATTTCCGAACGACTCCTGGTCCAGGCCCACCTGGCCGCCAAGCAACCCCGCGTGTTGAGCGAGCAGGAGAGCGCCGAGCATCGCGCGGCGATCGCGGCCGAACTGAAGGCGCAGAACGCGGTACTGGTGGCGCATTACTACTGCGATCCGGTGATCCAGGCGTTGGCCGAGGAGACCGGCGGTTGCGTATCCGATTCGCTGGAGATGGCCCGTTTCGGCAACCAGCATCCGGCGCAGACGGTGGTCGTGGCTGGGGTGCGCTTCATGGGCGAGACGGCGAAGATCCTCAACCCTGAGAAGCGCGTGCTGATGCCGACCCTCGAAGCGACCTGCTCGCTCGACCTGGGCTGCCCGGTGGATGAATTCTCGGCATTCTGCGACCAGCACCCGGAACGGACCGTGGTGGTCTATGCGAACACCTCCGCGGCGGTGAAGGCACGCGCCGACTGGGTCGTGACCTCCAGTTGCGCGGTGGAGATCGTCGAACACCTGATGGACAACGGCGAGCCTATCCTCTGGGCACCGGACCAGCACCTGGGACGCTACATCCAGCGCGAGACGGGGGCCGACATGCTGCTCTGGGACGGCGCCTGCATCGTCCACGAGGAGTTCAAGGCCAAGCAGCTGGAAGACATGAAGGCGCTCTACCCGGACGCCGCCATCCTGGTCCACCCCGAATCGCCGGAAAGCGTGGTCGCGCTGGCCGATGCCGTGGGCTCGACCAGCCAGTTGATCAAGGCCGCGCAGACCCTGCCGAACAAGACCTTCATCGTCGCCACCGATCGCGGCATCTTCTACAAGATGCAGCAGCTGTGCCCGGAAAAGGATTTCATCGAGGCCCCCACCGCCGGCAACGGCGCCGCCTGCCGCAGTTGCGCGCACTGCCCGTGGATGGCGATGAACACGCTCGAGCGGACCCTGGCCTGCCTGCGCGAGGGCAGCGGGGAAATCTTCGTCGACCCGGCGTTGATCCCGCGGGCGGTCCGTCCGCTCAAGCGCATGCTCGACTTCACCCAGGCCGCGCGCCTGCGCCAGGCCGGGAACGCCTGAACCTGGCGAGGGCATCCCGCTGCGTAGGGCGAGTAAGCGCGGTGCGGTTGTTCGCCCAACCCCCTGTTTCGACGAGCATCGCCGGGCGTTTTTCCTCGGATACGCCGTTCAGCGGAACATTTCCTTGACCATCTTTTCCTGCTGGCGAATTTCCTGCTGGCGGGCGTCGAGTCGCGCAGCCAGTTGGAAGTTGCCGCCAGCGCGGCGCTTGGCGAAATCGAGCTGCTCGATGGCGGCCTGGTAGTCGCCGGTCAGAGACAGGTACTCGGCCCGGGCCTGGTGCACGCCGATGGCGTTGTTGGTCAGGCTGCGCACCTCGGCCAGGCGGTTCCAGACATCCGGGTCCAGCGGCCGCGCCTTGCTCAGGTCGTCGAGGATCTTCTCCGATTCCTGCGGCTTGCTCATCTTCAGCATCAGGTCGGCGCGCACCTGTTTCAGCGGGTAGCTGCTGGGGAACTGGGCGAGCATCTTCTTCAACCGCTGGTCGGCATCCGGCAGGCGGTTGGCGGTGATGTCCAGCTCGACCTGGGCCAGGTTGTAGGCCACGTCGTTGGGTGCCTTCGCCAGCAATTGCCTGAGGTTGTCACGGGCATCGTTGAGCTGGCCGATGCGCGTCTGCGAGATGGCCAGTCCGTAGCGCGCGGCATCCAGCTTGGGATTGTCGTTGAGCATGGCGCGGAAGCGCTTGCCGGCCATCCCCGGGGTTTCCTCGAAGAGCAACTGGGTGCGCGCGCGCATCTGCTGGTAGCGCAGGCTGTCTTCCTTGCCGCCCTGGGGATACTGTTCGGCGCGGTTGCGGGTGTCGGCGATACGCGATTCGGTGACCGGGTGGGTGAGGAGGAACTCCGGCGGCTTGCCGTCGTAGCGATACTGCCGCGCCAGGCGCTCGAACATGTTCGGCATCGAGCGCGGATCGTAACCGGCGCGAACCATGTTGGTGACGCCGACGCGGTCGGCTTCCTGCTCGTTCTGCCGGGAAAAGCGCAACTGGTTCTGGATCGCCGCCGCCTGGGTCCCGGCGATCGCCGCGATACCCGCATCCCCTGCGCCGGCGGCCGCGGCGACGATGCCGGCGAGCATCGCTGCCATCACCGGCAGTTGCATGCGCTGCTGTGCCTCGATGCCGCGGGCGAAGTGGCGCTGGATCAGGTGGCCGAGTTCGTGGGCCAGCACCGCGGCATACTCGCCTTCGGTCTGGGCGTTGAGCAGTAGCCCGCCGTTGACCCCGATCACGCCGCCGGGCGCGGCGAAGGCGTTGATCTGTGCGTCGCGGATGAGGATGAAGGCCAGCCGGTGGTCCTGCAGGTCGCTGGTTTCGGCCAGCCGGTAGACGCTGCTTTCGACGAAGTCCTTGAGCTGCGGGTCGGAGATCGCATCGACCTGGTTGCGCAGCATGCTCAGCCAGGCGCGGCCCAGCTGGAACTCCTGCTCCGGCGAAACGATCGAGGAAGATGCGTCGCCCAGGGAGGGCAGATCGTCCGACATGACCGGCGAAGCGAGCATGCAGGCGAGCGTCAACAGGGCAGGGCGCAGTACATTCATGCAGGAGGCTCAGGTTGGCAAAGGCCTTACTTTAGCCGTTGGTTATCGGCACTGCCTAGGTATCTGCCCGAGACCCCGAAGCTGTTGGACTTCGAGCGCCGTTTCAACTGGCCAGCGGCGGATAGGCTTGGGTATGCTTGTCGGCCCTTCGGGAGAGGCTGTCATGACGGATAACGATTCATCCCCCCTGGTATGTGACGCGGAGCTGGATGCCAGTGGTCTCAATTGTCCGCTGCCCCTGCTAAAGGCCAAGCTGGAGCTGAACCGCCTGCCCAGCGGCGGGGTGCTCAAGGTGATCGCCACCGATGCCGGGTCGCAGCGAGACTTCCGGGCCTTCGCCCAGCTCGCCGGCCATGAACTGCTGCGCGAAGAGGCCGCCGAAGGCGTCTATCGATACTGGCTGCGCAAGCGTTAGCGGAGCCTTCGCCGTTCCGATTCAGGATTTCCGATGATCAAGGTGTTACGCGACTGGATGCAGCGCTACTTCTCCGACGAGGAGGCAGTGGTGCTGGCGATCATGCTGGTGCTCGGCTTCAGCGTCATCCTCGCCTTCGGCGGGATGCTCGCGCCGGTACTGGCGGCGATGGTGATCGCCTTCCTGATCCAGGGCGTGGTCGGCATGCTGGAACGCTTCCGGGTGCCGCACCTGTTCGCCGTGTGGCTGGTCTACAGCCTGTTCCTCGGCTTGCTGGCGCTGTTCCTGGTGGTCCTGCTGCCGCTGCTCTGGCAGCAATTGTTCACCCTGTTCAACGAACTGCCGCGGATGCTCGGCGAATGGCAGAGCGTGCTGCTGATGCTGCCCGAGCGCTATCCCAGCCTGATCAGCGAGGAGCAGGTGCTCAAGGCCATCGAGACCGCGCGCGGCGAATTCGGCCAGATCGGCCAGTGGGCGCTGACCTCGTCGCTGGCCAGCCTGCCGGTGGTGGTGAACGTCATGATCTACCTGGTGCTGGTGCCGATCCTGGTGTTCTTCTTCCTCAAGGACAAGAAGCGCTTCCATACCTGGTTCCACCGCTACCTGCCGCGCGAGCGTGGGCTGATGAAACAGGTCTGGGCCGAGATGAACCAGCAGATCGCCAATTACATTCGCGGCAAGGTCATCGAGATCGTCATTACCGGCGCGGTGACCTACATCGCCTTCGCCTACCTGGGGCTCAACTACGCAGCGCTGCTGGCCCTGCTGGTCGGCCTGTCGGTGGTGGTGCCGTACATCGGCGCGGTGGTGGTGAGCGTACCGGTGGCGATGATCGCCTTCTTCCAGTGGGGCTGGAGCGACCAGTTCATCTACCTGATGGTGGCCCACGCGATCATCCAGGCGCTGGATGGCAACGTGCTGGTGCCGCTGCTGTTCTCCGAGGCGGTGAACCTGCACCCGGTGGCGATCATCTGCGCGGTGTTGCTGTTCGGCGGGCTCTGGGGCTTCTGGGGCGTGTTCTTCGCGATCCCCCTGGCGACCCTGGTGAAAGCGGTGCTGGATGCCTGGCCCAAGGACCTTCCCGAGACTCCGGCAGCCACGCGATAGCATCGGCCGCATGAAAAATGAAAAAGGCCGCGGATGCGGCCTTTTTTTCGGGGCGGGGCTCAGGCGCCGTTGAGCGCCTGGGCGGCGGCGAGAACCGCGTCGACATGCCCGGGCACCTTCACGCCGCGCCACTCCTGGCGCAGTACGCCGTCCCTGTCGATCAGGAAGGTGCTGCGGTCGACGCCCATGTATTCCTTGCCGTAGAGCTTCTTCAGCTTGATCACGTCGAACAGCTGGCAGACCGCTTCATCCTTGTCGCTGATCAGCTCGAAGGGGAATTCCTGTTTGCACTTGAAGTTCTCGTGGGACTTCAGGCCGTCGCGGGAGATGCCGAAGACCTCGGTATTGGCCTTCTGGAACGCCGCGTACTGGTCGCGGAAGCCCTGGCCCTCGGTGGTGCAACCGGGGGTGCTGTCCTTCGGGTAGAAGTACAGGACGACCTGCTTGCCCTTCAGCGCGGACAGGGTCACCTCCTTGCCGCTGGTTGCGGGGGCGGTGAAGTCGGGTACGGGTTTGTCGATTGCGACCGGCATGGCTCGGCTCCTCAGGGGTGTTGGGGGCGCCAGGGTTCGATCAGGGCATCCAGGTTCAGGGCGTCGGCGAAGTCCAGGAACTGGTCGCGCAGCCAACTGATCTGGGTGCCGGCGGGCAGCGTCACGGTAATCGTGGCGTTGAGCATGGTGGTGTTGGTGTGCGGCGCCTGGTAGGTGTCGCAGGTCAGGTTCTCCAGCTCGATGTTGTGGTCGATGAAGAACTGGCAGAGTTCGTTGAGGATGTCCGGGCGATACACCGCGCTGACATAGGCCACGTAAGGCAACGCCTGGGCGCGGGTCACGTGGGCGTTGCTGCGGGTCATGCTGAGGGTGATGTCGCCGCGCTTGGTGAGGGCCGGCAGGCTGCCCTCGAGGCGGGCGAGGGCATCCCAGCTTCCGGAGATCTGCAGCACCAGGGCGCTGAACTCTCCGTGGCGGGTCAGGCGGCTGCTGACCACGGCGCAGCGGCTCTCGACGCAGGCGCGGCAGAGCAGGGTGGTCAGCTCCATCGGATTGGGGCCGAGGGCGCTGATCAGAAGGAATTGTTCGCGGGGTTGGCTGGTGGACATTCAACTTTCCTGGAATACGCTGGCGGCACGGGCCGTACCTAAAGCGGGAAGGGTAGCGAAAAGCGCCGCCGAGGGAAACGTCTGCCGCCTGTCAGCGGCTTCCGACGAGGTGGCGCTCGTCTTGTGCAAGGCCTGCCGCCGACAGTACCATTACCGCTTTAATTTCGCGGCAGGAGCGGTTGCATGATTGCGGGCAGTATGGTGGCACTGGTCACCCCCTTCGATGCTCAGGGTCGACTGGACTGGGACAGCCTCGCCAAGCTGGTGGACTTCCACTTGCAGGAAGGCACCAACGCCATCGTCGCCGTCGGCACCACCGGTGAATCGGCCACGCTGGACGTGGAAGAGCACATCCAGGTGATCCGTCGCGTGGTCGACCAGGTCAAGGGCCGCATCCCGGTGATCGCCGGCACCGGCGCCAACTCCACCCGCGAGGCGGTGGCGCTGACCGAGGCCGCGAAAAGCGGCGGCGCCGACGCCTGCCTGCTGGTGACGCCGTACTACAACAAGCCGACCCAGGAAGGCATGTACCAGCACTTCCGCCATATCGCCGAAGCCGTTGCGATCCCGCAGATCCTCTACAACGTACCGGGCCGCACCTCCTGCGACATGCTTCCGGAGACCGTCGAGCGCCTGTCCAAGGTGCCGAACATCATCGGCATCAAGGAGGCCACCGGCGACCTGCAACGCGCCAAGGAAGTCATCGAGCGCGTCGGCAAGGACTTCCTCGTCTATTCCGGCGACGACGCCACGGCCGTCGAGCTGATGCTGCTGGGTGGCAAGGGCAACATCTCCGTGACCGCCAACGTCGCGCCGCGCGCCATGAGCGACCTGTGCGCCGCCGCCATGCGCGGCGACGCCGCAGCCGCGCGCGCCATCAACGATCGCCTGATGCCGCTGCACAAGGCGCTGTTCATCGAATCCAACCCCATTCCGGTGAAGTGGGCCCTGCATGAGATGGGTCTGATCCCCGAGGGCATCCGCCTGCCCCTGACCTGGCTCAGCCCGCGTTGCCACGAGCCGCTGCGTCAGGCCATGCGCCAGACCGGCGTATTGGCTTGATCAAGGAGCTCCACGCAATGAAGCGACTGGCTGGACTGACCGCCCTCGCCCTGGTTATCGGCAACACTTCCGGCTGCGGCTGGCTGTGGGGGCCGGAGGGCTATTTCCGCGACCGCGGTGACGACTACCTCGGCGCCCGCGAAACGCCTCCCATGCAATTGCCCGAAGGGGTGCACAGCAAGCCGCTCGATCCGCTGCTGCCGATTCCGCTGAACGTCGCCACCACCCACGAAAAAGAGGGTGAGTACGAGGTTCCGCGTCCGCAGCCGCTGGCCAACGCCGGCGACATCAGCGACTACAGCCTGCAGCGCAGCGGTGATAGCCGCTGGGTCGTGGCCCAGCGTCCGCCGGCGGAAGTCTGGCCGGTGGCCCGGCAGTTCTTCGAGGAGAACGGTTTCCGCATCGCCGACGAGCGCCCGCAGACCGGCGAGTTCAGTTCCGACTGGCAATCGCTGTCGCAGCTTTCCGCGCCGCTGGCACGCCGCCTTAGCAGCCGCGTGAGCGGTGTCGAGCCGGACGGCCAGGCACGGGTTCGGGTGCGTATCGAGCCCGGCGTGCAAAGCAATACCAGCGAGGTCTACGTGCTCAGCCAGACCCGCGCCGCCGGTGACACCAGCAGCCCGAGCTGGCCGAGCAAGTCGGTGGCGCCGAGCCTCGACGCGGCGCTGCTCGACGAGATGGTCGCGAGCATGGCGCGCAGCGCCGAGCAGGGCGGCTCGGTCTCCCTGCTGGCAGCCAACTCGATCTACGACACGCCCGGCACCTTCGAGTTGAGCAAGGACGGCAGCGGCAACCCGGTGCTGACCTTGCAATCCGACTTCGACCGCTCCTGGGTCAGTGTCGGGCGTGCCCTGGATAACGCCGATATCCGCGTCGACGACCTCAACCGCAGCCTTGGCGTGTACTACGTGAACATCGCCGAAGGGGCGAAGAAGCCCGACGAAGACAAGCCCGGGTTCTTCAGTCGCCTGTTCGGCGGCGGCGAGAAGACCAAGGAAGAGGAAGACGCCAAGGCGCAGCGCTACCAGGTCCGCCTGACCACCGTCAGCGACGCCGTGCAGGTCACCGTCGACAAGGACATCAACACCTCTGCGCCGGCCGATGTCGCGCAAAACGTACTGGAAAAACTCCAGGAGAGCATGCGCAATGCGGTTCGCGGTTCTGGGCAGCGGAAGCCGGGGCAATTCGGCCTTGGTGAGCAGTTCTGACACCCGGATACTGATCGATTGCGGCTTCCCGCTGCGTGAAATCATCAAGCGTCTGGCGCGCCTGGGGCTGAGCCCCGCGCAGCTGGACGCGATCCTGGTCACGCACGAACACGCCGATCACATCCATGGCGTCGAACTGCTGGCGCGGCATTACCAAATCCCGGTCTATCTCAGTGCGGGTACCCTGAGCGGCATGCGCCGCCCGGTGCACCCCGCCGAGCTGTTGAGGGCCGGCCAGCGCCTGGCGATCCGCGGGCTGGAAGTGCAGGTGGTTGGCGTCTCGCACGACGCCCGCGAGCCTACCCAGTTCGTGCTGTCCGATGGGCAGCGGCGCTTCGGCATGCTCACCGATCTGGGAATGGCCACGGCCGAGGTGCTGGAGTGCTATCGTGCGGTGGATGCTCTGGTGGTCGAGGCCAACCACGACAGCACGATGCTTGCCGGTGGCCCGTATCCCTATTTTCTCAAGGCCCGCGTAGGCGGTTCGCGAGGGCACTTGAACAACCATCAGTCCGCAGAACTGGTGAAGCAGCTGGATTGGGGTCGCATGCAGCACCTGGTGCTGGCCCATCTCAGCGAAAAGAACAACTCGCCGCAGCTGGCCCGGCAAACCTTCGTCGACACCCTTGGGTGCGATCCGGGCTGGCTGCAGGTGGCCGATCAGCATTCAGGCCTGGATTGGCGCGAGATCGCCTAGGCCCTATTACCCGTAAGCGGAGCCCATCATGGAAAAACGCGAAGAACTCTACCGCGGCAAAGCCAAGTCGGTTTACCAGACCGACGATGCCGATCGTCTCATCCTGCTGTTCCGCAACGACACCTCCGCCTTCGACGGCAAGCGCATCGAACAGCTCGATCGCAAGGGCGCGGTGAACAACAAGTTCAACGCCTTCATCATGCAGAAGCTGGAAGCTGCCGGCATTCCGACCCAGTTCGACAAGCTGCTGTCGGATACCGAGTGCCTGGTGAAGAAGCTCGACATGATCCCGGTCGAGTGCGTGGTGCGCAATTTCGCCGCCGGCAGCCTGGTGCGTCGCCTCGGCGTGGAAGAGGGCATCGCCCTGACTCCTCCCACCTTCGAGTTGTTCCTGAAGAACGACGCCCTGGGCGATCCGTTCATCAATGAATCCCACGTCCAGGCCTTCGGCTGGGCCACTCCCGAGCAACTGGCGCAGATGAAGACCTATTCCTTCAAGGTCAATGAAGTGCTGAACAAGCTGTTCGACGACGCCGGCCTGCTGCTGGTGGACTTCAAGCTGGAGTTCGGCCTGTTCCATGGCCAGATCGTCCTCGGCGACGAGTTCAGCCCGGACGGCTGTCGTCTGTGGGACAAGGAAACCCGCAAGAAGATGGACAAGGACCGCTTCCGCCAGGGCCTCGGCGATGTGATCGAAGCCTACGAAGAGGTAGCCAAGCGCCTGGGCGTGCCGCTTTAACCTCTAAATGCGCGCAACCATCTGAAAGAACGCGAAAAAATCTTCAAGAAAGCTTCGCGTTCTTCGTACAAGCTGGTATCATGCGCGCCGCACGGAGAGATGCCGGAGTGGTCGAACGGGACGGATTCGAAATCCGTTGAGTCAGCAATGGCTCCTAGGGTTCAAATCCCTATCTCTCCGCCATTACATATGAGCAAAGCCCCTGGAATGCCTGGCGTTCCAGGGGCTTTGTCTTTTCTGGCGAGCGTTCGGGCGTCCCCTCTGCGGGGCGGGCGAGAAAGCCGTGCCATGGTTTCGGGTATTGGCCAGGTCGTGCAGTTCTCCTAGGAATGCTGCGGGCCCTTCCTTCGTTCTGTCCTTCCTTCTCCTCTGGGTGGTCGTCCCGCTCTGTCTGGGTTTCGTGGGTGCGCTGAGCGCGCATTTCTCCATTGCTTCCGATTTTCTGTCCTTCGAGCGCCGGGTCGGGCGACCTGCCGGTTTCGATGGTCGGGGCGGTTCTTCTTAGTATCCCGGCGCTTGAAGGCGCCGCGGATGTGTGGCCGAGCTGCATGGCACGGTTTCCTTCCAGCGGACAGCCAGGTTATCGGTTTGTGCCGAGTCCCGGAGCCGGGGCTGGGGAGGAAGAAATGCGACCGCTCGTTTCCGTCGTTTGCGCCTGTTTCAATATCTCGAAGTATCTGGACGAGGCGATTGCCAGCATCTACGCGCAGGGCTATCCCAATCTCGAGTTGATCGTGGTGGATGACGGATCCACGGACGACACCTATGAGCGTCTCGCCATGCTCCGCGAGCGTCACGGTTTCCAGCTCTACCGCCAGGCTAACCGAGGGGTGAGCGACGCGCTCAATCACGGTTTGCGTCATGCGCGGGGGGAGTTCGTGATGACTCCCGACCTCGACGACATTGTCCTGCCTGGAGCGCTCGACACGCGCGTCGACTACTTGCTTGCGCACCCCGAGGTCGGGTGCGTGGGCGGTTTCAATATCTGTATCGACAGTGCCGGTAACGAAGTGGCGCGAGACGGTTTCAGCGAGGGTTGTGTGGAGCGTTGGGGGTTCGATGCAGCATTGGCCGAGACCCTGGTGGTCATGCCGCTGACGGCGCTCTACCGCATGGACGCGATGAAGCGGGCGGATTTCTTCGACCCGTCGATTCGCGTGCAGGATTTCCAGAT
The DNA here is from genome assembly GCF_001810205.1 of Pseudomonas sp. HMSC076A11. NCBI lineage: Bacteria > Pseudomonadati > Pseudomonadota > Gammaproteobacteria > Pseudomonadales > Pseudomonadaceae > Pseudomonas > Pseudomonas sp. HMSC076A11. The sequence continues at coordinate 154,465 of NZ_KV800287.1, read as the reverse complement.
CACCCTCAGGATCGCGGCGCAGGGCTATGAAATTCATCGACTACCGGCCTACATGGGGCGTTATCGCCGGCATGGAAGCGGTCTGTCCGGCAGGTACAAGCTCAATTACGAGGCGGATATGCAAGCCATCGAGCCTTATCGGGCTCACCCGAATTATCGCCGGGCCCGGCAACTGATCCTGAACAAGGCGCTGAAGAAGGCTGTTGTCCAGGATGGGCGATATGCCTGGCAGCTGTTCCGCTCGGTGCCGCTGCGGGCGTGGGACCGGGTGACGCTGAAGCGATTCTGGCGCTTCCTCCGTTATCTGCCGGTCCTCGGGTTGAAAGGTGGTACCGACGTCGCGGGTCGATAACGGCGGGCCGGCTAATCGTTCAGTGGGTTGAATGTCATTTCAGGATTTCCCCTTCAGTGCCTCGCCCTGGGGAAATAGCGCGCGGCTCACGAAGCGCGCGGTATCCCGCAGGCTGGTGCCGATCCGTTCTAGGTCGTCGGGCTGGTGCTGGGCGCTGATGCCGATCGCGGAGATGGCGAAGCGCGGTTGTCCGTCGCGGTCGGTGATGGCGCTGGCGACCATGCTCACGCCGCGGTAAAGGTGTTCCTGGTCGATAGCCCAGCCGCGCTCGACGGCCTCGGTCGCTTCGGCCTGGTAGCGCTCGAAGCTCGGCGGATTTTCCCAGCGCACGCGGGTCAGTCGGCGGCGCAGTTCGTCCTCCGGCAGTTCGCGCAGGCCGGCAATGCAACGCCCGGCGGCGCCGACCAGTTCCGGCAGGCGCGTGCCGACGGCGACGTTGACGTGGGCGACGGGCGGTGCGGCAAGGGCGATGACGCGGATGTGCGCATCGTCGGTGACTTGCCACAGGGCGATGAGGATGTGGTGGGCAAGGCTTAGTCGCTCCAGCTCTGGCTGGATCAGGTCGGCATAGCTGCGTCCGACGAATCCTACGGCCAGTTCCGACAGGCCAAGGCCCAGTTGGTAGGTCTTGCCCGCATCGTCGAAGGATGTCAGTCGTTCGTTGCTCAGGGTGCGCAGGATATTGAAGGCGCTGCTCGGGCTGATACCGGTGGCGCGAGCGATGGCGGCCACGCCTTGCGGTCCGTCGGCGTGGGCCAGGTGGCGAAGTATCTGAATGGCGTTCACTACCGCGCCGACATCTTTGCTGCTGGTGCCTTTGGTTGTGGCGTCCTTGGTCATTTTTCCTCTTTTCATTCAGTATTGTGATTGACATTCACGATAGTGAATATATTCTGGCCTTCCGGAACGTACAACCGGGGGCGGAAGCAGTATCCGGTTCGGCGTCCAGCGCGATGCACTTTGCAGCAAAGGTCGACAAGAACAAAGGAGAAACCTCGTGGCAGATCTTCCCGATGGCAGTACTCCGGGACCTGAGGCGCAGTACCTTGCGTTTCTCGCCCAGGGCCGTTTCATGTTGCAGCGCAGCCGTTCCAGCGGTCGCCATGTGTTCTACCCGCGCCAGTTGGTGCCGGGTAGCGGCGAGACTGATCTCGAGTGGGTTCCCGCCAGCGGCCTGGGTACGCTCTACGCGATCACTGTCAATCGCTCCCGCGGCGGCAATCACAATGTCGCGCTGGTCGACCTGGACGAGGGCGTGCGCATGATGTCGCGGATCGACGGGCACCAGAGCCTGCCGATCGGCACCCGTGTGCAGGCGCGCATCGTCGAGCAGGATGGTGCCAATGTCGTGGTGTTCGTTCCCCACCAGGAGGGACGACCATGAGCGCAGCCATCCGTGGCAAGACCGCCATCGTCGGCATCGGTAGCGCCGGCGTCGGCGAGGCGCCGGGCTACAGCGCCATCGAACTGCTCGGCCAGGCGTCGCTCAAGGCCATTGCCGATGCCGGCCTGAAGCTTTCCGACATCGACGCGATCTTCGCCGCCACCAGCTCCCATGCCTTTCCCACCTTGTCGGTCGCCGAATACCTCGGCATCCGCCCGAAATTCGTGGATGGCACCAATATCGGCGGCTCCAGTTTCGAGCTGCACCTGCTGCAGGCCACTTTGGCACTGGAGGCCGGTCTCTGCGACGCTGCGCTGATCTGCTACGGCTCCAACCAGCGAACCGCCGGCGGCCGCCTGGTATCGATGAGCGAGCCACAATGGCACGAGACGCCCTACAAGCCGCGCCACCCGATCACCGCCTATGCCCTGGCGGCCAGCCGGCACATGCACCAGTACGGCACCACACGCGAGCAGCTCGCCGAGGTGGCGGTCTCTGCCCGGCAATGGGCCAACCTGAATCCCGAGGCGTTCGCCCGCGGGCCGTTGAGCGTCGATGACGTCCTTGCCGCGCGGATGGTCAGCGACCCGCTGAGTGCCGCCGACTGCTGCCTGGTCACCGACGGCGGTGGCGCCTGCGTGGTAGTGCGCGCCGAGCGCGCCCGCGACTTGCCCAATGCGCCGGTGTACTTCCTTGGCGCGGCCGGAGCGCAGTGGCATCGCTCGATCGTGTCGATGCCCGACCTCACCGTGACGGCGGCCTCGGAAAGCGCTCCGCGAGCCATGCAGATGGCCGGTGTGCGGCACGCCGACATCGACCTGGTGATGCTCTACGACGCCTTTACCATCAACACCCTGCTGTTCCTCGAGGACCTGGGATTCTGCGCCAAGGGCGAGGGCGGCCCATTCGTCCAGGGCGGACGCATCGCGCCCGGCGGCGAGTTGGCGGTGAACACCAACGGTGGCGGGCTGTCCTGCGTGCATCCGGGGATGTACGGGATGTTCCTGATCATCGAGGCGGTGACCCAGCTCCGCCGCCAGGCCGGCGAGCGGCAGTTGGCCAAGGCCGACGTGGCGTTGCTGCACGGCAACGGCGGCACGCTGTCCAGCCAGGTAACCGCGTTGCTCGGTACCGGCGACACGCTCTAGACCCCTGGCCGACAGGCCTTCCGGGCGCTGCCGTGGCGGCGTCCCGCGGGCCCGCTCGCCCGCGAGAAGGTTGTCGTGCCGGCCACAGACAAACGGATCAGGTGAACCCATGTCAGCGAACCACTCGCAACAGCTCATCGACGCTCCCCGTTTCGCCAGTCTTACTCCATTGATCGAACCACGCTCGGTCGCGGTGATCGGCGCTTCCAGCGACCCGACCCGCATCGGTGGCCGACCCATCGCCTACATGCTGCGCCATGGCTATGCCGGGCAAATCCTCCCGGTCAATCCGAACCGTGCTGAAATCCAGGGGCTACCGGCCTTCGCCAGCGTCGCGGAGCTGCCGCAGGCACCGGACGCGGCCATTGTCGCGGTGCCTGCGCCTCAGGTGCTGGAGACCGTCCGGGCACTGGGCCGCCAGGGGGCGCGCAGTGCCATCGTGTTCTCTTCCGGATTCAGCGAGGTCGGCGAGGCCGGCGCGGCGATGCAGGATGCGGTGGTAGCCGCTGCCCGCGAGTACGGTATGCGTCTGCTCGGTCCGAATGCGCTGGGCGCGTTCAACAGTAACCTCGGTTACTACGCGTTCTTCTCCACCAGCCTGGAACGTGGCGTACCGCTGCCCGGCCGGGTAGGCATCGCCACCCAGTCCGGCGCCTACGGCGCGCACCTGCTCGGCATGGCGCGCCAGCGCCGCCTGGGAACCCCTATCTGCGTGGCCACCGGTAACGAGGCCGACGTCACCCTGGGCGACAGCATCGGCTGGCTGGTGGAGTCGCCGGAGATCGACGTGGTGATGGCCTACGCCGAATCCATCCGCAACGTCGACAGCTTCCTCGCCGCCCTGGAGGCCGCGCATCGCGCCGGCAAGCCGGTGATCCTGCACAAGGTCGGGCGCAGCGCCCTGGGTAGCCGCGCGGCGCTGTCCCACACCGCTTCGCTGGCCGGCGACGACAAGGTGCTGGACGCCGTGCTGGGCGACTATGCGGTGATCCGCGCCAGGACCACCGAGGAACTGATGGACATCGCCTACCTCGCCACCCGGCGTATCTATCCGGTGGGCAACAGCCTCGGCATGATCACCGTCAGCGGCGGCGCCGGGATCATCGTCAGCGATGTCGCCGAGGAAGTCGGCCTGCCGATGCCGCCGATGCCGGACATGGCCCAGGAGCGGCTGAAGGCACGGCTGTCCTTCGCTTCGCCGATCAACCCGGTGGACTGCACCGCGCAGGCCCTGAACGACCTGACGCTGGTGCGCGACTTTACCGAGTCGATGGTGGTCGACGGTGGCTACCGTTCGCTGCTCGCCTTCTTCACCCAGGCCGGCACCGCCGCCTCCATCGGCGCGCGTCTGGCCGAGCAGTTCCGGCGGATCAAGGAGGCTCATCCCGAGCGTCTGTTCGTGGTCTCGGTGATGGGCGAGGGGGAGGAGCTGGCACCCTACGAGGAGGCCGGCTTCGCACTGTTCGAAGACCCCACCCGGGCGGTAGTGGCGATCCAGGCCATGGGGCGGCTCGGCGAAGCCTTCGCCCGGCCGTTGCGCCTGCGCCGGCCTGCCGGCGGGCTACAGTTGCCCGCCTCCACGCCCGGCGAAGCCGAGGCCAAGCGCCTGCTGGCGCGCGCCGGTATCGAGTCCGCCGCCGAGGCGGTGCTGGGCAGTGCCGAAGAGGCGGTTGCCTTCGCCGAGGGCATCGGATACCCGGTGGTGCTGAAGCTCGCCTCGGCGGACATCCAGCACAAGTCGGAAATCGGCGGCGTGCTGCTTGGCGTAAGCGATGCGGACGCGGTACGCGCCGGTTTCCAACTGCTCCTGCGCCGGGCCGCCGAGAAGGCGCCGCAGGCGCGTCTCGATGGCGTCCTGGTGGCGCGCCAACTGCAGGGCGGGGTGGAGTGCTTCATGGGGATCCAGCGCGATCCGCTGTTCGGCCCGGTGGCGTTGTTCGGCCTGGGCGGGATCTTCGTCGAAGTGCTGCAGGACGTGGTGTTCCGCCGCTGCCCGTTCGAGGTCGACGAAGCCGAGGCGATGATCCGTAGCATCAGAGGCGCGCCGCTCCTGTTCGGCGCGCGTGGCCGGCCGCGGGCCGACGTCGCGGCGCTGGCACGGCTGCTGTCGAATCTCTCGCGGTTCGCCTGGGAGGCGGGAGAGCGCTTGCGCTCGGTGGACCTCAACCCGGTCATCGCCTTGCCGGAGGGCCAGGGCGCCTGGGCGGTGGATGCGGTGTTGGAAGTCGAGGAGGTGGCCGATGGCGCTCGATCCTGAGGTGCTCCTGAACTACCCGATCCCCGAAGTACGCCAGCGCTACAGCCGGCGCGACAGCGCCTTCTACGCATTGAGCCTCGGTCTGGGCGGCGACCCGCTGGACGAGCGCCAACTGGCCTACGTCGATCCGTGCCGCGATCTCCAGGCATTGCCGTGCATGGCCCTGGTGCTCGGTCATCCGGGCTTCTGGCTGGGCAATCCGGCGACTGGCGTGGACGCGCTGCGCCTGGTTCACGGCGAGCAGCGCCTGGAGTGGCGGCGGCCGTTGCCGGCGGAAGGCGAGGTGATCGGCCGGACCCGGGTCACCGGTCTGGTAGACAAGGGCGCCGACAAGGGCGCGCTGCTCTACAGCGAGAAGGTGCTCAGCGACGCGCTCAGCGGCGAGGTGCTGGCTGTCGCCCGCAGCACCACCTTCCTTCGCGGCGACGGCGGCTTCGGTGGTTCCCGGCAGGTGCCGGAAACGCCGCATCGCTTGCCTGAACGGACACCCGACCTGCGACTCGACCTGCCGACCCGTCCGGAGCAGGCCCTGTACTACCGCCTCAACGGCGACGACAACCCGCTCCACGCGGAGCCCGCGGCAGCGCTGCGGGCCGGCTTCCCGCGGCCGATCCTGCATGGCCTGTGCACCCTCGGCGTGGCATTCCACGCGGTGTTGCGCGGGCTCGCCGACTACCGCGCGGGGCAACTGGGACATCTGCAGGTGCGTTTCTCGGCTCCGGTGTTTCCCGGCGAGACCTTGCGTACCGAGATGTGGAGCGACGGCTCGTTCCGCACTCGCGTCGTCGAGCGCGATGTGGTGGTGCTGGACAACGGCCGGGTAGGTCCGCCGCCAGAGCGGCCGGACTGAAGCGAAGGGCGGCGGCGCGAGGGAACGACTGTCGGGCTGCCGTGAAGATCAACCGAAATCCTGCTTGCGAGAACAAGAATAATGAATGCAACCGCGCTTTCCCCGAACCCGGCGCCGGCCATTTCCCGGCGCACCATGCTGATCGCCTTCGTCTTCTGCTTCCTCGGCCTGCTCGCCGACGGCGTCGACCTGATGTTCCTGGCCTACAGCCTCAACAGCCTGAAGGCCGAATTCGGCCTGAGCAACTTCGAAGCCGGCTCCCTCGGCAGCCTGACTCTCGCCGGCATGGCCGTCGGCGGCATCTATGGCGGCTGGTGCTGCGACCGCTTCGGCCGGGTGCGAGTGGTGACCTGGACCATCGTGCTGTTCTCCATCGGTACCGCGTTGCTGGGGCTGACCCAGAACTACTGGCAGTTCGCGCTGATCCGCTTCGTCGCCTCGCTCGGCCTCGGCTCGCTGTTCGTCGCCTGCAACATCCTGATGTCCGAGTGCGTCGGAACCAGGTACCGCACCACCATCCTCGCCGCCATGCAGGCCGGCTGGACCGTGGGCTACCTCGTGGCGACCCTGCTGGCGGGGCAGATCATCCCCGAGTTCGGCTGGCGCGCCTTGTTCTTCACCGCCGTGGCGCCGGCGCTGGTCTGCCTGGCCCTGCGGCCCTGGGTGCCGGAGTCGCCGTCCTGGCTCGCGGCCCAGGCCGGGCGCCAGCGTCCCGGCGCGGCTCCGCATAGCCACGCCGAGGCTGGCGGCGCCGGCCCGCTGGGACGGATGCTGGGCGATCCGGAAACGCGCGGCATGTTCCTGCTCTGGAGCCTCACCTCCTGCTTCCTGCTGTTCGGCTACTACGGCACCAACAACTGGATGCCGTCCTACCTGGAGAGCGAGTTGGGGATGAACTTCAAGTCGATGACCGGCTACATGGTCGGCACCTACAGCGCGATGATCCTCGGCAAGGTCGCCGCCGGCGTCTGCGCCGATCTCTTCGGCCGGCGCCTGACCTTCGCCGCCGGGGCCATCGGCAGCGCCGCCTTCATGCCGTTGATCGTGTTCTACCACTCGCCCTCCAACATCCTCTGGATCCTCATCACCTTCGGCTTCATCTACGGCGTTCCGGTCGGGGTGCTGGCCACCTACATGACCGAGAGCTTCTCCACCCGCGTCCGCGGCTCGGCGGTGGGCACCGCCTACAACCTGGGTCGTATCGGCGCGGCGGTGGCGCCCGCCGGCATCGGCCTGCTGGCCACCCACGTGTCGATCGGCGCGGGTTTCCTGGTGATGGGCATCACCTACGTGCTCACCGGGCTGATCCCGGCGCTGTTCATTGCGGACCGGCTCTACGACCCGAACCGCGAGTCCCGCGATGCCGAGAGCGCTTCCCGACGGCAAGCGCCGGGCAGTGCCGGGGATACCGCCGAGCGGAGCGCGGCCAAGGCCTGATCCTGCGGCAGGAGTGCACATCCATGAGTTCTTTTCCACGACAGCCAGCGGCGGAGCAGCGGCCCGCCAGCTTCCAGGAGTTCATCGGCCTCGAGCGCTGGACCGATGCCGACGGGGTGGCGCGGGTGCGCCTGGGGCATCGCCCGGAACTGATGAACTACCTGCAACAGTTCCATGGCGGGGTGTTGATGTCGGTGCTGGACGCCGCCATGGCCCAGGCGATCCGTGCCTGCCTGCCGGACTGCTCGATGGTGACCATCGACATGGCTACCCACTTCATGGGTAGCGCCCGCGGCGAGCTTCGTGCGGTTGGCAGGGTGGTGCGGCGGACCCGCACGATCTGCTTCTGCACGGCGGAAATCTGCAACGAGGGCGGCGAGGTCATCGCCATGGCCTCGGGCAGCTTCAGGTACCGCGCGGCTAAGCCGTAGCGGAGTTCCGGCGGCGCGGCAGCGGAGCCATCCGTCGCGCGTCCGGACCACGGCCTGCGCGGTCGCTCCGCGCGGACAAGCCGGCGCCGCCCGTGCAGATGACGGACGGGCGGTCGGCGTATCGACAGGAGGGCGAACAGATGAGTGAGCAAGACGAGTGGGCCGGCGAGCGCGAGCAGCGTCTGCGGATGATCCGCGACAGCGCGGCTTCGCTGGTGCCGCGCGACGGCGACCTGAGCCGCGTGCGCCGCGGTCGTTTCACCGGTAGCGGGGTGGACCGCCAGGCCTGGCGCGAGGTCTGCGCCATGGGCTGGCCGGCGCTGCGCCTGGATGAAGCGTTGGGCGGCAGCGGCCTGGGCATGAGCGAATACGCGGCGTTGCTGGAGGCGCTGGGGCGCGGCCTGCTGCCCGAGCCGCTGATCGAGGCCGGGCTGGTGGCGCCGCTGCTGCCGGAAGACGAGCGCGTTGCGTTGCTGGCCGCTGAGCGGCTGGTCCTGCCGGCGGGCATCGCCTACCGCGATGGGCGGCGGCGCCCTCGTATGCAGCAAGGGCGGCTGCACGGCGAAGTCGCTCACGTACATCTGGCTGGCGCCGCCGATGCCTGGCTGGTGGCCTGCGAGCAGGGCCTGGCGCTGGTCGAGCGCGATGCCGATGGCGTGGAACTGCTCTGCGAGGCGACCCAGGATGGCGCTCACCTGGCGCGCCTGCGTTTCCGCGATGCGCCGGCACGGTGGTTGTCCGGCGAGGTAACGGAACAGGTTCTGGACGAGGCAGCGCTGGCCTGCGCGGCCTATCTGGTCGGACTGATGGATGGCGCCTTCGAGCGAACCCTGGAGTACCTCAAGGTACGTCGCCAGTTCGGCCGCGAGATCGGTAGTTTCCAGGCGCTGCAGCACCGCATGGTCGACCTGAGGATCCAGATCGAACTGTCGCGCGCCATGGTCGAGCAGGCCGCCGCCGCGATCGATGCCGGGGCGTCGGAAAGCGAGCGCCAGCGGCAGGTTTCCAGCGCACGGGTACGGGCCTCGGAAGCGGCTCTGCTGGTGACCCGCCAGGCCATCCAGTTGCACGGCGGCATCGGCTACACCGACGAGGCGGACATCGGCCTGTTCCTGCGCCGCGCCATGGTACTGCTCAATGCCCACGGCTCGCTGGCGTTCCACAAGGCGCGCTACGCCGCGCTGCTACAGCGGGAGGTGGCCTGATGAGCGGTTTGTTGCAGGAAACGCGCGGCACGGTGCGCCTGTTGCGCTTCGACAACCCGGCCCGGCGCAACGCACTGTCGCCGGCGCTGCGCATGGAATTGCTGCGGGCCCTGGAGGCGGCCGAATGCGACCCATCGATCCGCAGCGTGCTGCTGACCGGTGGCGAAGAGGTGTTCTGCGCCGGCGGCGACCTGGGCGACATGCGGGTGACCGAGTTGGCCGCCGGCAGGGCGCGAATGCAGGACAACGCGCGGCTGGTGCGGCAGATGGTGCGCATGGGCAAGCCGCTGATCGCCGCGGTCGAGGGCTGGGCGGTGGGGGCCGGGCTGTCCGTGGCGCTGGCCTGCGACAGCATCGTTTGCGGCGCCGGCGCCCGCTTCGCCGCCGGCTTCGGCAAGGTCGGGCTGCTCGCCGACCTCGGCCAGTTGCATACCTTGCCGGCGCGCATCGGTTGGGGGCGGGCACGGCAGATCCTGATGTTCGGCCAGGTGGTAGAGGCCGAGGAGGCACTGCGCATCGGCCTGGCGGACCGCCTCTGCGCCGCTGGCGGCGCCTTGGCGATGGCGCTGGAGCTGGCCGGGCGGGTGGAGCAGCAGGCGCCGTTGCCCCTGGCGATGACCAAGGCGTTGCTCGCCGAGGGCCTTGACCTATTGCTGGAGCGGGAGGGCGAGTTGCAGAGCCAGTTGTTTCTCAGCGCCGACCACGCCGAGGGCAAGGCGGCCTTTCTCGCCAAGCGTCCCCCCGTATTCAGAGGAAACTGAGATGAGCGACTACGACAGTCTCGATGACAACGCCTTTCGCCTGATGGTCCGTGAGTGGATCGCCGCCAACTATCCGCAGCGCATCCGCAATCCGCCCCGTCGCCTGGGGCGCGAGGAAACCCGCGAGTGGTACCTGCTGTTGTCGCGCCAGGGCTGGCTGTGTCCCGGCTGGCCCAGGGAGTACGGCGGCATGGGGCTGAGCGCCGGCAAGCAACTGATCATGATGGAGGAAATGGAGGAGTACGGCTGCGCGCGCCTGCCCGACAGCGGCGTGACCATGCTCGGCCCATTGTTGATCCGCTATGGCGACGAGGCGCAACGGGCGCGCTTCCTGCCGCGCATTCTCAGCGGCGAAGACATCTGGTGCCAGGGCTACAGCGAGCCCAACGCCGGCTCCGACCTGGCCAGCCTGCGCACCGAGGCGCGCCTGGAAAACGGCGAGTGGGTGATCAACGGACAGAAGACCTGGACCACCATGGGCTCGGAGGCCAACTGGATCTTCCTGCTGGTCCGCACCGAGCGCAGCGCCAAGGCGCAGCACGGCATCAGCTTCCTGCTGGTGCCGATGGACAGCCCGGGCATCGAGGTGCGGCCGATCCTCAACCTGGAGCTGCACGGCGAGTTCTGCGAAGTGTTTTTCAACGACGTGCGGGTGCCCTACGACAGCCTGGTCGGCGGAATCAACCAGGGTTGGAGCATGGCCAAGGCGCTGCTCGGTTTCGAGCGGATCTTCCTCGGTTCGCCCAAGCAGTCCACCTTCGCCCTCCAGCGCCTGGAGCGCCTGGCCCGGCACCTGGGACTGTGGCACGACCCTCTGTTCGCGCGCCGCTTCGCCGCGCTGAGCATGGACCTGGACAGCCACAAGGCGCTCTACGAGCGTTTCGCCGAACGCCTGCGGCGTGGGGAGAGCCTCGGCCCGGAGGTATCCATGCTGAAGATCTTCCAGTCCGAACTGTTCCAGCGCATCAGCGAGCTGGGCCTGGAGGTCGCCGGGGAGGATTCGGCCCTGCTGCAGCCCTTCGCCGAAGACCCCGAGTTGCATCCGGCGGGGATCTTCATCCAGTCGCGGCCGACCACCATCTACGGCGGCAGCAACGAAATCCAGCGCAACATCCTGGCCAAGAGCGTCCTCGGCCTGCCGGGCTGAGCGCAACCGAACGACATCCACGGGACGAAGAGGATTACCCATGAGCAGCAGACTCAATGAAGGCAAGGTCGCGATCGTTACCGGCGCGGGCGGCGGCATCGGCCGCGAGATCGCCCTGGCCCTGGCCGATTCCGGGGCACGGGTGGTGATCAACGATATCGGCGTATCGCTACAGGGCGAGGGCGGGTCGGCCTCGCCGGCCGAAGAGACCCTTGGCCTGATCCGCCAGCGAGGCGGCGAAGGTCTGATCAACACCGACAGCGTCGCCGACTGGGACAGCGCGCGGCGTATCGTCGAATGCGCCATGGACGGTTTCGGGCGTCTGGATATCGTGGTGAACAACGCTGGCATCCTGCGCGATGCGATCTTCCACAAGATGAGCGCCGACGACTGGCTGTCGGTGATCAATGTCCATCTCAACGGCAGCTTCTTCGTCAGCCGGGCCGCCGCCGAACGCTTCCGTACCCAGCAGGCCGGCGCCTTCGTACACATGACCAGCACTTCCGGGCTGATCGGCAACTTCGGCCAGGCCAATTATTCCGCGGCCAAGCTGGGCATCGTCGCCTTGAGCAAATCCATCGCCCTCGACATGCAGCGCTACAACGTGCGTTCGAATTGCATCGCGCCGTTCGCCTGGAGCCGGATGACCGACTCGATTCCGGCCGAAACCCCGGAGCAGAAGGCCCGCGTCGACAAGCTGCAGCGCATGACCCCCGAGAAGAACGCGCCGCTGGCCGTCTACCTGGCGTCCGACGCCGCCCGCGAGGTCACCGGCCAGGTGTTCGCCGCGCGTCACCACGAACTCTTCCTGATGAGCCAGAGCCGGCCGCTGCGCAGTGTGCATAGCGAGCACGGCTGGACCCCGGAGAGCATCGCCGAGCACGGCATGCCGGCGTTGCGCGGCAGCTTCATGGACCTGGCGCGCAGCCCGGACGTGTTCTCCTGGGACCCGATCTGACCGAGGAGGCAATCCATGGGCGTGTTCAGGACCCGTTTCACCGAGACCTTCGGCGTCGAACACCCGATCATGCAGGGCGGCATGCAGTGGGTCGGCCGTGCCGAGATGGCTGCGGCGGTGGCCAACGCCGGTGGCCTGGCGACGCTGTCGGCGTTGACCCAGCCGAGCCCGGAGGCACTGGCTGCGGAGATTGCCCGCTGCCGCGAGCTGACCGATCGGCCGTTCGGGGTCAACCTGACCTTGCTGCCGACGCAGAAGCCGGTGCCCTATGCCGAATATCGCGCAGCCATCATCGAGACGGGAATCCGCGTCGTCGAAACCGCCGGCAACGACCCCGGCGAGCACATCGCCGAATTCCGTCGACACGGCGTCAAGGTGATCCACAAGTGCACCGCCGTGCGCCATGCGCTCAAGGCCGAGCGACTGGGCGTGGACGCCGTCTCCATCGACGGCTTCGAGTGTGCCGGCCACCCGGGCGAGGACGACATCCCCGGCCTGGTGTTGCTGCCGGCCGCGGCCAACCGGCTACGCGTGCCGATCATCGCCTCCGGCGGTTTCGCCGATGGACGTGGCCTGGTCGCGGCGCTGGCGCTGGGCGCCGACGCGATCAACATGGGCACGCGCTTCCTGGCCACTCGCGAATGTCCGATACACCCTGCGGTGAAGGCGGCGATCCGTGCGGCCGACGAGCGTTCCACCGACCTGATCATGCGTTCCCTGCGCAATACCGCGCGGGTGGCGCGCAACGCGATCAGCCAGGAAGTACTGGCGATCGAGGCACGCGGCGGCGCCGGCTACGCCGATATCGCCGCGCTGGTCAGCGGCCAGCGCGGTCGCCAGGTGTACCAGCAGGGCGATACCGACCTGGGGATCTGGTCGGCCGGCATGGTCCAGGGCCTGATCGACGACGAACCGGCCTGCGCCGAGTTGCTCAGGGACATCGTCGAGCAGGCGCGCCAACTGGTGCGTCAACGCCTGGAGGGCATGCTCGCCGGGGTCTGATCCGCTCCGCCACGGCGGTCGCGGCAGGGAGTGGCCGCGGCGCCGTGTCTATCCACTGACGACGAAGAGACAACAACAATGAAAATTCTTCCCGTTCCGATGCTGGCCGCGGGGCTGGCGTTGCTGCCGTCGTTCGCCCAGGCGGAGTTTTTCGCCGACGGCAAGGCCGGCCTCGAACTGCGCAATTTCTATTTCAATCGCGACTATCGCCAGCCCGGCGCCAGCCAGTCCTATTCGGAGGAGTGGGCGCAGGGTTTCCTGTTGCGCTACGAGTCCGGCTACACCGAGGGGCTCTTCGGCCTGGGCATCGATGCGCTGGGCCTGCTGGGCGTCAGGCTGGACTCCTCGCCAGAGCGATCCGGTAGTGGTCTGTTGCCGTATTCGACGAGCGACCGGCGCGCCGCCCACGACTATTCCAGCCTGGGCCTGACCGCCAAGCTACGGGTCTCGCACAGTACGCTGAAGATCGGCAGCCTGATGCCCAGGCTGCCGGTGGTGCAGTTCAACGACACGCGCCTGCACCCGCAAACCTTCCAGGGTGGACTGCTGGAAGTGAACGAGATCGACGGGCTGGCGCTGCAGTTTGGCCAGTTGCGCCAGGTCAAGCAGCGCGACTCGACCAACGCCGAAGACCTCGGCATCACCCGCGGCAACAAGCGCAACGTACTGGCGGGCCGGCACCCCGGCAGCGACCGCTTCGACTTCGCCGGCGGTACCTACCGCTGGAGCGAGCGCCTGAGCAGCAGCTACCACTACGCCAACCTGGAGGATTTCTACCGCCAGCATTATCTCGGCGTGCAGCACCTCTTGCCGCTCACCGATGACCAGTCGCTGAAGTCCGACATCCGCTGGGCGCGTTCCACCGACGAGGGCGGCAGCCGCGTCGACAATCGCGCGCTGAATGCGCTGTTCACCTATCGCCTGGGTGGCCACGCCTTCGGCCTCGGCTACCAGCGCATGTCCGGCGACAGCGGCTTCGCCTACCTGGCCGGGACCGATCCGTATCTGGTCAACTTCGTGCAGATCGGCGATTTCGCCAACAAGGACGAGCGCTCCTGGCAGTTGCGCTACGACTACGACTTCGCCGCCATCGGCCTGCCCGGCCTGACATTCATGAGCCGCTACCTGCGTGGCGAACACATCGACCTTCTGGACGGCGGTGGGCGCGGCAAGGAATGGGAGCGGGACACCGATATCGCCTACCTGGTGCAATCGGGGCCGCTGAAGAACCTGGGGATCAAGTTGCGCAACGGCACCTTCCGCAGCGATTTCGGCAACGACATCGACGAGACCCGGCTGATCGTCAGCTACGCGTTGCCGCTGTGGTGAAGCGGACTTGAGTTTCCCGATGTTTCCGCGCCATTGACCCTGTAGTGGCTACAGCCTTTTCACTGGAAGCCGTCAGATCCAGACGAGAGGGTTGTGCCATGGGGTTCTTCGAACGGTTGTTGATGGGTGGGCGTCATCATGGACAGGGCGGTGGTCATCACGGCGGCGGTCATCACCGCGGTCAGGGCGGCTATCCGCCGGCGCCAGTCGCGGCGGGAATGGCCTGTCGCGCCTGCCGCACCGCGAATGCGGCGACGGCACGATTCTGCCAGGGCTGCGGCGGCGCCCTGGCGCCGCTGCGCTGTATCGCCTGCAGCGCCGATCTCGCGGCGGGCGCGAAGTTCTGCGGCGCCTGCGGTGCGCCGCAGCAGTAGCCTCAGTCGACGGCGAGGATTTCCACCGCAAGGGGGGAGTCCTTCGCCCCGGTCTCGTCGCCCGGGTGCCTGCCGATCAGGCTCTGGCCCAGTGGCGAGCGAGGCGTGATGACCAACACCTCGCGACCTTCGCAATCGATCTTCAGCCCGGCCGCCTCGGGGCCGAGGAACACTGTTCGCCGGCTGCCGTCGGCGTTCAGCAGGGTGACCAGCGCGGTGAGCTGGATGCCCTGTTCCTCGTCGAAATCGCGCAGCACCAGGTTGCGGTACAGGCCCAGCGCCTGGCGGATCTCCTCGACCCGGCGCGACTGCCCGGCGGCCAGGTAGGCCGCTTCCAGGCCGAGGGTGTCGTACTTGTTCTCGGCGACGTTCTCTTCGTGGGTTGCCGTCTCATGGGCGGTCTGCGCGGCGCGGACGGCGACTTCCAGGTCCGCGGCGAGCTTTTCCGTGATCAGGCGCAACAGCTTTTTCTTGTCCATGTCGGGTAGGCGGGGGCTGGCCGGCGAAGGCGTGCATGGTACGGGAAAGACGGCGGATCGCGACAGCTCGGAGCCAGTATGAAAACTCGGAATGACGTGGCGAATAAAGGTCGTTTGTCGCTACCGGGCAAACCGACTAAAACGAGCGGAAACGAACAGCCAGGAGAACCTCACATGATCGACGGATTGCTGCGCAGTCTCGGCCTCGACCCCAATGCTTTTCGCGATGGCGAGCTTGCCGTGCATACCCCCATCGACGGCAGTCGCCTGGCTGCGGTGCGACTGGAGGGGCGCGCCGCCGTTGCCGCCAAGGTCGAGCGCGCCGAACAGGCGTTCCGCGCCTGGCGCCAGGTGCCGGCGCCGCGCCGTGGTGAACTGGTGCGGCTGTTCGGCGAGGAATTGCGTCGGCACAAGGCCGAACTCGGCGAACTGGTGTCCTGGGAGGCGGGCAAGATCACCCAGGAAGGCCTCGGCGAAGTCCAGGAAATGATCGATATCTGCGACTTCGCGGTGGGCCTCTCGCGCCAGTTGTACGGTCTTACCATCGCATCCGAGCGTCCCGGCCACCACATGCGCGAGACCTGGCACCCGCTGGGCGTGGTAGGCGTGATCAGCGCGTTCAACTTCCCAGTCGCGGTGTGGTCGTGGAATACCGCGCTGGCGCTGGTCTGCGGTAATTCCGTGGTCTGGAAGCCTTCGGAGAAGACCCCCCTCACCGCACTGGCCTGCCAGGCACTGTTCGAGCGTGCCGCGCGGGCCTTCGGCGGCGATGCGCCGGCGCACCTGAGCCAATTGCTGATCGGCGACCGCGAGGCCGGCGAAGCGCTGGTGGACGACCGTCGCGTCGCCCTGGTCAGCGCCACCGGCAGCACTCGCATGGGGCGCGAAGTGGCGCCGCGGGTGGCGGCGCGTTTCGCTCGCTGCATCCTCGAACTGGGCGGCAACAACGCGATGATCCTGGCGCCAAGCGCCGACCTCGACCTGGCGGTGCGCGGCATCCTGTTCGGCGCGGTGGGCACCGCCGGGCAGCGCTGCACCACCTTGCGCCGGTTGATTGCCCATGAGTCGGTGAAGGACGAGATAGTCGAGCGCCTCAAGGCAGCCTATTCCAGGGTCCGTATCGGTCATCCGCTGGAGGGCAACCTGGTCGGGCCGCTGATCGACGAACGCAGCTACCTGGCCATGCAGGACGCCCTGGCGCGAGCCCGCGAGCAGGGGGGACGGGTGTTCGGCGGCGAGCGGCAATTGCAGGAGCGCTATCCGGATGCCTACTACGTGTCGCCGGCCATCGTCGAGATGCCGGGACAGACCGAAGTGGTGCGCACGGAGACCTTCGCACCGATCCTGTACGTGGTCGGCTACCGCGATTTCGACGAGGCCCTGCGCCTGAACAACGAGGTTCCCCAGGGACTGTCGTCGTGCATCTTCACCACCGACCTGCGCGAGGCGGAACTGTTCCAGGGCGCGGCGGGCAGTGACTGCGGGATCGCCAACGTCAACATCGGCACCAGCGGGGCGGAAATCGGCGGGGCGTTCGGCGGCGAGAAAGAGACCGGCGGCGGTCGCGAGTCCGGCTCTGACGCCTGGAAGGCCTACATGCGACGGCAGACCAACACCGTCAACTATTCCCGCGAGCTGCCGCTGGCACAGGGCATCACCTTCGATTGAACGGGGCGCGGCGGGCTCCCGCCGCATGGCAATGAGGCTGGCAGCGGAGTCGCGCATGGGCGGTTTGCAGCAACGGTGTCTGTGGGAAGTGGTTACGCCTCGCCTGTCCGGAGCGGCGAGCCTGAACGGCGAGCAGCGCGCCGACGTATGTGTGATCGGCGCCGGTTTCACCGGGCTTTCGGCGGCGCTCCACCTGCTGGAGGCGGGCCGTTCGGTGTGCGTGCTGGAAGCGTACGAGGTCGGCCACGGCGGGTCGGGACGTAATGTCGGATTGATCAACGCCGGCACCTGGATTCCCCCGGACGAGGTGGTCGCCACCCTCGGCGCCGAGCAGGGAGAAAAGCTCAACGCCGTGCTGGGGCGGGCGCCGGCTCTGGTGATGGAGACCATCGAACGCCTCGGCATCGATTGCCAGTTGCGCCGCGAGGGCACCCTGCACATGTCGCACAACGCCAGCGGCGTGGCCGATCTGCAACGCCGTCACGCGCAGTGGACGCGCCGCGGCGCTCCGCTGGAGTTGCTGACCGGCGCGGCTTGCCACGAGGCCTGCGGCACCCGGCGAATCAGCGCGGCGTTGCTCGACCGACGCGCCGGCAC
This sequence comes from Pseudomonas sp. HMSC076A11, assembly GCF_001810205.1. Classification (NCBI taxonomy): domain Bacteria; kingdom Pseudomonadati; phylum Pseudomonadota; class Gammaproteobacteria; order Pseudomonadales; family Pseudomonadaceae; genus Pseudomonas; species Pseudomonas sp. HMSC076A11. Next base: position 137,086 of record NZ_KV800287.1, on the reverse strand, counting down.
TCTCAATCCCATGGCCTATTCGCGCGGACTGGCCACTGCCGTCGTACAGCGTGGCGGGCAACTGTACCAGCGCTCGCCGGTGCTCGCCCTGGAGCGGCAGGGCGCGCTGTGGGCGGTGCGCAGCGCCGCGGGGGCGGTACTGGCGGAACAGGTGGTGATCGCCTCCAACGCCTATACCAAGGGCGAGTGGACCAACCTGAGGCGGCACTTCTTTCCCGGCTACTACTACCAGGTGGCTTCGGCGCCGCTGCACGGCGCCGCGGCCGAGCGCATCCTGCCTCACGGCCAGGGTTCCTGGGACACCAGGACGGTGCTCAGCAGCATCCGTCGCGATGCCCAGGGCCGCCTGTTGCTGGGAAGCCTCGGCAATGGCGCGAACAAGCCCGCCTGGTTCCTGCGGCAATGGGCCGATCGAATCCAGAGCCATTACTTTCCCGACCTGGGCCAGGTCAACTGGGAGTACAGCTGGACGGGTTGCATCGCCTTCACCCCCGATCATCTGATGCGCCTGTTCGAGCCTGCGCAAGGCTTGCTGGCGGTGACCGGCTACAACGGACGCGGCGTGACCACCGGTACGGTAGTGGGCAAGGCGTTCGCCGACTACCTGCTGAGCGGCGAGCGAGCGACATTGCCGTTGCCGTTCAGTGACATGAAGCCCGTCCCCGCGGCCAGGCTGCGCAGTTGCGCCTACGAGATGGGTTTTTCTCTCTATCACGCCGGTCAATGCTTGCGCGTGGTTCTCTAGGTTCGACCGAATCAAGGTGTGTTTTCAGCAAAATAATGATAGTTTGTTGTAAACACACATGAGGAGGTCGTCATGAGCGCTCTCATCAAGGAACGTCCCAGCGCCGATGCTGTCCTGGCCAAGGCCGTCCTGGCCGCGCGCGAGCAATTGGGGCTGACGCAGCTCGAACTGGCCGGCATCGTCGGCGTCGATCGCAGCGCCATCAGCCGCTGGAAGACCCAGGGCCTGCGGGTGGACAGCAAGACCGGCGAGCTGGCTCTGCTGCTGGTGCGGGTCTATCGCGCACTGTATGCCCTGTTCGGCGGGCAGCAGGAGGACATGCGCCACTTCCTGCGCACTCCCAACCATCACCTGGCGGGCGAGCCGCTGGCACTGATGGGACAGGTGCAGGGCCTGGTTCATGTGCTGGAATACCTCGATGCGATCCGCGGCAAGGTCTGATGCCCGGCGCGCCTGTACGGGGGCCTACGCCTGTCACGGAAAAGGCTGGCAGCCAGAGGCGACACGCCTGGCTGAATGGAGACTGCGGTGCCGCTACGCTGGCATCCGACACCACAGGAAGCGAGGGGCGGAAGGTGAGCGAGATCTGGCGACAGTGCAAGGGTGAGCGGCATGTCCGACCGCTCCAGGGGCGGCTGGTGCGGTTGGTGGAGAGCCAGGAGCAGGTGGCGACCCTGCAATTGGTCGACACCCTGGAAGAACAGGCGTTGCTCGAGGAACTGCTCGAGTCGAGCAAGCCGCCGGTGCCGGCGGATGCCGAGCCATTGCATTACCTGTTGAAGACCCCGTTCCGTTATCCGCCCTTGCGCTGGGGGTCGCGGTTTGGCCGTCGCCACGAGCCAAGCCTGTTCTACGCCGCGTTGAAGCTGGAAACGGCCATGGCCGAAAGCGCGTATTACCGTTGCGTCCTGTGGAGTGGCATGGCGGTGCCGCCACCGAGCGGGAGGATTCTGTCCGAGCACGCTTCGTTCGAGGCGGGCTGGAAGGTGGAGCGGGGAATGCGTCTGCAGGCGCCGCCTTTCTCCGATCACGAGGCTGCGCTGACCGACATCGCCGACTACCGCGCTCCCCAGAAACTGGGAACTGCCATGCGCAGCGCCGGGGTGCAGGCATTCGAATACCGTTCGGCGCGTTGCCCGGAGCGCGGCTGCAATGTCGCCCTGTTCACGCCCGCGGCCTTCACCGAAAAGCGTCCTCGCAACCTGACGCCCTGGCTGTGCGAAACCACGGCCGGTTACGTGGCCTTCAAGCCGGCGCATGTGCCGGGGTCGCCGAAAATCTTCTCCTGGGAGCTGTTCCTGGTGGACGGAAAGTTGCCGCATCCGGCGTGAGTGGAGGGGGCACGGTTGCCAGCGATCCGGGGGCGCCGTCTGAAGGCCGCCACCTGCCGGTTGGGCAGGGCTGGCCTGCATGCCCCGAGGGAAAGAGTGGCTGAGGATTTCGAACGGCATTGCCCTGCAATGGGGCGGCAAGAGGCTTCGGCGAAAATTTGTGCACAAATGGAAAGCAGCTTGTCAAGGGTTGAGAGCGTTAGGCTCTAAACGCTTGATTTTTCATGTTTGAAACGTAACTTATTGAAAAATAACGATAAAAATAGTTGGTGAAAAAATCGTCAATCTGTCCCATAGCCCCACTCCATCGGGGGTTCGGCAGTTTTTTAGGGGCTTTTCCACTGGGTTATCCACAGGATCTGTGGATTTCCCAAGCGCTTGCTCGACAGCACATCGCACGCTCCAAGGCAAGCCCTGTAGCCGCGACAAAAATGCCGTGGAAGCAGAAATGTCCCGGCGGCGAAGGGCGCAGGGCGATGGCTTCCGTTATGGAAGTATCTGAAATGTCCTGCGCATGGGGTACGCACAGCTCGGAAGCGGAGTGCTCGTTCGGCGCGGCGCTATTCGCTCGACGGTCTTTTCCCAAGAACCTAGAATCCGCTGCACGCGCGCCTGCCAGGCGGGTGTTGCGTCGTTTTCCGCTGGAGTGCCCCATGCCCGTCGATCTACCGAACCTGTTGCTTGGCCTGCTGGCTGCCGCGATTCCCCTGGCCGGCCTGGCATGGCAGCTACAGAGAAGGGCCAGCCTGGCGGAGCGCGAGATAGCCTTGCTCGGCGAGCGACTGGCGACCGCGCAACTGGCCCAGGACGGGCTGAATGCGCAGTTGGAGACCAGTAGGGAGGCTTACCAGCAACTCGGCGAGCGCCATGCCAGGCTCTCCGGCGAGGTCGCCGCGCTGCGTCGGGAAGCCGAGTTGATGGGGGAGGAGCGGCAACGGGCGTCCCAGGCGGAGGCACGTTGGGCCAGCGAGCGCCAGGGCCGGGAAGAGGAAGTGCGTCGCCTGGCTTCCGAACGGGCTGCGCTGGCTGCGGAACTTCGCGAGCAGCAGGAAAGCCACCAGCAGCGCCTGACCGACCTGCAGTCGGCCCGCGACGAGTTGCGGGCACAGTTCGCCGAACTGGCGGGAAAGATCTTCGACGAGCGCGAACAGCGTTTCGCCGAGACCAGCCAGCAGCGCCTGGGGCAGATGCTCGATCCACTGAAGGAGCGCATCCAGGCGTTCGAGAAGCGGGTGGAGGAAAGCTACCAGCAGGAAGCGCGCGAGCGTTTCTCCCTGAGCAAGGAACTGGAGCGTCTGCAGCAGCTCAACCTGCGCCTGGGCGAGGAAGCGACCAACCTGACCCGCGCGCTCAAGGGCCAGAAGACCCAGGGCAACTGGGGCGAACTGGTGCTGGAGCGGGTGCTCGAGCATGCAGGCCTGGAAAAAGGTCGGGAATACGAGACTCAGGTCAGCCTGAAGGGTGCCGAGGGCGAACGCTTCCAGCCGGACGTGCTGATCCGCCTGCCCGGCGACAAGCAGGTGGTGGTGGATGCCAAGGTCAGTCTCACGGCCTACCAGCAGTACATCGCCGCTGACGACGATCTGCTGCGCCAGCAGGCGCTGAAGCAGCACGTAACGTCGTTGCGCAACCATGTGAAAGGCCTCTCCGGCAAGGACTATCGACGCCTGGAAGGATTGCACAGCCTCGACTTCGTCCTGCTGTTCATGCCGATCGAGGCGGCTTTCTCGACGGCCCTGCAGGCCGAGCCGAACCTGTTCCAGGACGCCTTCGCGCAGAATATCGTGATCGTCAGCCCGACCACCCTGCTGGCCACCCTGCGGGTAATCGACAGCCTCTGGCGCCAGGAGCGGCAGAACCAGAATGCGCGGGAAATCGCCGAACGTGCCGGTTCGCTGTATGACAAGTTCGTGCTCTTCGTTCAGGACCTCGATGAGGTCGGTTCGCGCCTGCAGCAACTGGACAAGGCCTATGCCGCGGCGCGCAACAAGCTCACCGAGGGACGTGGCAACCTGATCAGTCGCAGCGAGCAACTCAAGCTGCTCGGTGCCCGCGCCAGCAAGAGCCTGCCGACGGACTGGCTGGACCGGGCGCTGGTGGCGCCCGTGGAAGAGGCCGGAGAGGAGTGAGATCGGTTCGATCCCGTGCCCGGGCTTTCGAGAAAACGGAGGCTTTCCGGGAGGGGGATAAAAGAAGGGCGTCCGGAAGGACGCCCTGAAGATGATCATGGAGTAAGTCGGCTGTTCAGAGCCACGGCGCGGAGGAAAGTTCCGCGCCGTCCGTTCAGCGAGCGGGAGTGAGCGTCAGCCGCTTGTTGCCGTAAACGCGATCGAGGTTCTGTGGCTGGAACGGGAAGCTGACGTAGCGCCCCTTGAGCCAGGCGTCGATACCGTCGGCGTAGTGCGGGCTGGCCGGATTGCCGGATTGGCCGCTGCTGTTCACGCCGATCATCGGTTCGCTCTGGCCGAAGTCGACGATCAGCCGCATCGCCGGGATCAGCCAAGTGTCGAAGTCCTGGCCCCAGCCGTAGGCCGATACGTCCAGCGTGGTGTGGTCGCCGCCGGCCGGATAGGGTCCGCGATCGAGATAGCCCTTGATCGCGCCGAGTCCGGCGCGCTCGCCGGCGCCCAGGTAGGGGGCCATTTTCGAGCTGTCGCTCTGCCATTCGTAGGTGTGCAGCTTGCCCCATTGCCAGGCCTTGCGCTCGCTCCCCAGTCGCTGTTCGCAGAACTCCACGGCGGCGGCGAGGCTGCGCGCGAGGATTGCCGGCTTGTCCTCCTTCTGCGGAGTGCGGGTATCGTCCCAGAACGGACTGTCGTCGCGCCCGAGCAGGTGGTCGGCTTGCGCCGAGTAGGAGAGGTTGGCGGTCTCGACGAAGGCTTTCCAGGCAGGGCCGTCCTCCGGTCCTAGCTCGTCGAGGAATATCTGCCTGGCGCTCTCGTGGAGGAAGGCGCCGTACAGCGCGGCGTCGCTGGAGCTGGCTGTCAGCTTGCCGTCGAACGCCATCAGCCGGTCGTAGGCCTCCCGCGCCCGGCTGCGTTGCGCCTCCGGCAAGGCGTCGATGGCCTGGCGCAGCGGCAGCGCCATGCCGGGATTGTCGAACATGGCTTGCAACTTGGCGACGAACAGCGAGGTCTGGTCGTACTGCATGCGGATCATGCTCTGGGTGTCGTGGCTCTTGCTGGCACCGGCGAGCTGGGCGATGCGCTCGGCGCGCTCCGGGTAGTACCAGGAATTGGACAACTGGGCGCCGTAGCCGGGCTGCACGGTGCGGTGGTTGGCGGTACCCAGCCAGCCCTGCTGCGGGTCCTGGTCGGACGGGTGGAGGATCGGGTCGGCATAGCCATCCCAGTCGTAGCGGCTGTCCCAGCCAGGGGAGGGCAGCAGGCCACGACCTTCCTTGCGGTTCGGATAGCGTCCGGTGACCTGCCAGCCGATGTGCTTTTCGTCGGCGAACACGATGTTCAGCGGCATCGCGCGAATCTCGCGGGTGGCGTCGAAGGCCTGCTCGATGGTCTTGGCCCGCGACAGGTCGAAGAAGCCGTCCAGGGTCTTGTCGGCTTCCTGCTGGATGCTCCGGTAGGCCAGTCCGTAGCCGCTCTTCAGCGGCAGCGGCTGGAGGATGTTCTTGCGCTCGCCCAGGGCGCTGTTGAGCAGCGGGCCATGGCGGGTTTCGTGGATGACCTCGCGGATCGGCCGCTGGCCCTTGATGAAGAAGGTTTCCTGGCGTTCGCGGGTTGGCTGCCACTTGCCGTCGGCCAGGTAATAGAGCCGGTTGCCCTGGCGTCGCAGCTGTTCCAGGTAGAGATCCTGGTTGTCGCCCAGGACCATGGTCATGCCCCAGGCCAGCTTGCCGTTGAAGCCCGCCACCACGCCCGGCAGACCGGCGATGGAAACGCCCGCGGCCTGGTACTTGGGCGAGCGGATCTGCACGTAGTTCCACACCGACGGCATGCTCAGCGGCAGGTGGGTGTCGTTGGCCATCAGGCTCTTGCCGCTGCGGCTGCGTTGCGGCGCGATAGCCCAGTTGTTCGAGGCGGCGACCCCGAGCATGCTCAGCGCTGCGACCTGCCGCGCCGCGCCCTCGACGCCCGCGAGGCCGGGAACCTGCCCGTCCAGGCGCAGGCCCTTGAGCTTTTCCGCCTCGTCGAACGGCAGGTTTTCGTCGGGGTAGGTCGGCGTCAGCCAGGCCAGCTTGTCGCTGCCGACCTTCTGCGCGAGCGTCAGCGAGGCGATTTCTTCCTGCAGGTTCACCGCCAGGCCGAAGTTGAGCAGGGCGAAGACCAGGGCCGAGTCCTCGGGCTTCCAGTATTCCGGACGGTAGCCGGACTGGGCCAGGTCCATCGGCAGCTTGTCGCGATAGCGATACAGGTAGGCGTTGACCCCGCGCGCGTAGACCTCGAAGAAGCGTTGCAGGCGCGGCGAGGCGTTCCTGTACTGGATCTCCGCGGCCTGGCGCAGGTTCACGGTACGCATGAAACGGTCGATCTCCAGCGCGCCGGGGCCGACCATCTCGGCCAGTCGTCCCTGGGCCAGCAGGCGCAGGCTGACCATCTGGCTCAGGCGGTCGGAGGCGTGTACGTAGCCCAGGGCGAACAACGCGTCATGGAAGGTGCCGGTTTCGATCAGTGGCATGCCCAGCGCGTTGCGCCGGATCGATACGTTTTGCGCCAGGCCCTTGATCGGTTGTACGCCGGAGGTCGGCGGCAGGCTGTCGGCGTAGCGATCGTCGAGCCAGGACTGGCAACCGGCCAGGCCCAGGAGGGTGCCGAAGGCCGCGGCGGCGCCGCAACGGGGAAGAAAACGCATGAAGGCTGGCGAGGCCATGGGGTGGGGGCTCCTGCGGGAGTGGTCGCGTCGAGAGGCGCTACGTTAGTGAGGAGCGCAGGGCTGCGCAAGCTCCGCCTGCGGTCGTCCGCGTGGACGTCCGCAGGCCGGCCCGGGACTCGCTACTGCGGCGGATTGATGCGCTCCACCAAAGCATAGGCGCGTTGCGTCGCCGGACGCTGGCGAATGCTCTCGAACCAGCGCTGCAGGTGCGGGAAGTCGGCGAGATCCTGCTCCTGCCACTGGTGTGGGACGATCCACGGATAGATGGCCATGTCGGCGATGCTGTAGTCGTTGCCGGCGACGAAGGCGCGGTCCGCCAGGCGCTGGTCGAGAACGCCGTACAGGCGCGCGGTTTCCTTGACGTACCGGTCGATGGCGTAGGGAATCTTCTCCGGGGCGAAGCGGTTGAAATGGTGGTTCTGCCCGGCCATCGGCCCCAGCCCGCCCATCTGCCAGAACAGCCACTGCAGGGTTTCCTGGCGCGCGCGCAGGTCCTTGGCGAGGAACCGTCCGGTCTTTTCCGCGAGATAGAGCAGGATGGCGCCGGACTCGAACAGCGACAGGGGAGCGCCGCCGTCGGCTGGTTGGCGATCGACGATGGCGGGAATCTTGTTGTTCGGCGACACCTTCAGGAAATCCGCCTGGAACTGGTCGCCCTGGCTGATATTGATCGGATGGATGGCGTAGGGCAGGCCGGTTTCTTCCAGGAAAAGAGTAATCTTGTGGCCGTTCGGGGTGGTCCAGTAGTACAGGTCGATCATCGGTGCGTCTCCGGCTCGTCGATGGGCTACGAACGGAAGACTCTACGCCAGGAACCTAGGTTCGATGCAAACCGCTGTCGCGCATGACGCCCCGGCGGGGCTGGTGGCGCGCCAACGAAAAGGCCCGCTGCTCAGCGGGCCTTCGGATGCCGGCGCGTGCGAAGGGTCAGGCGCCGTGGCACTTCTTGAATTTCTTCTCGCTGCCGCAGGGGCAGGGATCGTTGCGGCCTACGGCCTTGAGCGGATTGCGCACCGGCTCGTGGCTGTGGTTGCAGTGCGGACCATGGCCATGATCGTGATGATGATCGTGGTCGTGGTTGCAGTTCGGGCCGTGTACGTGGGGTTCCTGACTCATGGTGGACCTATTCTGGGATGAAATCGCCGGGAATTATCTCGCCATTTCGTCTCAGGTGCACGCTGCGGCCGAACATCAGTCCGGTCTTCACTTCGCCCTGCAGGCGGTAGCGGATCGGCTCCTCGGGACGCTCAAGGAGCTTGACGATGTATTTCATGTGGCGCCAGAGATTGGTTCGCACCGGCACGTCGAATACCTCGTGGCCGTGGGCGGGAACCGTGAACCACTGGCCGGACTCGCCTTCTGCGAGCTGGATGTCGTTCAGTTGCACGGCGTACTGCAGGCCGCGTACCGGCAGGCTGAAATCGTTGGGGTTGTCGATGCGGAAGCGCATCACGAACTCCTGTTCCAGCAAGCGTGCCTTGACCACTTCCACCTTCAGCAGCTTGACGTCGGGGTCTTCGAAGCTGCCGGTCATCCAGCTGCAGCCCGAGAGATTGGAGAGAACTCCCCACGCCATTATTAGGCTGATAATTCTTATCATTTGCGCCTGGTAATTCATGCTATTCCCCCCGAGACGCCCCAGTTTAACAAGCAGTGATTGTGCTGCAACTTATTGTTGTATAGAGGAAAGATGTTTCAGGTACAGGCCTGTGTCCATATGTTTCCCGTAGCGCAGTCGGGGGAGCATGGAGAAGCGCGTACGCCCGTGCAAGTCTTCCCGTCGGCTGGCGTGACCGGCTCGGCTAACCTGAACGGACCCGCCGGCCGATTTGCCGGACCCAGTCACTCCACGCGTGGCTGTCGATGGGTACAATCGCTCGACGAAACGCCAGGGCCGCCATGCCGAGCGGCCCTTCACTCGGAGAGATGCCAATGAGCCGCTTTGAAATCGCCTTTTCCGGCCAGTTGGTCGCCGGCGCCCGTCCCGAGGTGGTCAAGGCCAACCTGGCCAAGCTGTTCCAGGCCGACGCGCAGCGTATCGAACTGCTGTTCTCCGGCCGCCGGGTGGTGATCAAGAACAACCTCGATGCCGCCTCCGCGGAAAAATACCGCAGCGTGCTGGAGCGAGCGGGAGCGATCGCCGTGGTCGCCGAGATGGAGATCGAGGAGGTGGTCATGGCGCCGCCGCCTGCGCAGCAGGCCGCCGTGGAAGCCCCACAGGCCCGCGTCGCTGCGCGGGACAGCGCGCCCTCCGGGCGTTTGCAGGTAGCGCCGCGGGACGGCTACATGGCGGCGTTCGCCGAGGTCGATGCGCCGGATTTCGGCCTTGCTCCGGTCGGCGCCGACCTACAGGACGCCAAGGCCGAAGCCGAGGCGCCGAAGCTCGACCTGAGCCGCTTCAGCGTCGCCCCGGTCGGTAGCGACATGGGCCAGGCACGCCCCGAGCCAGCGGCTCCGGCTCCGGACACCAGCCACCTGCGCCTGCAGGACTGAGGCGGGCAGCGGCCTGCGACAAGCGTGGGCGTGGGGCGGATAACCGCGTCGCGGGCCGTGGCATCGGGGACAGGCGAGGGGTTGGAGGAACGCGTCGACCAGGGGCAGGCGCTTGCTTCAGTGGTCGAAATCGTCCTGGTAGACGAACTTGGGCATTTCCCAGTGGAAGCGGATGGCCAGCAGGCGGAACAGGAAGCCGCTGAACAGGGTGATCAGCATCGCCTGTTCGGAGGGCAGTTCCAGCTCCACGCAGATCAGGTAGCACCAGGCGCTGGCGAAGGACACGCTGGCATAGAGTTCGCGGCGGAAGATCAAGGGTACGTCGTTGCACAGGATGTCGCGGAGAATGCCGCCGAACACCCCGGTGATCACCCCGCTGATCGCCGCGATCAGCAGGCTGTGGCCCATTTCCAGGCTGACCTGGCAGCCGATCAGGGTGAAGGCCACCAGGCCAACCGCGTCGAGTACCAGGAACAGCGAGCGCAGGTGGCGCATCAGCGGCGCGATGAACACTGTGACCAGCGCGGCGACTGCGGTCAGCGCCAGGTATTCCGGGTGACGGACCCAGGTCAGCGGGTAATGGCCCAGCAGCATGTCGCGTACCGAGCCGCCGCCCAGGGCGGTGACGCAGGCGATCAGCACCACGCCGAACAGGTCCATGCTGCGCCGGCCGGCCGACAGCGCGCCGGTCATGGCTTCGGCGGTGATGGCGATGATGTATAGCACGGTCAGCAGCATGGGGATGGGGCCCGGATGAAAAGGCTGCGCATTCTACCCGAGCGCTCGTCAACGCCCAAACCGCGCCGCCTGGCGCAGCATCTCAGGCGTGCATGCGCAACCAGAAGCGTTCCTGGCAGGCGTTGACGAAGTGCTTGTAGCGTGGGCTGATTTCCCGCCCGGCGGAATCCAGCACTTCGTAGCCGATCCAGCATTCCTCGCAGGCCCCGCTGCTTGGCAGGAGGTCGCGCTCGCAGTGCTGGCGCAGGCGCACGCCGTTGTCGAAACGGTAGAGCGCTTCGCAGCTGTGGATCTCGACGCCGTCCTCGCAGCGCTGTTGCTCTTCGACCTGCGCATCGCTTATCGAGACTGGCGAGGGCAGGGCATGGATGGCGCGGATATAGCTGGCGAGCGAATGCATCAGGTGATCCATGGACCGCAGCATTTCTTCAGCTTGCCGCCGGCGCCGCAGGGGCAGGGGTCGTTGCGGCCGAGTTTCAGGGCCACGGTCGGATCGAGGAAGTACCAGCGACCGTTGCGCTGGACGAAGCCGGAACATTCGCGATGGGCATGTTCCCCCTCGGCGTCGTGCCAGCGCGCGACGAAGGTGACTCGCGCATGTTCCGGCTGGCCGCCGAGCACCTCGTGGTTTTCCACCTCCAGGCCGAGCCAGGTGCTGCCGTGGCTCCAGGCGCGGATGCCGTCGAGATCGAGGCCGGCCTGTTGCGCCGGCAGCGTGGTGTCGCGCAGGTAGTCCACCAGTCCGAGGGCATAGGCGCTGTAGCGCGAGCGCATCAGGGCTTCCGCGGTGGGCGCGGGATGTCCCTGGTGATAGCGGCCGCAGCAATCGTCGAGCGGGTCGCCGCTACCGCAGGGGCAGGTGGGTTGGGTCATGGTTACCACCAGTACTTGCCGAAGTTTTCCGGGTTGGCCCAGAACTTGGCGTTCAGCCAATCGGGGACCTGCTTGTACTCGTACAGGTCGTAGGTGTACAGGGTCAGCGTCTGGCCTTCGCGCTGGAAGCGTTCGCTGTTCTGCATGGCGAGGGCGAAGAAGTCGGTTTCCTGCCAGTCGCTGGCCTCGAGGTCGACCAGTACGGCGACCCGGCTGGCGTTCAGGTTGCGCACGCCCGCGAGCAACTGCAGACCGGTGCGCTGCGGCAGGTGTTCCAGGCAATCGACGAACAGCGCCAGGTCGAAGCGCTGACCGGCCAGTTCGGCGGGCAATGCCGCCGCCGGGCTGTGCGCCAGTTGGCACTGGGGATGGTTGTGGATGAAGGCCTCCACCGCCGGCAGCCGGCTGGCGCCGACCAGCAGCAAGCGCTTCGGCGCGTAGCGGGCGAGCAACGCGGCCAGGGCCTGCTGCGGGGTGCGGGGAGAAATCGGTTCGCTCATGGGAAAACACTCTCCTGGGATTCGCCAAGACTAGCCTGAAGCGCCTGCATGGCCTAGTGCTGGCGCTTTTTTCGGCTGGGGTCTTTACTCCCTATTTGTCGGTTACAACCGATCCACGAGGAGAGTTCCAATGAGCATCACGAGGACCGCTTTACCCCTGATTCTGGTCAGCGGCTTGCTGACCGGTTGCGCAGGGTTGCAGAAAAGCGACTGGCCGACCTGTGCGGCGGTCGGTGGTGTTACCGGCGCCGGCCTGGGCGCGATCGAAAGCAGCAGCTGGGCCGGCTGGGGCGCCCTGATCGGCGGTGGCGTCGGTGCCGCCTATTGCTGGGTGCACGGTGCCGGCGAACAGGTCGCGCCGCCGCCTCCGCAGCCGGTCGAGGAAGTCGCGCCGCCGCCTCCTGTCGTCAAGGAAGAAACCATTGTCGTGCGCGACCTGCACTTCGCCTTCGATTCGTCGAAGGTGGACGCCGCCGACAGAGAGAAGCTCAACGGCATCGCCGAACGCCTGAAAGGCGAGGCGGCCAGTACGCGCCTGAGTATCACCGGGCATACCGACAGCGTCGGTTCCGATGCCTACAACCAGAAGCTGTCGGAACGGCGCGCGAATGCCGTGGCGAACTATCTGATCGATGCCGGGGTGCCTTCGAGCATCATCGTCGGCGTGCAGGGATTGGGCGAAAGCCAGCCGGTCGCCGACAACAAGACTCGCGAAGGGCGGGCCGAGAATCGCCGGGTGGAAATCCTCATCAAGCGCGAATGACGCAGGCGGCGCGGAGCAGAACGGGGGCGTCGAAGCCCCCGTTTTCGTTCATGGCTGGCGCCGCGGCGGGCTGGCGAGTATGTTCCCCCGCACACGATGTCTTGGGGGGAGTTCCATGAAAGCGTTTCTCGGGCTGGGCAAGCTCGTGACCCTGGTGTTCTGGGGCGCGGTGCTGGTCAATCTGCTGCATCCGTTCGCCTATCCGCTGAACTGGCTGTTGTCGATAGCCGGCGGCCTGATCCTGTTGATCCACCTGATCGAGATTCTCGTCCTCGGACGACGTCTGAAGGCGCGTGCGCATCCCTGGCTGGACCGTCTCCAGGTTTTGCTGTTCGGTGTCTTCCACATGCTTGCGTTGCCGGCGCTGAGCCCGGCCAGCGAGTTGCCGCAGGACAAGGAGGACGATCATGCGTAAGGCCATGCTCGGATTGTTCCTGGTCGTTCCCCTGGCCTGGGCTGGCGCCGCGTTTTCGGCCGAGGCGCCGCCGGCACGCCAGCAGGGTATCGGCGGAACCGTGAAGGTGCAGGCGAACTCGGTGATGCGCCTGCCCAAGCGGGCCCAGGAGCTGCGCCTGCGCAGAGTGGAGATCGGCGAGGATGCCGCCCTGCTGATTCCGCTGGAGGTCAGCGTCCTGCGCATCGAGGAACTGCACATGGCGAAGAACGCCCGGATCGGCGTGGCGCCAGGCGAGGAGCGAATCAGCATCGAAGTCGTCAGCGGCCGCCTGGCCGATGGCAGCATCATTTCCGCGCCCGGCGCGACCGGCACCTTCCGGCAAAGCGCCGGTAACGGCCGCGACCTGACCTTGCGCCTGCAGGCGGTGGAGGTGGAAAGCCTGCTGCTGGACGCCCGCGGTGGCGTCGGCGCTCCAGGCTACGATGGCCTGGACGGGGCTTCCGGCAAGGCCTCCGGCTGCCTCTGGGGCAGCGCGCTGAAAGGTGGCGACGGCCAATCCGGAAGCGACGGCGGTCCGGGCGGGGCGGGCGGTCGGATTCGTCTGGAAGTGCCGGGCGATTTTCCTCTGGAGCGCTTGCAAACCCGTCTGCAAGGCGGCGTCGGCGGCGCTGGAGGCAAGGCCGGCAAACCGGGTGCGGCGGATAACGCCACCGGTTGCTGGATCTACTCGGTGGATGCCGGTCGTGCGGGGCGCAGCGGAGAGGACGGCGCGAACGGCACCAACGGCAGCGACGGCAGCCTGGACGTCGTGCGCTTCTGAGGAGAGGCCGGCAGCATGGCTGCCGGCGCATCGCCGGTTCAGAGGCTCGGGCGTGCCGCTACCAGGGCTATCAGCAACAGGCCGAGGAGCAGGTTGAAGCCGACGGTGCGGCGGATCTTCCCCAGCGCCTGCCCGCCCGCCGGCCAGTCCTGGGCCTGCACCGCGCGTCGCAGTTCCGGCACTTGCAGCGCCTGCACCCGCAGGAACAGTGCCAGCATGGCGACGTAGAGCCCCATCATTACCTGTACGTAGCGCGGCGCGCCGGCGAAACCGTTGAAGCTCAGGTGCAGCATGCCGACGCCGCTGATCGGCAGCAGGATCACCGCAGCCCAGACCCAATGGAAGAAACGGCGGAACACCTCCAGCCACAGGCCCAGGCGGGCTGGGGCCTCCAGCGCGGCGACGGCCGCCGGACGAAGAATCGTCCAGGCGAAGAACATGCCTCCGACCCAGACCAGGGCGGCCAGGACATGCAGGGCGTAGACGAGGGCGTAGGGGGTCATTCGGCGATCTCCGCTGGCGGTTGTGACGAAGCGCGTTATCATAGCCGCCCTGTCGAACCACTGAAAATTTATCCAGCTATGGCGCGCCGGCGGATTCGTCTTCCGCTGCGCGCCGGGCCCAGGAATTCCATGCTCAGCGCCGAACTCAAGTCCCAGATCCAGGGTGCCTACACCCGCTTTCTCGAAGCCAAGGAGCTGAAGCCTCGCTATGGCCAGCGCCTGATGATCGCCGAAGTGGCCAAGGCCCTCGGCGCGATCAAGGAGGACGAGGAGGGGCACCGCGAGGGCGAGCCGGCGGTGGTCGCGGTGGAGGCCGGAACCGGTACCGGCAAGACCGTGGCCTACAGCCTGGCGGCGATCGCCTGCGCCAAGGCCAGTGGCAAGCGCCTGGTGATAGCCACCGCGACCGTCGCCCTGCAGGAGCAGATCGTCCACAAGGATCTTCCCGACCTGCTGCGCAACAGCGGGCTGGCCTTCAGCTTCGCCCTGGCCAAGGGCCGCGGGCGCTACCTGTGCCTGTCCAAGCTCGACGTGCTGCTGCAGGAAGGCCAGGCGCAGAGCGCGACGGCGCAACTGTTCGCCGACGACGGTTTCAACATCGATGTCGACGAGACCAGCAGCAAGCTGTTCAACCAGATGATCGAACGCCTGGCCGGCAACCGCTGGGACGGCGACCGCGACAGCTGGCCGGAGGCGATCGACGACGCGCATTGGGCGCAGCTCACCACCGATCACAGCCAGTGCACCAACCGACATTGCCCGAACTTCCAGCAGTGCGCCTTCTACAAGGCGCGCGAAGGGATGACCAAGGTCGACGTGATCGTCACCAACCACGACCTGGTCCTGGCTGACCTGGCCCTGGGCGGCGGCGCCATCCTGCCCGATCCGCGCGAGACCCTCTACGTGTTCGACGAGGGCCATCACCTGCCGGACAAGGCGATTGGCCATTTCGCCCATTTCACCCGCCTGCGCGCTACCGCCGACTGGCTGGAGCAGATCGCCAAGAACCTCACCAAGCTGCTCGCCCAGCACCCGCTGCCGGGCGACCTCGGCCGCCTGATCGAACAGGTGCCGGAGCTGGCCCGGGAGATCAAGACCCAGCAGCAGTTCATGTTCACCGCCTGCGAAGAGATCGGCGATTTCCGCGCCGGCGAGGACATGGAAGGTCGCGAGCGGCCGCGTCACCGTTTCGTCGGCGGGGTGGTCCCCGAGCATATCCGCGAGATGGGCATCGAGCTGAAGAAAGGCTTCTCCAAGCTGACCGACCTGTTCACCCGCCTCACCGATATCCTCAAGGAGGCGATGGACGGCGAAGGCGCCGGCGGCATCGCCAGCCACCAGGCGGAGGAGTGGTACCCGCTGTTCGGTAGTCTTTTGGCGCGCGCCCAGGGCAACTGGGAACTGTGGACCGCCTTCACCTGCGAGGACCCGCAGGACAGCCCGCCGATGGCGCGCTGGCTGACCCTCGCCGAGAGCGGCAGCTTCTACGACATCGAAGCCAACGCCAGCCCGATCCTCGCCGCCGAGACCCTGCGCCGCAACCTGTGGAACGTCGCCTATGGCGTGCTGGTGACCTCGGCGACCCTGACCGCGTTGGGCACCTTCGACCGGTACCGCATGCGCGCCGGCCTGCCGCGCAACGCGGTCACCGCGGTGGTGCCGAGCCCCTTCCACCATGCCGAGGCCGGGGTATTGCGGGTTCCCGACCTCAAGGCGGATCCGCGCAACGCCGCCGAGCACACCGCGGCGATCATTCGCGAGCTGCCGGAACTGGTGAAGGGCGCGCGCGGCAGCCTGGTGCTGTTCTCCTCGCGCAAGCAGATGCAGGAGGTCTTCGACGGTCTCGACCGCGACTGGCGCAAGCGGGTGTTCATCCAGGGCAACCTGTCCAAGCAGGAAACCCTGAACAAGCACAAGTCGCGAGTCGACGACGGCGAGGACAGCGTGCTCTTCGGCCTCGCCAGCTTCGCCGAAGGCGTGGACCTGCCGGGGGCCTATTGCGAACACGTGGTGATCGCCAAGATTCCCTTCGCGGTACCCGACGACCCGGTGGAGGCGGCGCTGGCCGAGTGGATCGAGGCGCGCGGCGGCAATCCGTTCATGGAAATCGCCGTGCCAGACGCCTCGCTGCGGTTGGTCCAGGCCTGCGGGCGGCTGCTGCGCACCGAGCAGGACCGCGGCACCATCACCCTGCTGGATCGCCGCGTGGTCACCCAGCGCTACGGCAAGGCTATCCTCAATGCATTGCCGCCGTTCCGGCGGGAAATCGCCTGACGCGCTGATCTGCGCGGAGGGCTCCAGCCTTCACGTCCGAGCCGCATCTGGAAATTCCCGGCATTTGTCCATGCCGGGATGGAGTTAAGGAAAACAGGCTTCATGATCCGTTCGCGTTGGCATCTTCCCCTGCTTCTCGGCCTGCTCGCGGTGGCCGCGCCGCTGGCGGCGAACGACACCCAGCAGGTGCTGTTCAACTTCGTCAAGCCGATGGCCGTGGTCGGCATCACCCTGGAGGATGCCGACCTGCCCAGCGTGACGGCGGAGGCCACCCCGGAGGGCGACATTCTCCGTCGCGTCACCTTCAGCCCGGCGCAACGGCCCACCTTGCGCATGAGTCCGGCGCAGGGCCGTTGGGACTGGTCCGCGGCGGACTACGTGAGCCTGCGCATCCAGAACGCCATGAGCTGGGACATGACCCTGGAGGTCGCGATCGAGGGCGAGCAGGGCGCGCCGGGGTTGCAGGCATCCATCGAGCTTCCGGCAGGCCCGCCGCAGACCCTGCTGGTGCCGTTGCGGGCGGTTTCGCCAGAGGCTCTGGGCATGCGTGCGGGGCCGCCGATGCCGCAGATGGTCGAAGGCCAGCGGGTGCTGCTGGCGCCACGCGTGGAGGGCTCGCTGGACCGCGCCAGGGTCGGGGCGCTGAGCCTGTCCCTGCGCTCGCCGCAAGCTCCCCAGAGCATCCTGCTCGGACGTTTCGGCATACGCGCAGGGAGGGCGGTGGAGCGGAGCATCCTGACCGGCCTGATCGATCGCTATGGCCAGTACAGCCGCGCCGACTGGTCGGAAAAGATTCGTTCCGACGAACAGTTGCGCAGCGCCTATGCGGCCGAGGCCGCACAGCTCCGCGACTGGGAACGGCAGACACCGGCGCGCGACCGTTTCGGCGGCCTGCTGGGTGGGCCGGTGTTCGAAGCCAGCGGTTTCTTCCGCACGGAAAAACGTGGCGGGCGCTGGTGGCTGGTTACTCCGGAAGGACATCCGTTCTGGTCGCTGGGCGTTAATGCGGTGACCGCCGACGGCAGCCGGACCTACGTCGAAGGACGCGAGCCGATGTTCGCCGAACTGCCGGCGGAGGGTGAGCCGCTGGCGGCATTCTTCGGTAAGGGCGACGACCGCCGCGGCGTCGCCGCGCAGGCCGGGCGGCGCTTCGGGCATGGCCGCTGGTTCGATTTCCTCGGTGCCAATCGCCAGCGCATCGCTCCCCAGGCGAGCGCCGACCAGCTCGCCGGCGAATGGCGCCAGCGCACCCTGGAGCGCCTCTCGGCATGGGGTTTCAACAGCCTCGGCAACTGGAGCGATCCGGCGCTCGCCGCACAGGCGCGGATGCCCTACAGCCTGCCGCTGTCGATCGCCGGCGACTACGCCACGGTCAGCAGCGGTTTCGACTGGTGGGGAGCCATGCCCGATCCCTTCGACCCGCGCTTCGCCATGGCCGCCGAGCGCGTCATCGCCATCGCTGCTCGCGACCACCGCGACGATCCCTGGCTGCTCGGCTACTACGCCGACAACGAACTGGCCTGGGCCGGGCGCGACGGCTCGGCCCAGGCGCGCTACGGCCTCGCTTTCGGAGCCTTGACGCTGTCCATGGACAGTCCGGCGAAGCGCGCCTTCGTCAAGCAATTGAAAGCCAAGTACCTGGGCCATGAGGCATTGGCCGAGGCCTGGGGCATCGAGCTGGCCGCCTGGGAGGCCCTGGAGGCGCCGGGCTACGCGGCTCCGCTGCCGGGCGAGGGGCATCCGGCCATCGCCGAGGACTACAGCGCCTTCCTCCGGCTGTATGCCGACGCTTACTTCAAGACCCTGCGCGACGCCCTGCAATGGCACGCACCGAACCACCTCCTGCTCGGCGGCCGCTTCGCCGTCAGCACTCCCGAGGCGATCACCTCCTGCGCCCGGTATTGCGACCTGCTCAGTTTCAACCTCTATACGCCGTTGCCCGGGCAGGGCCTGGACGACTCCCTGCTGGCGCGGCTGGACAAGCCGGTGCTGATCAGCGAGTTCCACTTCGGCTCGCGGGATCGCGGTCCGTTCTGGGGTGGTGTCAGCGAGGCGGCCAATGAGCGGGCGCGCGGCGACTCCTACCGAACGTTCCTGGAGGCGGCGCTGAAGAGTCCGTATATCGTCGGCGCCCACTGGTTCCAGTACCTCGACCAACCGGCCAGCGGGCGTCTGCTGGACGGCGAGAACGGCCATATAGGCCTGGTCGGGATCACGGGCTTGCCGTTCGCCGGCTTCGTCGACACGGTGCGCCGAAGCAACCTTGCCGCCCTGTCGCGACTGTCGGCGATGGCCAGGTCCATGCCTGCCGTCGAGCCTCTGCCGCCGCGCGAGGATTCAGCCGGTTCATGAGCGCGCATTCACCGCCGCCCGCTTGCGGCGAACCCCTCTTATGTCAGGGTTCACAAGGCCGCCGAGGGCTGGAAGAATGCCCCGACCACTTTCCCACCGGAACTTGCCCATGACGCCCCAAGGCCACTGTGACAGCCGTTTCGCCCCGCTTGCCGAGGCCTTCGCCCGGCTTTTCGACAATCCGCAGGAGCGCGGCGCGGCGTTGTGCCTGGAGGTCGGTGGCGAGACGGTGGTCGACCTCTGGGGCGGCGTCGCGGACAAGGACGGCGAGCAGCCCTGGCAGCGCGACACCATCCTCAATCTGTTCTCCTGCACCAAGACCTTCACCGCCGTTGCCGTGCTGCAACTGGTGGCCGAGGGCAAGCTCGAACTGGACGCGCCGGTGGCACGCTACTGGCCCGAGTTCGCCGCGGCCGGCAAGGCAGCGATCAGCGTGCGCCAGTTGCTCTGCCATCGCGCCGGCCTGCCGGCGCTGCGCGAGCAGATGCCGCCCGAGGCACTCTACGACTGGCAGGCGATGACCACGGCACTGGCCGCCGAGGAGCCCTGGTGGACGCCTGGCGAAGCGCACGGCTATGCACCGATTACCTATGGCTGGCTGCTCGGCGAGGTGATCCGCCGGGTCGACGGCCGCGAGCCGGGCGAGGCCATCGTGGCGCGCACCGCGGCACCGCTGGGCCTGGATTTCCATGTCGGCCTGGACGACAGCCAGTTCGGCCGCGTCGCCCACATGGCACGGAGCAAGGGCAGCCTCGGCGACGCTGCCGCCCAGCGCATGCTGAAGACCATGATGAGCGAGCCATTGGCGCTGACCACCCGTGCCTTCACCAATCCGCCGTCGATCCTCACCAGCACCAACAAGCCGGAATGGCGACGCATGCAGCAGCCGGCCGCCAATGGCCATGGCAACGCGCGCGCGCTCGCCGGCTTCTATAGCGGCCTGTTGCGGGGACGTTTGCTGGAAGATGAACTGCTGGGCCAGTTGGCCCACGAACACGCGGTAGGCGAGGATCGGACCTTGCTGACCCGGACCCGCTTCGGCCTCGGCACCATGCTCGACCAACCGGGCGTGGCCAATGCGACCTACGGACTCGGCCCCAAGGCCTTCGGCCACCCTGGGGCGGGTGGCTCGATCGGCTTCGCCGATCCCGAGCGCGACCTGGCTTTTTCCTTTGTCAGCAACGCCTTGGGGCCGTATGTGCTGATGGATCCGCGGGCGCAGCAGCTGGCGCGTGTCGCGGGGGAGTGTCTGTAATCCGTTGGTTAACTTTTAACCGCTTGTCGGCTCGACGCTAAATTTCATTGCCAAATAATGGCTTAGCGACACAATCTAAAGCGTCGTATGAGATAGGGCGTTGCCGGGGCAGTGGATCGACTCCGGCATCGCTGCGATGTGACCGGCGGTTGAGCCGAATGTTCCATCGGGCTCGCCTTCTTTCACTTCCAACGGACCCCGACGTATGAAACTGCTTAAGACCTCGACGCTTCTTCTCTGCATGACCGCCTCCGGCTGCAGCTATTTCCAGACCCAGGACGCTTCCTCGCAGCCAGCCAAGGCTCCGGCCGAGCAGGCTTCCAGCCATTCATGGTGGCCGTTCGGCAAGGACGACGGACAGACCGTCGCCAAGCAGGCCACGGAACAGAAGGCCGAAGCCGAGCATGTCGGCTCCAGCCACTGGTGGTGGCCGTTCGGCAAGGACGAAGGCGGTCGGGACGTAGCCGCCAAGGCTGCGGAGCAGAAGGCCGAGATCGCCGCGGCGAAGAAAGAAGTCGCCGCCGCAGCCGAGCCGAAGGCCGCCAACCCCTGGTGGTGGCCGTTCGGCGCCAGCTCGGCGAGCAAGGCGTCGGGCAAGCCGGCACTGGTCCAGCAGAAGGTCACCAAGGAGTGGCTGGATGCCCATGAGAAAGCCCTGCGCGAAGCGATCGCCGGTAGCGAGTTCACCCTCGAACGCCGCGACAACGCATTGATCGTCATCGCCCCCGCCGACTACTCGTTCAATCCCAAGCGCCACACCATGCTGATGCCGATCACCCTCAACCCGCTGGGCAAGGTCGCCAAGATGGCCCAGGCCGATCCGCAGAGCGGTATCCTGGTACTCGGCCATACCGACAGCACCGGCAGCAAGGCGGTCAACGACAAGCTGAGCTTCGAGCGTGCCCAGTCGGTGGCGGCGATCTTCCGCCTCAGCGGCCTGAAAGGCGACCAATTGCGCCTGAAGGGGGTCGGTTCCGACATGCCGCGCGCGGACAACGCCAGCGCTGCCGGCCGCGCCCAGAACCGTCGCGTCGAAGTGCTCTATACCCAGCGCGCCAGCCTGCTGTCCCTGGCCCAGGGCAACTGAGCCGAACCGGGGCAGGGCGCTTGGCGCCATTGTCCCGGATCAAGCGCGAGGCGGAGTCTGCGGTTAAGCTATGGCGCATTTCCCCCTGGAGATGCGCCATGACCCAGTCCCTGGCCGATATGCGCCGCGAGTACACCCGCGATGGCCTCAGCGAGGCCAACGCCCCTAGCGATCCCTTCAGCCTGTTCCGCCAGTGGTTCGACGACGCGGTGAAGACCGAGCGCCTGCCGGTCGAACCCAACGCCATGACCCTGGCCACCGTCGACGCCGACGGCTATCCGCATTGCCGTATCCTCCTGCTCAAGGGCCTCGACGAGCGCGGCTTCACCTTCTTCACCAACTACGAAAGCGCCAAGGGCCGGCAACTGGCGGCCATTCCGCGGGCGGCCATGACCTTCTTCTGGCCGGCGCTGGAGCGCCAGGTGCGCATCGAAGGCAGCGTCGAGAAGGTCACTCCCGAGGAATCCGACGCCTACTACCAGGTGCGTCCGCTGGGCAGTCGCCTGGGCGCCTGGGCCTCGCCGCAGAGCCGGGTCATCGCCGATCGCGCCGAGCTGGAACGGCTGCTCGCGGAAACCGAGCGGCGTTTCGCCGACCAGCCGCCGAGCTGTCCCGAGCACTGGGGCGGCTACCGTCTCCTGCCGCAGCGCATCGAGTTCTGGCAGGGGCGGCCGAGCCGCCTGCACGACCGTCTCGACTATCGACGCCAGGACGGCGGCTGGTCGCGCGAACGCCTGGCGCCCTGAGTCCTCCATGTTCGAACTGGATTCGACGCTGGCGCAGCACATCGTCGATCGGGCGATGGCGATCCTGCCGCACAACATCAATGTGATGGATGCCCAGGGCATGATCATCGGCAGCGGCGATCCATCGCGCCTGCATACCCGCCACGAAGGGGCGCAACTGGTGCTGGCCAACCGGCGGGTGGTGGAAATCGACGAGCAGGCCGCCGCCTGCCTGCGCGGGGTGCGGCCAGGGGTGAACCTGCCGTTACTGCACGCCGAGCGGCTGGTCGGCGTGCTCGGCATCACCGGCGCGCCGGAGGTGGTCCGGCCCTATGCCGAGCTGGTGCGGATGGCAGCGGAAATGCTCATGGAACAGCGCCAGATGCAGGACGAGCGACACTGGCAACGCCAGCGTCACGAAGCCTGGCTGCGCCAGTTGCTCGATCCCGGCCACGGCCTCGGGGCGCTGGCGGCCGATGCCGAACACCTGGGGCTGGCCATGCACTGGCCGCGCCAGGCGGTCTTCCTGGAACTGCCCGAGCATGCCGATCCGCTGCCTTGCCAGGCTCGCCTGCTGGCGGCACTCGGCGGCCGGGCGGAGCACTGGAGCGCGGCGCTGGGCGAGCGCCTGGTGTTCTGGTGCCGGCCGGTAGCCCACGCAGATACGCTCGAGCACTGGCTGGAGCGCGCCGACGCGCGCGGCTGGGGCGTGGCGCGCCTGTGTGCCGGCGACCCGGCGCACGACCTGGCCGAGCTGCGCGCCTCGGCCTGCGCCGCACACGACCTGCTGGACTATGCGCGCAGCCGGTTGCCCGGTCGGCGGGTCGTGACCCTGGACGGACACCGCCTCGCCAGCCTGCTGTTCAGCCAGCGCGACAGTTGGCAGGTGCGGCAGCTGCTGGCGCCCTTGCAGCGGTTGCTCGACCACGATCCGCAAGGTTCGCTGGCCGCTACCCTGGAGTCCTGGTGCGCCCATGACGGGCACGCCCAGGCCTGTGCCCAGGCGCTGGGAATCCATCGCAACAGCCTGCGCTACCGACTGGAGCGCATCGCTTCGATCAGCGGGCTCGATCTCGCTCGCCTGGAGCACCGCCAGCAATTGTTGCTGGGGCTGCAATTGCTCGTTCCGCGCCGCGGGTAACGGGCGGATCAATCGATTCACTGTGCGGTCGCACAAAATGTTCCCCTTCCAGCGCCGTCTTCCTCTGGCCGTTGCACAAGGCGTGTCCGGTCCCGACGGAGCGAAAATGACCCGCCCCTGGGCGCCCATCCCACACCCATAACAACAAGGAGGCGGCTCATGACCCTGGTCCTGATCCTGCTGGCGTTGATCGCCTTTATCGTCCTGTCCACCACGCGACTCAAGCTGCACCCGTTCCTCGCCCTGCTGGCGGCCGCGCTGATCGCCGGCTTCGCCTACCAGGTACCCACGGCGGAAATCGTCAAGACCGTTACCGGCGGCTTCGGCAGCATCCTCGGCTACATCGGCATCGTCATCGTGCTCGGCACCATCATCGGGGTGATCCTCGAGCGCAGCGGTGCGGCGATCACCATGGCGGAAAGCGTGATCCGCCTGCTCGGCGAACGCTTCCCGACCCTGACCATGTCGATCATCGGCTACCTGGTGTCGATCCCGGTGTTCTGCGATTCCGGCTTCGTCATCCTCAACTCGCTGAAGAACGCCCTGGCGGCGCGGATGAAGATATCCACCATCGCCATGAGCGTGGCCCTGGCCACCGGTCTCTACGCCACCCACACCTTCGTGCCGCCGACCCCGGGACCGATCGCCGCGGCCGGCAACCTCGGCCTGGACGCCAGCCTTGGCCTGGTGATCGTGGTCGGCCTGGTGGTCGCCTTCGTCACCGCGATGGCCGGCATGTGGTGGGCCAATCGCTTCGTCGGCAAGGACATTCCCCTGGTCGACGACGGCCAGGTCGTCCAGACCGAAGAGGACTTCAGCGAGCTGCGTGCCCGCTACGGCAAGCTGCCCAGCGCCACCCAGGCGTTCGCGCCGATCTTCGTACCGATCCTGTTGATCTGCCTTGGCTCGGTCGCGGTATTCCCGAGCAAGCCGCTGGGCGAGGGCGTACTGTTCGCCTGCCTGAACTTCCTCGGTCAACCGGTGATCGCCCTGCTGGTCGGCCTGGCGCTGGCCTGCACCCTGCTCAAGGGCCAGAGCAAGCGCGAGGAATTCCATGAGCGCGTGGTGGAAGGCATCCAGTCGGCCGCGCCGATCCTGCTGATCACCGGCGCCGGCGGCGCCTTCGGTGCGATGCTGAAGATCACTCCGCTCGGCGACTACCTGGGCAGCACCCTGTCAGCGTTGGGCATCGGCCTGTTCATGCCGTTCGTGGTGGCGGCCGCGCTGAAGACCGCACAGGGCTCGACCACCGTGGCGCTGGTCACCACCTCGGCGCTGGTCGCTCCGCTGCTGCCGCAGCTCGGCCTGGACAGCGAGATGGGCCGGGTGCTGACGGTCATGGCGATCGGTGCCGGAGCGATGACGGTGTCCCACGCCAATGACAGCTTCTTCTGGGTGGTCACACAGTTCAGCCGCATGACCGTATCCACTGCCTATCGCGCCCAGACCCTGGCGACCCTGGTCCAGGGTATCGCCGGTATGCTCGCGGTATGGCTGCTCAGCCTTGTGCTGCTCTGATTGAAGCGGGGCCGGGGACTCCCGGCCCTGCGAGGTGACTGATGAAAATCGTGATTGCTCCTGATTCGTTCAAGGAAAGCCTGTCCGCGCCCGACGTCGCCGAGGCTATCGCCCGCGGCTGGCGGCGAGTCTTCCCGCAGGCCGAGGTGTTGCTGCGGCCACTGGCGGACGGCGGCGAAGGCACGGTCGATGCGGTACTCGCCGCCACCGCCGGCGAACGTCGCGAATGCCGTGTCGAAGGCCCGCTCGGTGAGCCGACCCTGGCGCACTGGGGCTGGCTGGACGACGCCACCGCAGTGATCGAAATGGCTTCCGCCAGCGGCTTGCACCTGGTCCCGCGCGACCGCCGCGACGCCACGCGCAGCAGCAGCCGTGGCACTGGCGAGCTGATCCGTGCGGCGCTGGACGCCGGGGCGCGGAAGATCATCCTCGGCCTCGGCGGCAGCGCTACCAACGATGCCGGCGCCGGCCTGCTGGGCGCGCTCGGCGTGCGTTTCCTGGCTGCCGACGGCGAGGAACTGGCGCCCGGCGGCGCCGCGCTGGCTGGCCTGCACAGTCTCGACCTGGGCGGGCTGGATCCGCGCCTGGTGGATGTCGCGGTGGAAGTCGCCGCGGACGTCGACAACCCGCTATGCGGGCCGCGCGGCGCGTCGGCGGTGTTCGGTCCGCAGAAGGGCGCCAGCGCTGAACAGGTGGCGCAACTGGATGCCGCCCTGGCGCACTTCGCCAAGGTGGTCGCGGCGACCCTTGGCGAGGACTTCAGCCGGGTGCCGGGCGTCGGCGCCGCCGGCGGCCTGGGTTTCGCCGCGAGGGCATTCCTCCGCGCGCGTTTCCGCCCAGGCATCGAACTGGTGGCGGAGCTGGCCGGGCTGGCCGATGCGCTGGTCGGTGCCGACCTGGTGCTGACCGGCGAGGGCCGCCTGGATGCGCAGAGCCTGCACGGCAAGACCCCGGTGGGCGTGGCGCGAATCGCGCGCCAGGCCGGCGTTCCCGTGGTAGCCCTGGCCGGCAGCCTGGGCGACGGCTACCAGCGCCTGCACGACGCCGGCATCGATGCGGCGTTCAGCCTGGCGCCGGGACCGATCAGCCTGGAGCAGGCCTGTGCCGGAGCGGCGGCGGAACTGGAGGCGCGCGCCGAGCAGATCGCCCGGCTCTGGCGCCTGGCTCAGGCTTCGCGGGAAGGGTAGTCGGCGGCGGCGCGCTCCAGCCAGGCCGGCAGGTCGCGCCGCTTCACCTTGCTGGCCTTGGCCTCGGCCAGTCGCTGTAACAGATAGTCACGCTTTTGCGGGTCGTCGCCGGCGAATGACAGCGCCAGGTCGCGGTCCATCCAGCGGCGGATGCGCCAGTAGATCCACCAGTGGAAATACAGGCCGGCGGCGGTGGTGACGACGATGATGAAATAGTCCATGGCTGTTCCTTCTGCGGGCGCTCACCCTAGCCGATCGGTCCCGCCGATGAAAGCGGGAGGGTTCGGTCGAAACTGAACGAACCTGTACCATTGCTGAATCGATTCGATTATCTCGCGCCGGCCAGGTGACAGGAGCGGCTGCGGGAGAGTCTAATATTCGTCAGTTATCCCTTTCGGAGATGCCGTTATGCGCAAGTCTGCCTTGATCGTTGCTTCCTTCACCGCCATGGCCCTGGCTCTTGGCGGCTGCCAATCCAGCCTCACCGGCGATACCTACAGCCGTGAGGAAGCCCGTACCGTGCAGACTGTACGCATGGGCACCATCCAGGCCTTGCGCCCGGTCAAGATCGAAGGCACCAAGACCCCGATCGGTTCCATCGCCGGTGCCGGCGTCGGCGGTGTCGCCGGCAGCGCGGTGGGCGGCGGCAAGGGCAGCTACGTCGCGGCCATCATCGGCGCGGTCGCTGGCGGCCTGCTGGGCGCGGCTACCGAAGAAGGCCTGACGCGCACCCAGGGCGTCGAGATCACCGTGCGCGAAGACGACGGCAGCACCCGCGCCTATGTCCAGCAGGTCGACCAGGGCCAGATCTTCCGCGTCGGCGAGCGCGTGCGCATCCTGACCGTCAACGGCACCAGCCGCGTCGCCCACTGATTCTTCCCACGTTATCCCGCGGCCGGCATTTCGCCGGCCGTTTTCGTTGTAGCGCCGAACCACTGCCGGCGTTGTCTTGCTAAGCTTCAAGTCGTTGCCGTTGCAGAGTTTTTTTCGGCTTTCCGGCAGTCGGAACGCCTGAATTTTGTAATAATTCAATCCATGACGTTCGTTCGATAGATTGCGATAATCGTAGTTCCGTCGCGCCGCGCCTGCCGGTGGCCGATGGGGCTTCGAGCTGCTGGCGATCCGGCCGCGCACCGACAACCGCGGGGAAGCACCGCCGGCCAGGCATGCCGGGGGCTCCGCCATCGAAGAGGAGTAGCCCATGATTCTGGCGCTGATCATCGCGCTGCCGTTCATGGGGGCGTTGTTGCCCCTGCTTGCCGAGCGTGGCGGCCGCACCTTGTGCGCGGCGTCCGCCGGCGTGGCGCCGCTGATCGGCCTGATCCTGTTGCTCGGACAGCGCGGCACGGTGTTCGCCGGGCAGACCCTGACCGCCAGCTATTCCTGGCTGCCGGAAATCGGCATCAACCTCAGCCTGCGCCTGGACGGCCTCGGTTTCCTCTTCGCCCTGCTGATCCTCGGCATCGGCCTGCTGGTGATCCTCTACGCCCGCTACTACCTCTCCGAACAGGAGCCGATGGGGCGTTTCTTCGCTTTCCTGCTGCTGTTCATGGGCTCCATGCTCGGCGTGGTGCTCGCGGAAAATCTCTTGCTGATGATGCTCTTCTGGGAGCTGACCAGCCTGTCCTCGTTCCTGCTCATCGGCTTCTGGGGCAGCCGTTCCGACGCCCGCAAGGGTGCGAGGATGGCCCTGACCGTTACCGGAGGGGGCGGCCTGGCGCTGCTGGCCGGGGTGCTGCTGCTCGGCCACATCGCCGGCAGCTTCGAACTCACCGAGGTCCTCGCGGCTGGCGAGCTGATCCGCGCCCACGCTCTGTATCCGCTGGTGCTGATACTGATCCTGCTCGGCGTGTTCACCAAGTCGGCGCAGTTTCCCTTCCATTTCTGGCTGCCCCACGCGATGGCGGCGCCGACCCCGGTTTCCGCGTACCTGCACTCGGCGACCATGGTCAAGGCCGGCGTATTCCTGCTGGCCCGGCTGTATCCGGCGCTGGCCGGCACCGAGTGGTTCTTCTACCTGGTCAGCCTGAGCGGCCTGGTGACGCTGTTGCTGGGGGCCGGCATGGCACTGTTCCAGCATGACCTGAAGGGGCTGCTGGCCTACTCGACGATCAGCCACCTGGGCCTGATCACCCTGCTGTTCGGCCTCGACTCCCCGCTGTCGAACGTCGCCGCGGTGTTCCACATCATCAACCACGCGACCTTCAAGGCCTCGCTGTTCATGGCCGCCGGGATCATCGACCACGAGACCGGCAGCCGCGACATGCGCCTGATCAACGGGATGTGGAAGTACCTGCCGCATACCGCGGTGCTGGCCATCGTCGCCTCCCTGGCGATGGCCGGGGTGCCGCTGCTGAACGGCTTCCTCAGCAAGGAGATGTTCTTCGGCGAAACCCTCAGCCAGAACCTGCTGGGCAGCTTCAACTGGCTGGTGCCGGCGGTGGCGACCCTGGCCGGCGTGTTCTCGGTGGCCTATTCGCTGCGTTTCATCCACGACGTGTTCTTCAACGGCGAGCCGGCCCGGTTGCCGAAGTTCCCCCCCCACGAGCCGCCGCGCTACATGAAGGTACCGGTGGAGATCCTGGTGTTCCTCTGCCTGTTGGTCGGCATGCTGCCGGCCTACACCGTGGCGCCGCTGCTGGCCGCCGCCGCCAGTGCCAGCCTTGGCGGGCAACTGCCGGAATACAGCCTGGCGATCTGGCACGGTTTCAACCTGCCATTGCTGATGAGCGTGGTGGCGCTGGTTGGCGGTGTGCTGGTCTATGTCCTGCGCAAGCCGCTGTTCAACTGGTACGCCGGGTTACCGGAGGTGGACGCCAAGCTGGTCTTCGAGCAGCAGGTGCAACGTGTGGTGGCCCTGGCCGCGCGCCTGACCGCCTGGCTGGAGAACGGGTCGCTGCAGCGCTACCTGGCCTGGCTGCTGGGCGCGGCGCTGGTCGTGGTGGCGGTCGAGCTGGCACCGCTGGCGAGGCTGACCGGCTCGCGCGGGCTGACCCCGCTGGACGGTATCACCGCCCTGGGCATGCTGGTGCTGGCCTTCAGCGGCCTGGCCACGGCGCTGTTCCATCGCATGCGCCTGGTCGCGCTATTGATCCTCAGCGTCGCCGGCCTGCTGGTAGCCCTGGCCTTCGCTCGCTTCTCGGCCCCGGACCTGGCGCTGACCCAGTTGTCGGTGGAAGTGGTGACCATGGTCCTGCTGATGCTGGCGCTGTATTTCCTGCCCTCGCGCACTCCGGCGGAGTCCTCCAGCCTGCGCGGCTTGCGCGACGTGGCGCTGGCCGGCGGGGTCGGCATGCTGGTGGCGCTGCTGGCCTACGCGGTGCTGACCCGGCCCTACGAGAGCATCGCCGGATTCTTCGTCGAGAACAGCGTCTCCGGGGGCGGCGGCTACAACGTGGTCAACGTCATCCTGGTGGACTTCCGTGGTTTCGATACCCTCGGCGAGATCAGCGTGCTGGCGATCGCCGGCGTCGGCATCTACGCGATGCTCGCCGGTTTCGCCCTGCACAAGCCGACCTGCGACCCGCAGGGTCGCAACTGGGCCCACGCCAAGCACCCGCTGATCCTGGAAACCCTGTCGCGGGTGCTGCTGCCGCTGGCGTTGCTGATCTCGGTGTTCATCTTCCTGCGCGGCCACAACCTGCCGGGCGGAGGTTTCATCGCCGGCCTGGTGACTGCCATCGCCCTGGTGCTGCAGTACATCGCCAGCGGCTCGCAGTGGGTCGAGCAGCGCCTGCCGCTGAACTATGCGGCCATGGCTGGCGCCGGAGTGCTGATCGCCGGGCTCACCGGGCTCGGCAGTTGGCTGTTCGGCTATCCGTTCCTGACTTCCGCGTTCGGCCACTTCGAGTTGCCGCTGATCGGCGAGATCGAGCTGGCCACGGCGATGCTGTTCGACCTCGGCGTGTACCTCACCGTGGTCGGTGCCGCGCTGCTGATCCTGTCCTACCTCGGCAAGCTCAGCCTGATGCCTGAACCCGTCGCACAAGAGGAGGCGCTCTGATGGAAGCCCTGTTCGCCATCACCCTCGGCCTGCTCACCGCCAGCGGCGTCTACCTGCTGCTGCGGGCGAGGACTTTCCCGGTGGTGCTCGGTCTCACGCTGATCTCCTACGCGGTCAACCTGTTCCTGTTCGCCATGGGCCGACTCGGCGGCAGCGTCGCGGTGATCGGCACTCCCGGGGAGTATGGTGATCCGTTGCCGCAGGCGCTGGTGCTGACCGCCATCGTCATCGGCTTCGCCATGACCGCCTTTGTCGTGGTCCTGGCCCTGCGTGGCCTCGGTGACCTCGGCAGCGACCACGTAGATGGCCGTCCGGACGAGGAGGAGCCGCGCCCATGAGCCATTGGCTGATCCTGCCGATCCTGCTCCCCCTGTTTGCCGGCAGCCTGCTGCTGTTGCCGCTGGCCGAGCGCTGGCAGCGCGGCCTGTCGTTGCTCGCGGCGCTGGCACTGATCCCCCTGAGCCTGCTGCTGATACGTACGGCCGCCAGCGGTGACCTGAGCGTCTATGCCCTGGGCAACTGGGCCGCGCCGTTCGGCATCGTGCTCATGCTCGATCGTCTCGCCGCCCTGATGCTGCTGGCCACCGCGGTGCTCGGCAGCGCCGCGCTGATCTACGCGCTGCGTGGCGACGACCGCCTGGGCAAGCATTTCCACGCGTTGTTCCAGTTCCAGCTGCTCGGTATCAACGGCGCCTTCCTGACCGGCGACCTGTTCAACCTGTTCGTGTTCTTCGAGATACTCCTGATCGCCTCCTACGCGTTGCTCCTGCATGGCGGCGGCGCGGAGCGGGTGCGCTCGGGCTTGCACTACGTGATCCTAAACCTGGTCGGCTCGGCGTTCTTCCTGATCGCCGTGGGTACCCTGTATGGCCTCACCGGCACCCTGAACATGGCCGACATGGCGCAGAAGATCGCCATGGCAGATGCCGAGCGCGCGCCGCTGCTGGCGGCAGCCGGGCTCCTGCTGCTGGTGGTGTTCGCCCTGAAGGCGGCGCTGTTGCCGCTGTACTTCTGGCTGCCGCGCGCCTATGCCGCGGCCAGCGCGCCGGTGGCGGCGCTGTTCGCGATCATGACCAAGGTCGGCATCTACTCGATCCTGCGGGTCTACACGCTGGTCTTCGGCGATGCCGCCGGCGAGCTGGCCAACCTGGCGCAGGCCTGGCTCTGGCCGCTGGCCCTGGCGACCCTTGGCCTGGGCGCGATCGGTGCCTTGGCGGCGCGGACCCTGCAAAGCCTGCTGGCCTACCTGGTGGTGGTCTCCGCCGGAACCCTCCTGGCTGGCGTGGCGTTGGGCAGCGAGCGGGCGCTGGCGGCGTCGCTGTACTACCTGCTGCACAGTACCTGGATCGCCGGTGGCCTGTTCCTGCTCGCCGACCTGGTCGCCCGCCAGCGCGGCGACAAGGCCGGCGACCTGGTCCAGGGCCCGGCGTTGCAGAATCCTCGGTTGCTCGGCGGGGCTTTCTTCATCGGCGCCATCGCCGTTGCCGGTCTGCCGCCATTGTCGGGGTTCTTCGGCAAGGTCATGCTTTTGCAGTCGGTCGCTCCCGGCAGCCAGGCGCTGGCCCTATGGAGCGTGGTACTGGGCAGCGGCCTGGTGGCGCTGGTGGCGTTGAGCCGGGCCGGCAGCACGCTGTTCTGGCGCACCGGGCATACCGTGCTCGGTAGCGCCGAACTGGACCACGGCCGCTTGTTCGCCTGCATCCTGTTGCTCTCCGCCGGCCCGTTGCTGGTGTTCGCCGCGAAGCCGCTGCTGGCCTACGTCCAGGCCACCGCGGCGCAGTTGCACGACCTCGACCTGTATCGCCAGATCATCACCCGCGGAGGTGCCGCATGATCAGCCGCTCGTTGCCGCGTCCGCTTCTTCGCGTACTGCCTCATCCCGTGCTTAGTGTCCTGCTGTTGCTGGTCTGGTTGCTGCTGGTGGATTCCTTCGCCATTGGCCACTGGCTGCTCGGCGCCTTCCTCGGCGTGTGCATTCCGCTGCTGACCAACCGCCTGCTGGTCGGGCGCAGCCAGGAGTGGCATCCGTTGCTGCTGCTGAAGCTGCTGGCGCTGGTGATGTGGGACATCCTCGTCGCCAACATCCAGGTCGCCCGCCTGACCCTCGGACCGATCGAGCGCTTGCGTCCGGCCTTCGTCGAGGTGCCGATCGAGCTGGAGAACGACCTCGCCATCAGCGTGCTGGTGAGCATCGTCTCGCTGACCCCGGGGTCGGTGTCGTCGGACCTCAGCGACGACCGCAAGACCTTGCTGGTGCATGGCCTCGACGTGCCGGACAAGGCGGCGCTGATCGCCGAGATCAAGCAACGCTACGAAGCGCCGCTGAAGGAGATCTTCCCATGCTCGCTTACGTGATCCCGCTGTGCCTGGCGCTGCTCGGCCTGGCCCTGTTGCTGACCCTGGCGCGCCTGGTCAAGGGGCCGTGCCTGCCGGACCGGGCGCTGGCGCTGGACACCCTCTACGTGAACGCCATCGCGCTGCTGGTGCTGTACGGCATCTGGCGCGACAGCGACCTGTTCTTCGAGGCGGCGCTGCTGATCGCGGTGCTCGGCTTCGTCGGTACGGTGGCGGTGGCCAAATACATGCTGCGCGGAGACATCATCGAATGACTGGCGAACCCCTGAGCCTGTGGCTGGAAATCATCGTCTCGGCGTTCCTCCTGCTGGGCAGCGCCTTCGTCCTGATCGGCGCGATCGGCCTGTACCGCCTGCCGGACTTCTTCATGCGCCTGCACGGGCCGACCAAGGCCACCACCCTCGGGGTCGGCGGGGTGATCGTCGCCTCGCTGATCTATTTCTCCAACCGCCAGGCGGGCATCAGCCTGCACGAATTGCTGATCAGCCTGTTCCTCTTCATCAGCGCCCCGGTCAGCGCCTACATGCTGGCCAAGGCCGCGGTGCTGCAGCAGTTGCCGCTGGAGAAGAAGACTCGCGGCAAGCCCTGGGAGCAGTGAGGCCCGGCGCAACAGTTTTGCCCGCTTTCTGTGCCTGTCGGCGCAGCTAGCCGGCTGCCTATACTGGGAGTCCTTTTTCCGGCGCCGCGGCGGCGCCCGTGGTGGAGATTCCCTTGACTCGGACGCGCTGGTTCGCCCTGGCCTGCCTGATCCTGGCGATGGCGCTGTGGGGCAGTTCGTACGTGGTGCTGAAGGTCGCTTTCCGCGAACTGCCGCCGCTCTGGGTGATCTTCGGTCGCATGGCCCTCGGCAGCCTGGTGTTCCTCGTTGCCTGGCGCTGGCGCGGACGCATCGACTACCGCCCGGGCGACTGGAAGTACCTGCTCGGCCTGGCCGTCTGCGAACCCTGCCTGTACTTCCTCTGCGAATCCTTCGCCCTGCAATACACCAGCGCGGCCCAGGCCGGGATGATCACCGCGCTGCTGCCGTTGCTGGTGGCGGTGGGGGCCTGGTTGCTGCTGCACGAACGGATCGGCCGGATGACCTGGATCGGCTTTGGCCTGGCGGTGCTCGGTTCGATCTGGCTGAGCCTCGCCGGCGAGCCCGACCTGCACGCGCCGCAGCCGCTGCTGGGCAACTTCTTCGAACTTCTCGCGATGCTCTGCGCCACCGGCTATACCCTGTTGCTGAAGCACCTTTCGGCGCGCTACTCGGCATTCGCCCTGACCGCCATGCAGGCCTTCGTCGGCACGCTGTTCTTCCTGCCGCTGGCGCTGGCCAGCGCCGACCTGCCGAGCCAGCCCAGCGCGCTGGGGATCCAGGCGGTGGTGTATCTCGGCGTGGTGGTCACGGTGGGCGCCTACGGCCTGTACAACTTCGGCGTCGGTCGACTGCCGGCCAGCCAGGCCTCGGGCTTCATCAACCTGATCCCGGTCTTCACCCTGGTATTCGCCGCGCTGTTCCTCGGCGAAACCCTCAACGGCCCGCAGATGCTCGCTGCCGGCCTGGTCTTCATCGGCGTCGCCATCAGCCAGTGGCGCAGCGCTCCGCCGCCGCCTCCGGCCGGCGTCCTGAACTGAAGGAGTTTCCATGACCGTCGACCACCGCCAATGGGCCCGCGAGGCGATCCGCATCATCGAAGCGGATTTCCAGCGCAGCGCCGATACCCATTTGATCCCCCTGGAGACTCCCGGCCTGCCTGGCGTCGAACTGTACTTCAAGGACGAGTCCAGCCACCCCGCCGGCAGCCTCAAGCATCGCCTGGCGCGCTCGCTGTTCCTCTATGCGCTGTGCAACGGCTGGCTCAGGCCGGCCGTGCCGGTGATCGAGGCATCGAGCGGTTCCACGGCGATTTCCGAAGCCTATTTCGCACGCCTGCTGGGCCTGCCCTTCATCGCCGTGATGCCGGCTAGCACCTCGAAGGAAAAGATCGCCCAGATCGCCTTCTACGGCGGCCAGAGCCACCTGGTGGAGGACCCCACCCAGATCTACGCCGAGTCCGAACGCCTGGCGCGGGAGAGCGGTGGCCATTTCATGGACCAGTTCACCTATGCCGAGCGCGCCACCGACTGGCGGGCGAACAACAACATCGCCGAATCGATCTTCCAGCAGATGCGCCACGAGCCGTACCCGACCCCGACCTGGCTGATCTCCAGCCCCGGTACCGGCGGCACCCTGGCGACCCTCGGCCGCTACGTGCGCTATCGCCAGCACTGCACCCGGGTACTCTGCGCCGACGCCGAGCGTTCGGTGTTCTTCGACGCCTATGTCAGCGGCGACCGTGGCCTGACCCTGGATTGCGGTTCGCGGATCGAGGGCATCGGCCGGCCGCGGGTCGAGGCGTCCTTCCTGCCGGAAGTGATCGACGCGATGGTCAAGGTGCCGGACGCCTGGTCGCTGGCGGCCATGCATTACCTGGCCCGACGCCTGGGGCGGCGGGTCGGCGGCTCCAGCGGAACCAACCTGATCGGCGCCCTGGTGGCCGCACGGCAAATGGTCGCGGCCGGCGAGAAGGGTTCGCTGGTGGCGATTCTCTGCGACGGCGGCGAACGCTATGCGACCACCTATTACGATCCGGTCTGGCTGGCCAGGCAGGGCTATGCGCTGGAACCCCTGGTCGAGGCGCTGGCTGCCTGCATCGAGCGGGGCGTGGCGTTGCCCGACGGGCTGCTGGTGGCTGGACTTTGAAGGAGTGGATATGCACCGTTTGCGAGCTGCCGAAACCGGCGATATCGAGGCCATGACCGACCTGTTGCTGCGCCACGGGCCGAATCCCTGGAACCATTTGCCGGAGGAGGGGGTGCGTGCGCATCTGCGAGCCATCGCCGACGGCGAGGTACGTGCCGTCCTGGCCGAGCGCGACGATCGGCTGCTGGGGTTCGCCAGCTTCCGTCGCACCGAGGATTTCGCCCATTACCAGCCGCAGCGTGCCGATGCGCCGCGGGCCTACATCTGCGAGGCGGTAGTGCATCCGGCGGCGGCCGGCCAGGGGCTCGGCAGCGCGTTGCTGGAGGCGGTGCTGGCCCAACTGGCCGACGAAGGCATCGAGGACGTCTATATCGATCGTCACGAAGAGAACCTGGCGTCGGCGGGAATGATGCGCAAGGCCGGCTTCGTCGAGCTGGAAACCTACGCCGATCCGGCGCGGCGACCGAACGGCTCGGGGCGCTCGACAGTGTGCCATCGCAATCTTTCCCTCCAGCGCAGAGCCGTGCGATGAGTTTCATCCGCCTCAAGGTGCGCGCCGCCTTCATGGTCCACGGCTACGACGCGGACAACCGGGAAATCGTCGAGCAGATCGGCGAGGAACGCTTCGTCGAGAAACTGCTGCGCATCGAACGGATCCAGTCGATCAGCGAGAAATACCTGCTGGTCAGCGCCTCCCACGGGCGCGTCGCCTACTGGGAATACGAGGGCGGCCTGACGGCGCTGCGGCGGCGCCTGGAGCAGGCCGGACTGCTCTTGTAGGGAAGGGCCGCCGCTGCGCGGCCCCTCGCTTCACTTGCCCAGTGCGCCCGGATAGGCGCAGCCGCGCAGCGTCTCGCCATCGATGCGCAGTTCGGCGGAGTAGCTGCTGAAGGCGCCGCTCATGCTGTCGGTGCAGGACGACGGGGCGATCCACAATTCGACCTTCTTGCCGTTCGCCTCGCTGGAATAGCTGGTGCTGCCGTTCGGCAGTTCCTCGGCGACGTAAGGCAAGGCCAGGGTCTCGTGTTCCGGGCGGTCCAGGCGCAGGCCCTGGTTGTTCACCCTGGCGCTCCAGAAGGGTTCGTTGCCGTTGGCGGCGAAGGTCAGCAGCTTGAAGTTCGGGTCGTCGCAGCCGGGGCCCTCGTTCTGCACGCGGTACAGTCGGCTGACCTCCAGCTTGCCGTCGGTACCGCGGACCTTGGCCGGTCCCATGGTGCCGCGCAGGTCGACGAACAGGCCCTGGGCGCCGTCGTCGAACAGGCTGTCGGCTTCGCGGCGCAGGCCGGTATTGGCCACGTCCTCGATGCTGAACAGGCGCTTCTCGGTACAGGGGCGGAATTGCAGCGCGCCGTTGATCTTCACCAGTTCGCCCTGGAAGCGGGTGTCTACACTGGTGCTCGGCGATTCGGGCTTCCACACCTGGCAGGCGGCGAACAAGGGGAGCAGGCTGTAGACCAGCAGACGGGCAGGGCGCATAGGGAAGACTCCATCGAAAATGCGCCCACGTTACCGAGCGTCCGGGCCTAGCTCAAGTCCGGATCGGACTTCATCGCAACCAGGGAGTCGATCGATGATCCAATGCAAGCGTGTATACGAACCGGCGTCGCCCGCCGATGGCCGGCGCGTACTGGTGGACCGGCTGTGGCCGCGCGGCATCTGCAAGGAAGCCCTGGCCATGGACGACTGGCTGAAGGAGGTCGCGCCCTCCAACGAGGTGCGCAAGCAGTTCTGCCACGATCCGGCACTCTTCGACAGCTTCCGCGAACACTACCGCGCCGAGTTGCAGGCGCACCCGGAACATTGGTGGGGCCTGCTCGACAGCGCTCGCGAGGGCACCCTGACGCTGCTCTACGGCGCCCACGACCAGCAGCACAACAATGCCGTGGTGCTGGCCGAGTTCCTCGAGGAGGAGCTGGACCGCCAGCAGCCGGGTAGTTCGCCGACCTGCTACGCCGACCGCCTCTCCTGAGAAATATCGCTTACCAGATGCGGTACACCTGGCCGGTCTGCGCGCCTTCCACGCTGCGTGCGTAACCCAGCGCGGCGTCCGCCGCCGGAACCGGCTTGAAGCCACGGAAGTAGGGCGCGTAGCCGGGCAGCGCCTCGCTGACCACGGTCGGGCTGACGGCGTTGATGCGCAGGCCGCGCGGCAACTCCAGGGCTGCGCCGCGGACGAAGCCCTCGACGGCGCAGTTGACCATGCTCGCCGAACTGCCGAAGCGGATCGGCTGCTCGGCGAGCACGCCGCTGGTGAGGGTGAAGGAGCCCCCGTCGTTGGCGTACTCGCGGCCGAGCAGTACCAGGTTGACCTGGCCCATCAGCTTGTCGCGCAGGCCGAGCTGGTATTGCGCCTCGCCCATTTCCTCCAGGGCGCCGAAGTGCACCTTGCCGACCGCGGCGACCAGCGCGTCGAAGCGACCGGTTTTCTCGAACAGGGCGCGAATGGAGTCTGAGTCGCTGATGTCGACCTGGAAATCGCCGCTGCTGTGGCCTACCCGGACGATCTCGTGGCGCTCGCCGAGTTCTTTGTCGATACCCTTGCCAAGGGTGCCGCTGGCGCCGATCAGGATGATTTTCATACAGGCCTCTCGTTGAGTGAAGGTGAGTGGTTTCCAGTGTAGAGTCGCTTTTGCCATGGATAATCCTGTCAATCGACAACCTACCGTTTTCATAGGGAAACAATCGTGAAGGACCTGGACGATCTCGCCGCCTTCGCCGTACTCCACGACCTGGGCAGTTTCACCCGCGCCGCCGAGCGTCTCGGTTGCAGCAAGGGCCAACTGTCGAAGCGCATTGGCGTCCTCGAGCAGAAGCTCGGCGTGACCCTCTTGCACCGCACCACCCGCCGTCTTTCGCTGACCGCCGCCGGCGCCGCGCTGCTGCCCGAGGCGCAGGCCTTGCTGGTGCAGGCCGAGCGCGCGCGGCAGGCTGTGGCGCGCCTGCAGGAGCGAGCGGAAGGACGGGTGCGGGTGACCCTCCCGGTCTCGCTGGGCGAGACCCTGTTCGATGCACTGCTGGAGGACTTCCAGGAACGCCATCCGCTGCTGCGCGTCGAGCTGGACCTGTACAACGGCCTGCGCGACCTGGTTGGTGAGGGCTTCGACCTGGCGATTCGCTCTGGGGTCGAGCAGGACGCCCGGCTGGTGGCGCGGCCGCTGTTCGTCCTGCAGGAAATCACCTGCGCCAGTCCCGCCTACCTGGCGCGACACGGCGAGCCGCAACGCCCGGCCGAGCTGGCCGAGCGCGAGTGCCTGCTGAACTCGCACTACAGCGGCCACGAGGAGTGGCTCTATCACCGCCACCATCGGCTGGAGCGGGTACGGGTTGCCGGCTTTCTCGCCAGCAACCACTACAGCCTGTTGAAGAAAGCCGCGCTGGCCGGCACCGGCATCGCCCGGCTGCCGTCATACATGGTCCACGACGAACTGGGCGACGGCCGCCTGGCCTGGTTGCTGCGCGACTACCAGACGCGCAGCACGCCGATGTTCCTCGTCCATCCGTTCCAGGGCGGCCTGCCGCGGCGCACCCAGGTACTCGCCGATTACCTGCTCGACTGGTTCGAGCGCAGCCGGCGACAATTGATCGGCCTGGAGGGTTGAACATTTCGCCGCGACGCGGCTCTATTGCACTCCGGGCCGCTTCCATGCGGCCTGAAGCTCATCGCGGGCACGTCGTTGCACAAGGAACGTGACGGAACGTGGCAGAATCCCGCACCGGACCGCTCGCGTGCGAGCGGACGCCATTCATCGAACGCTTGGATAGGGACATGCAAAGCAGCTTTCCGCAATCGAACACTCCCCAGATCCGTCGCGCTGGAGTCGACCTCAACGGCGTGATGTCGGTGCTCAGCAAGCACCTCTATTCCACGCCCACCGTGGCGTTGCGCGAGCTGGTGCAGAACGCCCACGACTCGATCCTCCGTCGCCGCCTGGAGCAGCCCGACTGGCAAGGGCCGTCGCGAATCGAGGTGATCGGCGACAGTGCCAGCAACACCGTGCGCATCGTCGACACCGGCGCCGGGCTCACCGAGCACGAAATCCACGCCTACCTGGCCACCGTCGGCGTCGGCTACACCCGCGGACTGCGCCAGTCCGGCCACGAGGACAGCGGGCTGATCGGCATGTTCGGCCTGGGCTTCCTCTCCGCTTTCGTCCTGGCCCGCCGGGTCAGCGTGCGGACCACGTCCTACCAGCAGCCGGAACTGGGCTTCTGCTACGTCTCCAGCAACGCCGAGCAATACAGCGTGACGCCGATGCCGGCGCGCCCGGTGGGTACCGAGATCACCCTCGAACTGCAGGACGAATACAGTGCGCTGACCCAGGCCGCGCGCCTGCGCGAGATCCTCGAACGCTACTGCGTGCTGCTGCGCGAACCGATCCACGTCGGCGGCGACGCCCAGTCGATCAACCCGGAGCCGCCGCCGTGGCGGCTGGCCGCCGACGCCGCGCTGCACCCGCTGCAACGGCAGCGCCGCGACCTGGAGTTCGCCGCACGCTTCGAGCACGACTTCGAGCCGATCTGCTGCCTGCCGGTGCGCCCGGACGAGCGGGTCGACGTGCAGGGCCTGCTGTGGATCCAGGACGGCGGCACCTATGGCACCAGCGACAACCGCAATCTCTCGGTTTTCCTCCGCGGCATGCTGCTCGACGATGACGCCCGCGACCTGCTGCCGTCCTGGGCCGGGTTCGTCGGCGGGGTGATCGAATCGAACCGCCTGACGCCCACCGCCAGCCGCGAGGACCTGCAGCGTGACGACCATTACGCGGCGATCCAGCATGCGCTGGCCGAGGCGCTGATCGCCGGGCTCGGCGAGGTGGCGCGGCAGCAGCCGGAGGCCTGGCGGCGGGTCCTGCTGCGGCACAACGAGGCCCTGCTGGGAGCGGCGTTGTGCGACGAGCGTCTGTTCGCGCTGATGATGGACAGCCTGCGCGTACCCACCTCCCAGGGCGACCTCCCGGCTTCCGAACTCCTTTCGCGCGGAGCGGTGCATGTGCTGCTGGACAACGACAGCGGCTTCGAGGAAATGCTGTTCCGTGCCATGGGCGTACCGGTGGCCCATGGCAATCGCTATGCGGTAGTACCCTTCCTCCGTCGCTGGGCGCAGGCCAAGGGGATGCGCCTGGTGGAGCTGGGCACCGAGCAGGGCAACCGCCAGTTGTTCCGCCTCGACCGACTGCCCGAGCGCGAGACCGGCTGGCTGGCCGAACACCTGGGCGGCGCCGAGGAGCAACTGGTGATCGCCCGCTTCAGCCCCGAGGAATTGCCGCTTGTGGTGGTGCCTGACCGCGACGCCGAACTCAAGCGGCGACTGGAGGACGACGAGGCCGACAAGCGTATTTCCACCGCGGCGTTGCGCCTGGCCCGGCAGTTCACCCGCAAGCTCGACAATCGCCAGCCGAGCCGGCTCTACGTCAACCTCGACAATCCGGCGGTGCAGGCGCTGCTCGCGGCCGTCGGCGAGGAACGCGACGAAGCGGCCCATGCGGCGTTGCTGCTGCGCTCGTTCAAAGTGATCATCGCCGGACAGGGACGCGGCCAGCCCGCGACCTCGCTGAACCAGGCCCTGGCCGGACTCGCCGATTCGGTGAAGCGCCTGCTGGGGCAATAAGAAAATTCGCAACACGCCTGATGGAGACTGAAGCATATGGATATCTGGAACTGGGTGGAGAAGCTCCGCGCCGACCTGCGTGAGGCCGGCCAGGAGCAGAGTGCGCGGCTGATCGACGAACTCACCGCGTACGTCTGCGACCTCGAGGTGGAGCGCGCCGAGGCGCTGTTGCCGGAGGTCAAGGCGCTGAGCCGGACGTTGAACAACCCGTGGCTGGAAATCTTCGTCCGCCACTGGGAAATGCGTAACCGGGTCGGCAACCAACTGGAGGGTGAGACCGCCCTGGCCGACGCCGTTTCCCTGTTCGAACTGGCCAACCGCGACGACACCCAGGCCTGCCCGCAGTCAGTCTGCGTGACCCAGGACCTGGCGTCGTGCTACGCCAACGTCGACGGCCCGGGCTGGGTGGAGGAACGCATCGAGGTGTGCGACGAGACCCTGGCGCGGATCGACCCGACCTGGGCCTGCTTCCACTGTCTGAGCAACGAGAAGGCCGAGGCGCTGCTCGACGACGGGCGCGGCGAAGATGCCCTGGCCTTCCTGGCCGAACAGGAGAAGAAGATCCTCGCCGCCGGCGAGGAGGTATTCGACAGCCTCCTGGAGATGCGCGTGGCGATCCTGCTGAACCTGGGGCGCGCGGAACAGGCGCTGGCCCTGATCGGCGAGATGGAGGAGAAGGTCGAGGGCGCGGAGTGGAACAACATCAGCCAGCCGCGGCGTCTGTACAAGGCCCACGGTCTGGCGTTGCTGGGGCGCGACGAGGAGGCCCTGGAGGTGCTGCTGCCGTTCTCCGAGATTGCCCCGCGCTATCGTACGATCTGGCTGCGCGCCGTCTACCTGCTGCTGCAACGGACCCCTGAGCGCAACACCTGGGACTTCGGCGGGCGCCTGCAGCAGATGCTCGAACACTACTCGCAGAAGGGCGCGCACCGGGTGGTCATCGATGTTGCCAGCCAGGCCATCCGCCTCGCGTTGCAACGCGGTTCGGTATGGAGCGCCAGGCGCCACCTGGCGCTGGCCGAACAGCATGCTCAACAGTTGCAGCGCGATCGGGGCGCCAGCCAGTTGCTCGCCGGGTTGAGGGAGGAGATCGATGCCGCGCCGCAGCAGCAGGAGCTGCCGGTGCCGGCTGCGGAGTTGCTCGACTGGCTGGCTGCGCAGGGCAGCGAAGACGCGCCGCGCAACCCGGAGAAAGAAGTGCAGTGGCTGCTCCAGGCGCTGGCCGAGCGGCCCGACGACACCGCCTTGCGCGAAGTGGCCGCCTCGGCGCTACAGGCCTGCTCCGCCGACGACGAGGCCATCGACCTGCTCTGGGAGTACGTCGAGCGCCACACCGACGAGGAGCAGCAACTGGCCTACTACCTGCTCAATGCCTTGCTGGCCCGCGGCGAGTACGACCAGGTCAAGCGCCTCGGCCGGCTCTACGCCGACAGCGTGCCGCTGATCGCGCTGTGGAGCGAAGTCAAGCTGGCCGAGAAACTCAACGACTGGCCGGAGCTGGAGCGCGCCTGCCAATCGGTGCTGGAAATTTCTCCCGGCTCGCTGGGAGCCCACAGCCTGCTGGGTAAGGCGCTGATGGAGCAG
This sequence comes from Pseudomonas sp. HMSC076A11, assembly GCF_001810205.1. NCBI lineage: Bacteria > Pseudomonadati > Pseudomonadota > Gammaproteobacteria > Pseudomonadales > Pseudomonadaceae > Pseudomonas > Pseudomonas sp. HMSC076A11. The sequence goes on along the minus strand of NZ_KV800287.1, from coordinate 95,279 downwards.
GATCGCTTCGCCGAGGCGGCGCTGGCCTACCAGCGTCTGGCCGGCAAGCTGGAGGAGCCGCAGTCGGTGCAGTGGGACCAGATGACCGCCGCCAGCGCCGCGCGCGACTGGACGATGCTGCGCGAGGTCGCTGCTGGCATGGGCATGGAGTTCGCCGCCGGCGACGGACCGATCGAGGAAGACTGGGGCTGGGTGATCGTCCGTTACATCGAGGATGGCGAAGCGCTCGACTACTACGCCCGGCGCACCGGCCCGGTGACCGCGCGGGTCCTCGAGAACGCGCCGGGCAATCGCAGCCAGCGGGTCGGTGACTGGGTGGTGTTCGACGCCGGCCTGATCTATCCGGCTCCGGAAGATGAGGAGGAACGCAAGCGTTTCGTTCCCACCTATGCGGTGGTGCACGTCCTCGAGAGCGGTGGTTACTCGCCGAGCTGGCTGGTGGACGGCGTCTATCCGGGCGACGAGGCCTTCGACGCCTTCCGCGAAACGCTCGACGCGCGCGGCTGGAAGGTCTGGGTGCACAGCAACCGCGACTACCAGGTCACCGATGCCAGCAGCGGCGAGGAACTGCGGGCGATCTACTTCACCGTCGCGACACCCGCGCAGCAGGCGCCGCGCGACCTGCACCAGGCGTTGCAGGAGGCCACCGGGCAATGGCCGCACCGCATGTGCTGGCTGCGCCTGGCGGAAGCGGCGGAGGTCGACACCCAGCCGCACCTGGACGCTATCGAGCGCTACGGCCTGTAGCCGGTACGCCTCGGCATAAAAAAACGGCCCGTGAGGGCCGTTTTCGTAGGCGCTGAAGTCTACGGCGGGACAGTGCTCAGCCGCCGAGGTAGGCGTCGCGCACCTTCGGGTTGGTCAGCAGGGCGGCGCCGGTGTCGTGCATGACGATCCGGCCGTTCTCCAGCACGTAGGCGCGATCGGCGAGCTTCAACGCCTGGTTGGCGTTCTGCTCGACGAGGAACACGGTGACGCCTTCGCGACGCAGCTGCTCGATGATCTCGAAGATCTGCTGGATGATGATCGGCGCCAGGCCGAGCGAAGGTTCGTCCAACAGCAACAGCTTTGGCTTGCTCATCAGCGCGCGGCCGATGGCGAGCATCTGCTGTTCGCCGCCGGACATGGTCCCGGCGCGCTGTTCGTAGCGTTCCTTCAGGCGCGGGAAGAGTTCCAGCACCTTGTCCATCTGCATCTGGTAGTCGTCCTTGTCGGTGAAGAAGCCGCCCATCGCCAGGTTTTCTTCCACCGTCAGGCGGGAGAAGACCCGGCGGCCTTCCGGGACCACCGCGATGCTCTTGCGCATGATGGTGGAGGAGGGCAGGCCGACCAGTTCCTCGCCTTCGTAGCGGATGCTGCCGCTGGCCGCCTGCGGCGAGCCGCAGAGCGTCATCAGCAGGGTCGACTTGCCGGCGCCGTTGGCGCCGATCAGGGTGACGATCTCGCCCTTCTTCACTTCCACGCTGACGTCGTGCAGCGCCTGGATCTTGCCGTAGTAGGTGGAAACCTTGTCGAAACTCAGCATGCTCACGCTTCCCCCAGATAAGCCTTGATCACGTCCGGGTTGTCGCGGATCTGCTCCGGCGTCCCGTCGGCCAGGGGGGCGCCCTGGTTGATCACCACGATATGGTCGGAAATGCTCATCACCAGCTTCATGTCGTGCTCGATCAGCAATACCGTCACGTTGTGCTCGCTGCGCAGCTTGGCGATCAGCGCCTTGAGGTCGTCGGTCTCCTTCGGGTTGAGGCCGGCGGCCGGCTCGTCGAGCATGAGGATCCGCGGGCGGGTCATCATGCAGCGGGCGATCTCCAGGCGTCGCTGCTGGCCGTAGGCGAGGGTGCCGGCGCTGCGGTTGGCGAACTCGGTAAGGTTGACTTCCTCCAGCCAGTGCGCGGCGTACTCCATGGCCTCGCGCTCGCTGCGGCGGAACGCCGGGGTCTTGAACAGGCCGGCGAGGAAGTTGGTGTTGAGGTGGCGGTGCTGGGCGACCAGCAGGTTCTCCACCGCGGTCATTTCCTTGAACAGGCGGACGTTCTGGAAGGTCCGCACTACGCCCTTGCGAGCGATCTTGTGACCGGGCAGGCCCTGGATCTCCTCGCCGTCGAGGCGGATCAGGCCGCCGGTGGGCTGGTAGAAGCCGGTCAGGCAGTTGAACACGGTGGTCTTGCCGGCGCCGTTCGGGCCGATCATCGAGACCACCTGCTTTTCCTCGACCTTCAGGTTGACGCCGTTGACGGCCAGCAGGCCGCCGAAGCGCATGGTCAGGCCGCTCACTTCGAGAATCGGTCGGCTCATGGCTTCAGCTCCAGGTGCGGGCGTTGCATCGGCAGCAGTCCCTGGGGACGCCAGATCATCATCACGATCATGGTCAGGCCGAAGATCAGCATGCGGTATTCGTTGAACCCGCGCATTTCCTGGAGCAGCACCATCACCACCGCGGCGAGGATCACGCCGAGCTGCGAACCCATGCCGCCGAGCACGACGATCGCAAGGATCATCGCCGACTCGATGAAGGTGAAGGACTCAGGCGTCACCAGGCCCTGGCGGGCGGCGAAGAAGCTGCCGGCGAAACCGGCGAAGCTGGCGCCGATGGTGAAGGCGGAGAGCTTGACGATGGTCGGGTTGAGACCGAGAGCGCGGCAGGCCACTTCGTCCTCGCGCAGCGCTTCCCAGGCGCGACCGATCGGCATGCGCATCAGCCGGTTGATCACGAACAGGGCCAGCAGCACCAGCAGCAGGGCCACCACGTAGAGCAGGATGACCTTGTAGTTGGTGTTGTAGGCGATGCCGAAGAACTCGTGGAAGGTCTGCATGCCTTCCGGCGCGCGGCGTTCGAAGGTCAGGCCGAACAGGGTCGGCTTGGGGATCGAGCCGATGCCGTTGGGGCCGCCGGTGATCTCGGTCATGTTGCGCAGCAGGATGCGGATGATCTCGCCGAAGCCGAGGGTCACGATCGCCAGGTAGTCGCCGCGCAGGCGCAGCACCGGGAAACCGAGGACGAAACCGAACAGCGCGGCCATCATCCCGGCGATCGGCAGCGCGGTCCAGAAGCCGAACCCGGCGTACTCGGCGAGCAGCGCGTAGGTGTAGGCACCTACCGCGTAGAAGCCGACGTAGCCGAGGTCGAGCAGGCCGGCCAGGCCGACCACGATGTTCAGGCCGATGCCGAGCATCACGTAGATCAGGATCAGGGTGGCGATGTCCACCGCCCCGCGCGAGGCGAAGAACGGCCAGACGAAAGCCACCACGACCAGGGCGAGTACCGCCCAGCGCTGGGTCGATGGCAGGCTGAGGAAGTTCTTCAGGCCGCTGCCGTTGACCTTGTAGCCGACGCCGCGACCCAGCTTGAGCGGGATGCGGTCGCGGAACAGCTGCCAGACGAACATGGCCAGGGCGGCCGCGGCGATGGTCCAGAGGGTCTGCGCATCGGCGCCGAGGACCTCGAGCTTGATGCCGACGGTGCGCAGCTTCAGGCCTAGGATCGGATAGGACACCAGGATCACGAGGAGGGCGCTGAACAGCGCGCGCTTGAGGGACTGGCTCATACTTTTTCCACCTCCGGACGACCGAGGATGCCGGTAGGTCGGAACAGCAGCACCAGGATCAGCAGGCCGAAGGCCACCACGTCCTTGTACTGGTCGCCGAACACGTCGGCGCCGAAGGCTTCGGCGACGCCCAGCAGCAGGCCGCCGAGCATGGCGCCGGGGATGCTGCCGATGCCGCCGAGCACCGCGGCGGTGAACGCCTTGATCCCGGCGAGGAAGCCGATCCCGGGGTTGATCACGCCGTACTGCATGCCCAGCAGCACCGCGGCGACGGCGGCCAGGGCGGCGCCGATGACGAAGGTGAGGGCGATGATGTTGTTGCTGTTGATACCCAGCAGGTTGGTCATCTTCAGGTCCTCGGCGCAGGCGCGGCAGGCGCGGCCCAGGCGGGAGCGGGAGATGAACAGGGTGAGGCCGAACATCACCAGGAAGGTGACGACGAAGATCAGGATCTGCATATAGGAGATCACCACGCCGTTCATGCTGCTTTCGCCGAACACGAAGTTGCCGGGCAGCAGGGTCGGGATGGCCTTTTCCTTGGAGTCCTGCGAGAGCATCACGGCGTTCTGCAGGAAGATCGACATGCCGATCGCGGAGATCAGCGGGATCAGGCGGTTGCCGCCGCGCAACGGGCGGTAGGCGACCCGCTCGATGCTGTAGCCGAAGGCACTGGTGACGATGATGCTGGCGGCGAATGCGGCGAGCATCATCAGCGGAACGCTGTCCAGCCCCATCATCGCCAGCAGGGTGATGGCGATGAAGGCGATGTACGAGCCGATCATGTACACCTCGCCGTGGGCGAAGTTGATCATGCCGATGATGCCGTAGACCATGGTGTAGCCGATCGCGATCAGCGCATAGGTGCTGCCGACGGTCAGGCCGTTAACCAATTGTTGTAGGTAATGATAAATCTCGGGCATGGGACTCTCTCGCTAAACGCCCGCCGTTGTACGGCAGGTAGACGTTCGGCTCGCGGGTGTGGGGCCGGAACGCTGCTGAGACCCGTCACGATCCGGCGCGCGGCGGGCCGGCGGGAGGCAGGGGAAAGCCGCGCTCCCGTCCACCAGGAGTGAACGCTGCCGGTCTTCGCCTGCCCTTGCCGGGCCGCCGCTCGCGGAATCATGCGGGTACTAAAACAAAGCCCACGGTGGGTGACGTGGGCTCCGTACTGCAACGATGCTTACTTGACCTCGGTACGGGTGGCGTCCTTGTGCCACTCGTAGACGGTGAAGTCGAAGTTCTTCAGGTCGCCCTTCTCGTCGAACCCGAGGTTCCCGGTGGGAGTCTCGAAGGTGTTGGCGCGCAGGGCCGCGGCGACCTTCTCCGGATCGGCCTCGCCGGCTTTCTCGATGCCCTTGGCGATCACGGTGACCGCGGAGTAGGCGGGCAGGACGAAGATGCCGCTCGGATCCTGGTTCTTCGCCTTGAAGGCGTCGATCAGGGCCTTGTTCTTCGGATCCTGCTCGAAGGCGCGCGGCAGGGTCGCCAGCATGCCTTCCGAGGCGTCGCCGGCGATCGCGGTGATTTCGCTGTTGCCGACCCCTTCCGGGCCCATGAAGCGCGCGTCCAGCCCGGCCTGCTTGGCCTGGCGTAGCAGCAGGCCCATTTCCGGGTGGTAGCCGCCGAAGTAGACGAACTGCACGCCGGCTTTCTTCAGCTTGCTGATCAGCGCGTTGAAGTCCTTGTCGCCGGCGTTCAGGCCTTCGAAGACGGCAACCTTGATGCCGGCGTCTTCCACGGTCTTCTTCACCTCGGTGGCGATGCCTTCGCCGTACTGCTGCTTGTCGTGCAGTACCGCGATGGTCTTGTCCTTGTAGCGTTCGGCGATGAACTTGCCGGCCACCGGGCCCTGCATGTTGTCCAGGCCGATGGTGCGGAAGATCAGCTTGTAGCCGCGCGAGGTGATTTCCGGGGCGGTGGCCGACGGGGTGATCATCAGCACGCCTTCGTCTTCGTAGATGTCGGTGGCGGGTTGGGTGGAGCTGGAGCAGACATGGCCGACCACGAACTTGACGCCGTCGTTGACCACCTTGTTGGCGACCGCCACGGCCTGCTTGGGATCGCAGGCGTCGTCGTAGATCACGCCTTCGAGTTGCGCGCCGTTCACGCCGCCTGCCTTGTTGATCTGTTCGATTGCCATCAGCGCACCGGCGCGCTGCATGTCGCCGTACTGGGCTACCGGACCGGTGACCGGGCCAGCCAGGGCGATCTTGATGGTGTCGGCGGCCATGGAGTAGCTGGCGAACCCGGCAATGGCCATCGCGGCGAACAGGCGGGATAGACGCTGAGTACCCTTCTTCATAGTGCTCCACTCTTCTTGTGTGTTGTCATTGTTGTAGTCTCGCGGCCGCGGGGGCCGGAGGAGACCGGGTGATCGTCATGGACGGACCCCGGGAACTGTACCGGTACAGTGTAGAGCGGCGCTTCGTCGCTTGAAAAGCACGGCACGGCGAGCTCCCGTGAGTCGTGTCGCCTGGTTGACATAAACGTATAGAAAAACGGCGCGGACCTGCCTCACCTCCCTGGGCCCGGTTTCCCTTCGGCTGTCGTGGGCTACCGGCGGGCGTTATCATGGCGCCCATGCAATCCAGGTAGATCCCATGACAGAACAAACTAGCACCCTCTATGCCAAGCTGCTCGGCGAGACCGCGGTCATTTCCTGGGCCGAGCTGCAACCGTTCTTCGCCCGTGGCGCCTTGCTCCAGGTCGATGCCGCGTTGGACCTGGTGGAAGTCGCCGAGGCCCTGGCCGGGGACGACCGCGAGAAGGTCGCCGCCTGGCTTTCCGGCGGCGGCCTGAGCAAGGTCGGGGAGGATGCGGCCAAGGACTTCCTCGAACGCGACCCGACCCTCTGGGCGGTGGTGGTGGCGCCCTGGGTGGTCATTCAGGAACGCGCGGAAAAAGCGACGTTGCACTGATCCAGGGCGGTTTTCTTTCGCTCGACCCTGGCTAGACTGATTCCGATTCCCACCAGGAGATTCGTCATGTTCGAACCAGGCCACCTCCATCTGGTCAGCCTGCCCGGCCTCGACCAGCAGGACATCAATATCCATATCCGCTACGAGGTGCGGCAGAACGCCGAATCCGGCGCCTATGTGCACTTCGACATGGACGGCGAGATCGACGGCAAGCCGTTCAGCGACTCCTTCGAGCTGCCGCGCGATACCGCCTTCAACTTCGCCAGCGATGCCACGCGGGTCGCCCAGAAGCACGGCCTGCACCCGAAGTTCGGCGCGATCACTCGGGTGCACAAGGAATACGATGCGATGTTCGAGGACATTCGCGCCAAGCTGCATGCCCATCCCGGCGAACCGGTGGATCTCGAGCGGATCATTCGCCACGAGTGAGCCGAGTCCCCAGCGGCCGGAAGCATGGGAAAGGCCCGATATCGACGATATCGGGCCTTTTTTCGTTTGCCGGAGAAGCCGTTCCAGGGGCTTGCCACCCTTGCCGGCAAGCGGAAACGGCTTGCCGCTTGCCGCTTCCGGGTTGTCCTGAAATAAACTCAAGTTATTGAATATAAAGGATTTTAATAATCTGGCACGGGCCTTGCTGAAGTGTTGGCGACGAAAGCCACACCGGCAAACAGGTTCGCAGCCATGAGCATCAGTTTCGACAGAGCACTCGGTATCCACCAGCAGGCCCTCAGCTTCCGCGCCCAGCGCGCCGAAGTGCTGGCCAACAATCTGGCCAACGCCGATACCCCGAACTACAAGGCTCGCGACCTGGACTTCGCCGCGGTTCTCGCCGAGCAGAAGGACAAGGCCGCCAAGGGTACCTTCGCCACCCGCACCACCAACGAGCGGCATATCGCCGCCGAAGGTTTCGGCATGGGCGAGGGCAGCCTGCAGTACCGCATCCCGGTCCAGCCGTCGATCGACCAGAACACTGTCGACGCCCAGATCGAGCAGGCCAACTACGCCGAGAACGCCATGCACTTCCAGGCGTCCTTCACCTTCCTCAACAGCAAATTCAAAGGGCTGGTCAGCGCCCTGCGTGGAGAGTAACCGCCATGTCCCTCGCCAGTGTCTTCAACATTGCCGGTAGCGGCATGAGCGCCCAGAGCACCCGCCTGAACACCGTGGCCAGCAACATCGCCAACGCCGAGACGGTTTCCTCCAGCGTCGACAAGACCTACCGCGCCCGCCATCCGGTGTTCTCCACCATGTTCCAGCAGGCCCAGGGCGACAGCGGCTCGCTGTTCGCCGACCAGGACAGCTCCGGCGCCGGCGTGCAGGTGCTGGGCATCGTCGAGGACCAGAGTTCGCTGATGCCGCGCTACGAGCCGAACCATCCGGCCGCGGATGCCAACGGCTACGTGTATTACCCCAATGTGAACGTGGTCGAGGAAATGGCCGACATGATTTCCGCCAGCCGTGCCTTCCAGACCAACGCGGAAATGATGAATACCGCCAAACAGATGATGCAGAAGGTCCTGACCCTGGGTCAGTGAGCGGAGTAGAGCATGAGCATCGATAACGTCAGCGGCACCAGCAGCAACACCGGCAACGTCAACGGCAGCAAGCGCGCCGCCGGCAGCGGCGCCACCGAGACCGGGCAGAGCGTCAAGGGCAGCAGCAACCTTGGCAAGGACGAATTCCTCAAGCTGCTGGTGGCCCAGTTGAAGAACCAGGACCCGATGTCGCCGCAGCAGAACGGCGAGTTCATCGCCCAACTGGCCCAGTTCAGCACCGTGGAAGGCGTGCAGTCGCTGAACAAGAGCATGGAGAGCATTCTCTCCAACTACCAGTCGTCGCAGGCCCTGCAAGCCTCGTCGCTGGTGGGGCGGAAGGTCATCGTGGCGACCGACAAGTCGGTGGTGGACACCAAGGACACCTTCAAGGCTTCCCTCAACCTGCCGGTCTCCAGCAGCAACGTATGGGTCAACGTCTACGACGACAAGGGCACCGTGGTCAATCGCATCAACCTCGGCCAGCAGGCTGCCGGCAGCGTCAGCTTCATGTGGGACGGCAAGGACAGCAGCGGCAACATCATGCCGCCGGGCACCTACAAGTTCGAGGCGCAGACCTCGATCGACGGCAAGACCTACGGGCTCCAGACCTACCTGCCGGCCAACGTCGACAGCGTCACCCTGGGGCAGAACGGCGGCGAGCTGATGCTCAACCTCGCAGGCCTGGGCAGCATCGCGCTGTCCAAAGTACAGATCATCGGCCAGTAAGCCGGCGTTTCCGGCAAGGAGCTATCCATGAGTTTCAACATCGGCCTGAGCGGCATCCAGGCGGCCTCCAGCGGCCTGAACGTCACCGGTAACAACATCGCCAACGCCGGCACCGTAGGCTTCAAGCAATCCCGCGCGGAGTTCGCCGACGTCTACGCCGCCTCGGTGCTGGGTTCGGGCAGCAACCCGCAGGGCAGCGGCGTGCTGCTCTCGGACGTCTCGCAGATGTTCAAGCAGGGCAACATCGACTCGACCAACAGCGTGCTGGACCTGGCCATCAACGGCAACGGCTTCTTCGTCACCAGCAACAACGGGGCGATCAGCTACACCCGCGCCGGCTACTTCAATACCGACAAGCAGGATTTCATCGTCGACAACAACGGCTACCGCCTGCAGGGCTATGCCGTCGGGCCGAACGGCCAGTTGCAGAACGGCGTGGTCACCGACCTCAAGGTCGAGCGCGCCAACCAGGCGCCGCAGGCCACCTCGAGCATCCAGCAGTCGTACAACCTCAACTCGACGCTGAAGCCGCCGACCGTGACGCCGTTCGATCCGTCCGACGCCGCCACCTACAACTCGTCCTCTTCGCTGGGCATCTATGACAGCCAGGGCAACTCCCACACCATGAGCCAGTTCTTCATCAAGAACGAGCCGGACCCGAATGCGACCCCGCCGATTCCGGAGAACAGCTGGACCATGAAAGTGCTGATCGACGGGGTCAATCCGCTCGACCCGTCGAACAAGACGCCGATGAGCTTCAACGTCACCTTCGACGCCAGCGGCCAGATGACCTCGGTACGAGCTCCGGACGGCAGCACCAGCGGGCCGGGCTTCAGCATCGACGCGACCACCAACGTGATCCAGTTCAGCCCGGCCACCGGCAATCCGCCGACTCCCGGCACCGGCTGGATTCCGGCGGCCTCGGACGGCAAGACCCCGCCGACCTACGCCTGGAATGGCGCGACCGGTGCCGCCAGCGGCATCTCCTTCGACATGCGCAAGACCACCCAGTACTCCACCGCGTTCGCCCAGAGCAACCCGATCCAGGACGGCTACACCACCGGTCAGCTGGCAGGCCTGGAAATCGACGACACCGGGGTGATCTTCGCCCGCTACACCAACGGCCAGTCCAAGGTGCAGGGCCAGGTGGTGCTGGCCAACTTCGCCAACATCCAGGGCCTGACGCCGATCGGCAAGACCTCCTGGGTGCAGTCCTCGGAGTCCGGCGAGCCGGCGGTCGGCGCGCCGCGCTCGGGCACCCTGGGGGCGTTGCAATCCGGCGCGCTGGAAGCGTCCAACGTGGACATCTCCAACGAACTGGTGAACCTCATCGTCCACCAGCGCAACTACCAGGCCAATGCCAAGACCATCCAGACCGAGGATGCGGTGACCCAGACCATCATCAACCTGCGCTGATGACGGCGTGCCGGTGCCGTCCGGGCACCGGCAAGGCCCTTGCCGCCAGCGGCAACCCCTGGCCAGGGGTTGCCCCCGAAGCCTCCGAAAGGAGGCTTTCTGTTTTATAAAATCCTTTTAAATCAATGTATTAATTGTTTTTTCGAATTCTGGCACGGCGCTTGCTGGATAACCTGCAAGAAAGCCCGGCGGATTGTGCCGGTGCCTGGAGGATTCGATGGACAAGATGCTGTACGTCTCCATGAGCGGGGCCAGCCAGAACACCCTGGCGATGCGTGCTCATGCCAACAACCTGGCGAACATCTCGACCAGCGGCTTTCGTCGCGACTTCGAGCAGGCGCGTTCGATGCAGGTGTTCGGCGACAGCTTCCCGGCGCGGGTATTCGCCATGAGCGAGCGGCCCGGTACCGATTTCAGCCATGGCAGCCTCCAGGAAACCGGCAACGAGCTGGACATCGCCATCGACGGCGACGGCTTCGTCGCGGTCCAGGCGCCGGATGGCAGCGAGGCCTACGTGCGTACCGCCGGCATGCATATCGACGCCCTCGGCATGCTGCGCACCGGCGACGGCTTGCCGGTGCTCGGCAACGGTGGGCCGATCGCCGTGCCGCCGGAGGAAAAGGTGGAGATCGGCCAGGACGGCACCATTAGCATCCGCGCCCTTGGCGAGAACCCCAACGTGGTCGCCGTGGTGGACCGGATCAAACTGGTCAACCCGAACCTGAAGCAGATGGAGAAGGGTACCGACGGCCTGCTGCACTACAAGCCGCAGCCGGGCGAGCAGGCGCCGCTGGCCGACGCCAACGTGAAGGTGGTCTCCGGTTTCCTGGAAAGCAGCAACGTGAACGCGGTGGAAGAGATGACCGCGATCCTCTCGCTGTCCCGTCAATTCGAGCTGCACGTGAAGATGATGCGCACCGCCGAGGACGATTCGGCGGCCATGGCGCGGGTTTTGCAAATCAGCTAATCACTTGAGCGTGGTGCCATAAAACCGGCACCCGAGGAGCACGACGATGTTATCGGCACTGTGGGTCAGCAAGACCGGTCTGTCCGCCCAGGACATGAACCTGACCACCATTTCCAACAACCTGGCCAACGTATCCACCACCGGCTTCAAGCGCGACCGCGCGGAGTTTCAGGACCTGCTGTACCAGATCCGGCGCCAGCCGGGCGGCCAGTCGACCCAGGACAGCGAGCTGCCTTCGGGCCTGCAACTGGGTACCGGTGTGCGCGTCGTCGGCACCCAGAAGATCTTCACCCCGGGCAGCCTGCAGACCACCGAGCAGCCGCTGGACATGGCGGTCAACGGGCGCGGCTTCTTCCAGGTCCTGCTGCCGGACGGCACCGTGTCCTACACCCGCGACGGCAGCTTCCACCTGAACTCCGACGGGCAGATCGTCACCTCCAACGGCTTCGCCCTGGAGCCAGCGATCGTGGTGCCCAACGAGACCCAGACCTTCACCGTCGGCCAGGACGGCACCGTCTCGGTGACCACCACCGGCAACGCCCAGCCGCAGGTGATCGGCAACATCCAGACCGCCGACTTCATCAACCCGGCCGGCCTGCAGGCCATCGGCAACAACCTGTTCCTGGAAACCGGCTCCAGCGGCGCGCCGCAGGTCGGTACGCCGGGTCTCAACGGCCTCGGCACGGTTGCCCAGAACACCCTGGAAAACTCCAACGTCAACGTGGTCGAGGAACTGGTGAACATGATCACCACCCAGCGCGCCTACGAGATGAACTCCAAGGTCATCTCCACCGCCGACCAGATGTTGTCCTTCGTCACCCAGAATCTTTGACGGGCCCTGACCGGGCCCTGGCTGTACGCCGCGAGGTAGCTTGATATGAACCGGCTGATGATCGTCTCCCTGCTTGGCATCGCCACCGCCCTGGGCGGTTGCGTCAATCCACCGCCGAAGCCGAACGATCCGTACTACGCGCCGGTGCTGCCGCGCACCCCGCTGCCCGCCGCGCAGAACAACGGCGCGATCTACCAGGCCGGTTTCGAGCAGAACCTCTACGACGACCGCAAGGCCTTCCGCGTGGGCGACATCATCACCATCACCCTCAACGAGAAGACCCAGGCGAGCAAGAAAGCCAACTCCGATATCCAGAAGGACAGCAAGACCAAGATGGGGCTGACCTCGCTGTTCGGCAGCGGCATGACCACCAACAACCCGATCGGCGGCGGCGACCTCAGCCTCAGCGCCGAATACGGCGGCTCGCGCGACGCCAAGGGCGATAGCCAGGCGGGGCAGAGCAACAGCCTGACCGGCTCGATCACCGTGACCGTGGCCGAGGTGCTGCCCAACGGCATCCTCTCCGTGCGCGGCGAGAAGTGGATGACCCTGAACACCGGCAACGAGCTGGTGCGCATCGCCGGCCTGGTCCGCGCCGACGATATCGCCACCGACAACACCGTGTCCTCGACCCGCGTGGCCGACGCCCGGATCACCTATTCCGGCACCGGCGCCTTCGCCGATGCCAGTCAGCCGGGCTGGCTGGACCGCTTCTTCCTCAGCCCGCTGTGGCCGTTCTGAGGACGCTCGCGATGACCAAGTTCAAGCACCTGCTGGCCCTCGCCGCGCTGCTCCTGGCCGCCGGCGCGGCCCAGGCCGAGCGGTTGAAGGATATCGCCAGCATCCAGGGCGTGCGGACCAACCAGTTGATCGGCTATGGCCTGGTGGTTGGCCTGAGCGGCAGCGGCGACCAGACCACGCAGACGCCGTTCACCCTGCAGACCTTCAACAACATGCTGGCGCAGTTCGGCATCAAGGTGCCGGCCAACGTCGGCAACGTGCAGTTGAAGAACGTCGCCGCGGTATCGGTGCATGCCGACCTGCCGCCGTTCGCCAAGCCGGGCCAGCCGATCGACGTCACCGTGTCGTCCATCGGCAACGCCAAGAGCCTGCGCGGCGGCAGCCTGCTGATGACTCCGCTGAAAGGTATCGACGGCCAGGTCTACGCGGTCGCCCAGGGCAACCTGGTGGTCGGCGGCTTCGACGCCGAAGGCCGCGACGGCTCGAAGATCACCGTCAACGTACCGTCCGCCGGACGTATCCCGGCCGGCGCCACCGTCGAACGCGCGGTGCCGAGCGGCTTCGACCAGGGCAACAGCCTGACGCTGAACCTCAACCGCCCGGACTTCACCACTGCCAAGCGCATCGTCGACCGCATCAACGAACTGCTCGGTCCGGGCGTCGCCCATGCGGTGGACGGCGGCTCGGTGCGGGTCAGCGCGCCGCTCGATCCGAACCAGCGGGTCGACTACCTGTCGATCCTGGAGAACCTCGACGTGCAGCCGGGCGAGGCGGTGGCCAAGGTCATCATCAATTCGCGCACCGGCACCATCGTCATCGGCCAGAACGTCAAGGTATCGCCGGCCGCCGTCACCCACGGCAGCCTGACCGTGAGCATCACCGAGGACCCGATCGTCAGCCAGCCCGGTGCCTTCTCCAACGGCCAGACCGCGGTGGTGCCGCGCTCGCGGGTGAACGCCGAGGAGGAGACCAAGCCGATGTTCAAGTTCGGTCCCGGCACCACCCTGGACGACATCGTCCGCGCGGTGAACCAGGTCGGCGCCGCGCCGAGCGACCTGATGGCGATCCTCGAAGCCCTGAAGCAGGCCGGCGCGTTGCAGGCCGACTTGATCGTGATCTGAGGACGACGCCATGGATTCCCGTTTGCTCAGCGGTATCGGCGCAGGCCCCGACAGCGGCTCCTATACCGATCTCAACCGCCTCAACCAGCTCAAGGTCGGCAAGGACCGCGACGGCGAGGCGAACATCCGCAAGGTCGCCCAGGAATTCGAATCGCTGTTCCTCAACGAGATGCTCAAATCCATGCGTTCGGCCAACGAAGCGCTGGGCGACGGCAATTTCATGAACAGCCAGACCACCAAGCAGTACCAGGACATGTACGACCAGCAACTGTCGGTGAGCCTGTCGAAGAATGCCGGCGGCATCGGCCTGGCCGACGTGCTGGTGCGCCAGTTGTCGAAGATGAAGCAAGGCTCCAGGGGCAACGGCGAAAACCCGTTCGCCCGGGTCGCCGAGAACGGCGCCGGTCGCTGGCCGAGCAACCCCAGCGCGCAGGCCGGCAAGGCCCTGCCGATGCCGGAAGCCGGCCGCGACGACTCGAAGCTGCTCAACCAGAGGCGCCTGGCGCTGCCGGGCAAGCTGACCGAGCGCATGCTCGCCGGCATCGTTCCCTCCGCCTCGCCGGCCGCCAGCCAGATGCAGAGCCTGGGCCAGGACAGCTACCTGCCGGCGCAGAGCTACCCGGCGGCGAGCCGCCGCGGTTTCTCCACCGATGGCGTCGACAGCCAGGGCAGCCGGCGCATCGCCCAGCCGCCGCTGGCCAGGGGCAAGTCGATGTTCGCCTCGGCCGACGAGTTCATCGCCACCATGCTGCCGATGGCCCAGAAGGCCGCCGAGCGGATCGGCGTCGATGCCCGCTACCTGGTGGCCCAGGCCGCGCTGGAGACCGGCTGGGGCAAATCGATCATCCGCCAGCAGGATGGCGGCAGCAGCCACAACCTGTTCGGCATCAAGACCGGCAGCCGCTGGGATGGTGCCTCGGCGCGCGCTCTCACCACCGAATACGAAGGCGGCAAGGCGGTCAAGGAAGTCGCGGCGTTCCGCTCCTACTCGTCGTTCGAGCAGAGCTTCCACGACTACGTCAGCTTCCTCCAGGGCAACGACCGCTACCAGAACGCCCTGGACAGTGCCGCCAACCCCGAGCGCTTCATGCAGGAACTGCAGCGCGCCGGCTACGCCACCGATCCGCAGTACGCCCGCAAGGTGGCGCAGATCGCCAGACAGATGCAGACCTACCAGGCCGTCGCCGCCGCCGGCACGCCGCCTCTGGGTTGAGCAAGGAGGAACTGACCCATGTCCGACCTACTCTCGATAGGCCTGTCCGGCCTCGGCACCAGCCAGACCTGGCTGACCATCACCGGGCACAACATCACCAACGTCAAGACGCCGGGCTACAGTCGCCAGGATGCCATCCAGCAGACCCAGGTCCCGCAGTTCAGCGGTGCCGGCTACATGGGCTCGGGCAGCCAGATCGTCGACGTGCGCCGCCTGGCCAGCGACTTCCTCACCGGCCAGTTGCGCAACGCCACCAGCCAGAACAGCGAGTTGAGCGCATTCCGTAGCCAGATCGAGCAGCTCGACGGCCTGTTGTCCAACACCACCACCGGCGTCAGCCCGGCCATGCAGCGCTTCTTCGCCGCACTGCAGGCCGCCGCCAACAATCCCTCCTCGACCGAAGCGCGCGAGGCAGTGCTTGCCCAGGCCGAGGGGCTGGGCAAGACCTTCAATACCCTCTACGACCAGTTGGACAAGCAGAACAGCCTGATCAACCAGCAACTGGGCGCGCTGGCTTCGCAGGTCAACCATCTGTCGCAGAGCGTGGCCAGCTACAACGATGCCATCGCCAAGGCCAAGTCGGCGGGCGCGGTGCCCAACGACCTGATGGATGCGCGCGACGAAGCCGTGCGCAAGCTGTCCGAGATGATCGGGGTGACCGCGGTCACCCAGGACGACAACAGCGTCAGCCTGTTCATCGGTAGCGGCCAGCCGCTGGTGGTGGGCAATACCGTGTCGACCCTGAGCGTGGTGCCCGGGCTGGATGACCCGACCCGCTACCAGGTGCAACTGAGCAACGGCAACTCCATACAGAACGTCACCGGCCTGGTGTCCGGCGGCGAGATGGGTGGCTTGCTGGCCTACCGCAACAGCGCCCTGGACAGCAGCTACAACAAGCTCGGGCAGTTGGCGATCACCCTCGCCGATACCATCAACAAGCAGCTGGGGCAGGGCCTCGACCTGGCCGGCAAGGCCGGCGCCAACCTGTTCGGCGACATCAACGATCCGGACATCACCGCGCTGCGGGTCCTGGCGAAGAATGGCAACACCGGTAATGTCCACGCCAACCTGAACATCACCGATACCAGCAAGCTGAATTCCAGCGATTTCCGCCTGGACTTCGACGGCACCAGTTTCACCGCGCGGCGCCTGGGCGACGACGCAAGCATGCAGGTCACGGTCAGCGGTACCGGTCCCTACACCCTCTCGTTCAAGGATGCCAACGGCGTCGACCAGGGCTTCAACCTGACCCTCGACCAGCTCCCGGCTGCCGGCGACCGCTTCACCCTGCAGCCGACCCGGCGTGGCGCGGCGGATATCGAGGCGACGCTGAAGAATGCCTCGCAACTGGCGTTCGCCGGTACCGCGCGTACCGAGTCGACCACCGAAAACCGCGGCACCGGCAAGATCGGCGCGCCGACCCTCACCAGCGGTCCGTCGCCGGTGGATCCGACTGTGCTACAGGGCGCGTTCGGGCCCAACGGGATCAGCCTGGGCGCGACGCTCAGCGCCGACGGCAAGACCTATACCCTGTCCTCGCCGTTGCCGGCCGGCTGGAGCTACGTCGACAAGGACGGTAACGCCCTGACCGGCAGCCCGACGCTGACCAGCGGCAATACCAATACCGTGCGCATGGCGTTCACCGACCCGAGCGGGCAGAAATACAGCTACGAATTCGAGCTCAGCGGCGTACCGCAGAACTCCGACAGCTTCAAGCTGGGCTTCAACGACAAGGGTATTTCCGACAACCGCAACGCTCTCAACCTGCTGGCCCTGCAGACCAAGCCGACCGTCGGCGGCACCGACAACACCGGTTCCACCTATAACGAGGCCTATGGTGGCCTGGTCGAGCGGGTCGGCACCCTGACCGCCCAGGTGCGTGCCAGCAGCGAGGCCAGCGCCACGGTGCTGAAGCAGGCCCAGGACAGCCGCGATTCGTTGTCCGGGGTGAGCCTCGACGAAGAGGCGGCCAACCTGATCCAGTTCCAGCAGTACTACGGTGCCTCGGCCCAGGTGATTCAAGTTGCCCGCACTCTGTTCGATACCCTGATTGGAGCGTTCCGTTGAGTTCTCTCGACGGGGCCTAAGCCAGCGAGACCGCCACCATGCGCATTTCCACCATCCAGGCCTTCAACAACTCGGTCAACGGGATTTCCCGCAACTACGCGGACCTGAACCGTACCTTCGAGCAGATCAGCACCGGCAAGCGCATCCTGACACCGGCGGACGACCCGGTCGGTTCGGTACGCCTGTTGCGCCTGGACCAGGAGCAGGGGTTGAACGAGCAGTACAAGACCGGCATGACCGAGGCGAAGAACAGCCTGAGCCAGGAAGAAACCATCCTCCGTTCGGTTGGCAACGTCCTCCAGCGCATCCGTGAGATCGCCGGCCAGGCCGGCGACGGCGCACTGGACTCCAACGACAAGAAGTCGCTGGCCAGCGAGTTGCGCCAGCGCGAGGACGAGTTGCTGAACCTGCTCAACAGCCGCGACGCGAGTGGCAAATACCTGTTTTCCGGGTCCCAGGGCTCGGTGCAGCCGTTCGTGCGCAACGAGGACGGCACCTACAGCTACATGGGCGACGAGAGCCAGCGCGAGGTGCAGATCGCCAGCAGCACGCGGATTCCGGTCAGCGACAGCGGCAAGGTACTGTTCGAGGACATCGTCAATGCCGCTCGTCTCGATACCAAGGCGGCGGCTGGCAATACCGGCGACGGTCGCATCTCGGTCGGCCTGGTCGAGGACGAGCTGGCCTTCGACAGCCAGTTCCCGGCGAGCAATCCGCCTGCGGCAACCGACGGCTTCAACATCCACTTCGTCAGCGACAAGGAGTATGTGGTCTACGATCCGAAGAGCCTGCCTCCGGGCTATGACTGGACCACCTACGATCCGAATTCGCCGCCGGCCTGGCAATTGTCCAAGGGCGCCATCGACGACGACCCGAAGACCATCGACAAGGTGCTCTACGCCGGCGTCAGCGTGACGATCGACGGCACGCCGAAGGCGGGCGACGAGTTCAACGTCAACTACAAGCCGGGCAGCGAGAAGCGCAGCCTGCTGAACGTGGTGTCGGACCTGCGCAAGGCCCTGGAAAGCTCCACCGACAACCAGGCCGGCAACGACGCCATCCGCGATGCGACGGCGGTGGCCCTGACCAACCTCTCCGCCGTGGCTGCCGCCGTGGATGGCGGCCAGGGCAAGATCGGCGCGCGCCTGAATACCGTGGAAAGCACCGAGACCTTCATCGACGATGTGAAGCTGGTGAATGCGTCGGTGATGTCGCAGATCCAGGACCTGGACTACGCCGAGGCGTTGTCGCGGCTGTCGTTGCAGTCCACCATCATGGATGCCGCGCAGCAGAGCTACGTGAAGATCCAGGGGTTGAGCCTGTTCAACTACCTGAAGTGACAGTCCCTCTGTGAAACAGGGCCCATGACTCCGTCATGGGCCTTTTCGTTCGCAGGGACTGGACCTGTGTCGCTGGAGGGTATGTTCCGCAAGGTCTACGGAAACACGGGAGAATTTGTCAGAAGTTTGACTGCCGATTCGCGCCGCAGCGCCTGTGGAACAGCCAGGGGCCGCGCGACCAGGGGCTTTGACCTGCATCAGGCTCTTTGGGTACGGGCCTTGCATAGAGTGGCGTGCTCGGGTTTTTCGCCCTTTACTCGCCTGAGTATCCATTCATCAGGGCCCTACATGAACAACAAGACGATCCCGGTCACCAGCCCGCTGCTGCCGCCCCTGGAAGAGTTCATCCCCTACCTGGAAAAGATCTGGGAGAGCCGCTTCCTGACCAACGGGGGCGACATGCACCATGCGTTGGAAGAGGCCCTGTGCGAATACCTGGGGGTGAAGCACATCGTGCTCTTCGCCAACGCCACCCTGGCGCTCATCACCGCGCTGCAGGCATTGCGGGTGACCGGCGAGGTGATCACCACGCCGTACTCCTTCGTCGCCACCAGCCACGCGCTGCTGTGGAACGGGCTCAAGCCGATCTTCGTGGACATCGACCAGGACTCCATGAATCTCGACCCGTCGCGGATCGAGGCGGCGATCACCCCGCAGACCACCGCGATCCTGCCGGTGCATTGCTACGGCAACCCCTGCGATGTCGAGGCGATCCAGCGGATCGCCGATATCCACCACCTGAAGGTCATCTACGATGCCGCGCATGCCTTCGCCGTGCGCGACGCCGGCGGCAGCGTGCTGCGCCACGGCGACCTGAGCATCCTCAGCTTCCATGCCACCAAGGTGTTCAACACCTTCGAGGGCGGTGCGATCATCTGCTCGGACGAAAACACCCGGCAACGCCTCAACCACCTTAAGAATTTCGGCTTCGTCGACGAGGTCACGGTGGTCATGCCCGGCATCAACGGCAAGCTCAACGAGGTCGGCGCTGCCTTCGGGCTGCTGCAACTCAAGCACGTCGACCAGGCCCTGGAGCAGCGCAGGGAGATCGCCGAGCGCTATCGGCGCCTGCTGGCCGGCGTCCCTGGCATCCAGTGCCTCCGGCCTGGTACCCAGATCTTCGCCAACAACGCCTATTTCCCGATCCTGGTGGAAGACGATTTTCCGCTTTCGCGCGACGAGCTGTACCAGCGCCTGCGCGACAGGGATGTGCTGGTGCGGCGCTACTTCTACCCACTCATCAGCGACTTCCCCATGTACCATTCGCTGCCCTCGGCGGCGCCCGCCAATCTTCCGGTGGCGCGGTCGATTTCCTCGCGGGTGCTGTGCCTGCCGATCTATCCCGGGCTGGCCGCCGCAGACGTCGAGTTCGTCGCCGGCCTGATCGCTTCCGCCGCCATGCCGCGGCGGCGAGCATCAAGTTGAGCCCGTCGCGACCGATAACAGAATGAACAACCGCCTCACTCAGGTAGACAAGAAATGAGCCAAGCAAAATTCATCGAAGACTTCCTTTCCGCCACCGATTTCCAGAATCCCGTCGAGGTCAGCATGGACACCCAGCTCGAAGACCTGCCGGAATGGGACTCGCTGGCCGCGCTCGGGGTCATCGTCATGTTCGACATGGAATACGGCAAGACCATCACCGGTGAAGACCTGATCAAGGCTCGCACGGTGGGCGACCTCTACCAGATGCTCGGACTCTGACCATGGCCACCTCCACGCTGAAGAACGTCCGTTTCGCCGGGATGGCGACCTGCGTCCCCAAGCGCGTTATCTCCAACCTGACCGACTGCAAGCCGCAGTTGCGCGCCGAGCGCGAACGCCTGGTGCGCAACATCGGCATCGAGACGCGGCGCATGGCGCAGGAGTGGCAGTGCTTCTCCGACCTGGCCTTCGACGCCGCCGAGCGCCTGCTGGAAAGCCTGGAGTGGAAGCGCGAGGAGGTCGATGCGCTGATCGTCGTGACCCAGTCTCCCGACTACCTGGCGCCGGCTACCGCGATCATCCTCCAGGACCGCCTGGGGCTGCCGCATTCCACCGTGGCCTTCGACGTCAACCTGGGTTGCTCGGCCTATCCGTTCGCCCTCAACCTGCTGGGTTCGCTGATTGCCGCCGGCGGGGTGAAGAAGGGCCTTGTGCTGGTCGGCGACCGCGGCGCCAGTGTCAACGATCCGATCTTCTCCGACGCGGGCACCGCGACGGCGCTGGAGTTCTGCGAAGGCGCGCCGCCGATGCACTTCGACCTGAACAGCGACGGCAGCGGCTACAAGGCCATCATCCTGCCGGTGGGCGGCCATCGCGAACCGGTCGGCGTGCAGCACCTGATGCCGTTCCGCGAGGACGAGAACGACCATTGGCACCGTGCCATCGACCTGCAGCTCGACGGCACCGCCGTACTCAGCTTCTCCACCCAGCGCGTACCGCCGGCGGTGGAAAAGCTGCTCGACTATGCCGGTGCGAGCAAGGACGAAGTGGACTACTTCGTTTTCCACCAGGCCAACCGGATGATCAACGAGACCATCCGCAAGAAGCTCGGCCTGCCGGTAGAGAAGGTGCCTTCGACCCTGCGCGACTTCGGCAACACCAGCGGCGCCTCGCTGCCGGTGACCATGACCGCGCGGATCAACCGGGAACTCGAGGCCGGCCGCAATCGCGTGTTGCTCTGCGGCTTCGGTATCGGCCTGTCCTGGGGTACCTGCCTGGTGGATATCGAAGGGGCGAAGTTCCCCGATCTGATCGAATCCTGAGTGCCTTGAACGCGGAATCAGCCAAGTGAACGACGAGACTTCCTTCAATCCCTTCAGCCTGTCGGGCAGGCGCATCCTGGTCACCGGCGCCAGTTCCGGCCTGGGCCTGGCCATCGCGCAGAGCTGCGCGCGGATGGGCGCCGAATTGATCGTCAGCGGTCGCGACCCACAGCGCCTGGGCGCCAGCCTGGAAGCGTTGCAGGCGATTTCCGATTTGTCGCACCAGGCGATCCAGGTCGATCTCACGGTCGCCGAGCAGCGTGCCGCCTTGGTCGCGGCGCTCGATGGCGAAATCCATGGGGTAGTGCATAGCGCGGGGATCTCCCGTCTATGTCCGGTCCGTATGATGAGCGAAGCGCACCTGCGCGAGGTTCAGTCGATCAATGTCGACTCGCCGATGCTGCTTACCCAGGCGCTGCTGAAGCGCAACCTGATCGCGGCCGGCGGCTCGATCCTGTTCATCGCTTCCATCGCCGCCCACATCGGGGTTGCCGGAGTGGGCGCATACTCGGGAACCAAGGCCGCTCTGATCGCCATGTCCCGCTGCCTGGCCATGGAAGTGGTGAAACGGCGGATCCGGGTCAATTGCCTGTCGCCGGCGCTGGTGGAAACACCGCTGCTGGAAGCTACGGCCCAGGTCGTGGGTTCCATGGACACCGAGCGCAACAATTATCCGCTGGGCTTCGGCAAGCCCGAGGATATCGCCAACGCCGCTATCTTCATGCTTTCCGATGCCAGCCGCTGGGTGACCGGCACGACCCTGGTGATGGACGGCGGCCTGACCATCAGTTGAGGACGATGCAATGAAGAGGATCATCATCCTCGGCGCCGGTGGGTTGGGGCGTCAGGTGTTGGCCCAGCTGCAGGTCGACTACGGTCACGGCATCGACTGGGTGATCGGCGGGTTTCTCGACGAGCGCGGCCCCGAAGCGGTCGCGGAGTCGCTCTACTATCCGTGGCTCGGGTATCCGGAGAGCTTCGTCGCCGAGCCTGACCAACTGTTCGTCGCCGCGGTCGGCGATCCGCTCAGTCGCCAGAAGCAGGTCGCATGCCTGCTGGCGAAGGGCGCCGAGTTCGTCGCTATCCGCACCCGCTGCACCCTTGGCGTGCGGACCAGCTACGGCCCGACCTTCTTCGGCTACGACGTGAGCAGCGGCGTGGACTGCCGTATCGGCGCCTACGGTTTCATCGACCAGCAAACCATGCTCGGCCACGACGTGGTCATCGGCGACTATGTACACATCGGCCCGCGCTGCCTGCTGGCTGGCTACGTGAAGGTGGGCGATCGCGCGGTGATCAACTCCGGGGCGATGATCGCCCGCGACGTCAGTATCGGCGAAGACGCCGTGGTGGGCATGGGCGCGGTGGTGTTCAAGGACGTGGCGGCCGGACAGACCGTGGTCGGCAATCCGGCCCGGGTTATTTTCAGCAAGTGAAGGTTGTGGATGTGGACATGACTCGCCATGCGCTGGACGCAGCGCACTACACCGAGCCGCAGACGCTCGCGCTGGAGCGCGAAAGGCTGTTCGGCAGGCTCTGGATCTTCGTCGGCTTCAGTTCGATGGTGCGCGAGCGCAACCAGTTCTTCACCCGCAAGATCGCCGGCGTGCCGGTCGTGGTGCAGCGTACCGAGTCCGGCATTCGGGCCTTTCTCAACCAGTGTCCGCATCGTCTGTCGGCGATCCAGACCGAATGCACCGGCCAGCGACCGCTGGTCTGCCCGTACCATGCCTGGTCGTTCGGTGCCGAGGGGCAGCTACAGGGCATTCCGAACTCCAGCCTGTACCAGTTCAGCGCCGAGGAGCGGGCGCGGATCGGCTTGCGCAAGCTGCACCTGGAAGAGGTGGGGCAACTGCTGTTCGTCAACCTGGCGGACGACCCGTTGCCGCTGCGCGAGCAGTTCGATGATGGATTCCTGGAAACCTTGCGGGAGGTCTCCTCGCACCTGGATACGCGGCTGATCTACAGCTGCCACAAGGTGCGCTACAACTGGAAGCTGAACATGGAGAACGTGAAAGACTACAACCACGTTCCTTTCGTCCATCCGAAGACCTTCCTCCCGGTGATGACCGCTCCGGTGCGCGGTTTGGCACGCGAGGCTGCGGTGCCGTCCGAGGTGCTGCGCCTGCTGCAGGAAGGCGAAACGCCGGAGCTGCGTTCGCTGAGCTTCCCCACCAAGGCGCCGATCCAGCCCTACAAGAGCTGGTTCTCCGACCTCTGCGAGGGCTACGGCGACGAGCACGCCTACTACAACTGGTTCATCTACCCGAACGTGAACTTCTGCAGCGTCCGTGGCGAGCACTTCCTGCTCCAGCAGTACGATCCGGTGGCACCCGGCGAGACCGACTACCACCTGTGGATGATGACTGCCCGGCGCAAGGATCCGAAGACCGATTTCAGCGCTTTGCTGAGCACCCTGATTCGCGGCGAGCGTAACGTGATCGGCGAGGACACCCTGGTCCTGGAACGCCTCCAGGAGGGACTGGGTGCACATTCGCCGCCGTTCATGCACGGCGACTACGAGGTGCAGTTGGTGCGCCAGCATCTGTGGTATCGCGCGCAGGTACTGGGGGAGAGGGCATGAAGCAAGCGATCATCGTCGGGGAAGGGCGCGCGCTCGAACGGGCGGACAGTACCGCGCGGGAACGGGGACTGGAACACCGGGTCCTGGAGCTGAATGCTGCGGATCGACACAACTTCGATATTGCGCCTCTGCTCGAACGCTACCCCGCTGCGGAAAGCGAAGTATTCGTGGCGCTGGACGAGCGGGCGGTGAACTACGCCCGCCACAAGCTCATCGCGGACATCCGCCTGGCGGGCTACCGGCTATTCGATATCGTCTCGCCTCAGGCCATCGTCGGCGAAGGCGTGCGACTGCTGGGCAACGTGTTCGTCGGCGCCGGTTGCGTGCTCGCCGGTCGTGCCCGCATCGGCACTGGCAGTTGGCTGGAGCTGCAGGTCCTGGTGGAGGAGGACTGCCGGGTCGGAACCTGTAGCACGCTGCTCGCTGGCGTGCAGTTGGGACGGCGAGTGGAGATCGGCCAGGGCAGCACGCTGGGTGCGGGCAGCGTCGCGCTCGCCGACACCCGGGTGGGGCGACACTGCGAATGGTTGTTGCCGGGCAGGCTTCCCCGGGAGCTGCCCAATTACTCCTTTTACGATGAACTCATGCCCGATGGGGCGCGCATCCTGAACAATTGAGGGGTGGTCGATGGTGGATGGTGGCAGCATTGCACAAGCGGATTTTCTAGCGCGTTGCGAACAGAGTGGATATCTCATGTTGCTGGTGCCTAGCTCCTATCTCGGGCGTATCTATCGACCCCATATCGCGTCCGGCCTGGCCAGGCGCCTGCCTGATGTGCGCCTGGTCGCCGTCGATGATGTGCTCTTCAGGGAAGGCACTACTGTCGATGGCTTCGACGAAGTGATCCCCACTGCTCACCTGAGCGATCCCCGTCATGCCGGGAGGCCGGCGGTGAACTGCGCCTATTCGCTGTCTGCATGGCTGACGCTGGACCGTCTCTCAAGCGCCGCGAAATGCGCCACCCTCGACTTACCTGAACTCCTCTATCTGCTGGATATTCCGCTGGTCTACCAGACCGGTGCGCTGACTCGCGAGCTGGCCGTGAAATATCATGCCGAGTTCGTCTCGCTGCGCGAGCGTCTGGCCGACGAGCCAAGCCGCAAGACCCTGGATGCCATCATGCGCTTGCGCCTGGATGGAAACCGTTCCGCTCTGCTGGATGTCGTGTGTCCGGGAGAGCAGGAATACTTTTCCCTATACCGCGGCGCCGGACATCCGATCGACCTGCGAACCGACGAGCACTACGTGGATATCGGCGCCTTCGACGGTGATACGGTGAAGAAATTCATGCTGGCAGCCCGTCATCGATACGCCTCGATCCACGCCTTCGAGCCCGACCCAGCGAACTACCAGCGCATGCACGCGGCCCTAAACGGACATGCCAGGCTGAAGCTGCACAACCTGGCCGTGTCCGACGATGAGGGCTATCTTGCGTTCGCTGCGCACGGCACCATGGGCAGTCGGGTCCAGGCGGATGGTGCGGTTCAAGTGCGTTGTGTGCGCCTGGACGACGTCCTGGACCGTATGAGCCTGCTCAAAATGGATGTGGAGGGCCACGAAGCGCGGGTCCTCCGCGGCGCAGCGCGCCTGATCGGCGAATGCCGGCCGCGCATGGCCATTACCTGTTATCACCACGTGGCGGACCTGCTGGAGATTGTCGCTGCGATCGATGAGATCGCCCCGGGGGCTCGGTTGCGGCTACGGCACTATTCGATGTTTTTCTACGACACCATTCTGTATGTCGACTGGCCGGAGTATTCCGCATGAAAGGCCGTCTCCCTATCGACACCTATGGCTTCCGTTCCATGGCCCGGAGGGTAAGACATGACCTTCCAGCGGATGAATGTCGTCGTGGACGTCGAATGCTCGTCTCGTAATCTGAAGAGTCTTGAACATGTCTATCGTTACCGGAACCTTGCTGCGTGCACGCCTCAAGTACCCTGACCTGGACCTCTCCAAGGTTCGCCTAGTCGGATGGGGGGCGGGGCAGTTTTTCCAGGATTTCTACCCGTGTGTGAGCGAGTACCTGAACCTGCAATACACTATCTGTCCCTATCCCGAAAATCAGGGGAAGCGCATCCACGGCGTGGAAGTTCGGGCGCCGTCTGCACTCGAACAGGAATCGCTGGAGCACACCGTGATCGTGGTCATGGCCAACCACTTCCCCGAAGTGATGAACCAGATCAGTCAGTTTCATGGCAGGTTCCGCACGGTACGCGCTATCGATTTCGATCCGGGCAACGTGGCGCTGCTCGATGAAATGCAGGACGTCGCCGAGCTGCTCCCAAGTCTGACGATGAGGCGCGATCTGCCTTCCAGTCGGATGGGTATTTTCGTCCAGGGCCTGGCGTTCGACTTCACGCCGCTGGTGCTGGCCTGGAACCGCTCGCATTTCCCGTCCGCCTACCAGTGCATGGTGACCTGGGACCATCAGTCCAGCGAATTGCTCGAGCGCTGCCGCCCCTGGCTGGATGAGTTGATATTGGTTCCACAGCCGGAGAATCTCGGCTTGATGAACCGCAATGTGATCCTGCGTTCGGCACGCTTGGGTGTACAGCGCCTGGCGGACAAGGGGATCGAGTTCGCTGTTCGTTGCCGCAGCGACAACATTCTTCATGGTTCGCTTCACCAGGCGCTCAACGGACTCTTCTCGCATGGCCGCAATGCCGGGAAGATCGCGGTTTCGCTGGGTGCTTCCTGGCAGTACATGCCGTTCCACTTCTCGGAGAAAGCGATGATTGCAAGAACCGAGGATATGCTGGCGCTCTGGTCCCTGCCCGAGGATCCGCGTCCGGCAGACTGGGCCGCCGACGAGCTGTCCGATCGGCTGGAACTGTCGCCGGAGCGGCATTACCAGGAGCTGTCTCAGTACACCTTCGAATCTGCGCTCTGGCGAGATTATGCCCGGCGTCTGGGCTTTCCTGTGGAGTCCCTGGCCGACTCTTACCGTTTTGCACAGGCGCGCCTCCTGGCCCTTGAGCCGTATATGAGCTGGTACTCGTTGAAGTTCACCGCGCTGTTCAACCTGGAGCGTGACACGTTCTATTCGTTTTCCGCTGAAAGCTGGAACCGCCTGTTTTCCGATAGCGATGGAGCTCTGCTGCGGGCGGAGGCCGCCAGCCGACTTGCCATGAACTCGCGGGATTTCTGGCGGGGTAGGGTCGGTTAAATGTCGCGGAAAACGCAGTTTCCGCCCATCGGATGAGGGACTCCATGAAGTACGCCGTTGTCATTCCCGCACGCCATGCGTCGACACGCTTGCCAGGCAAGCCCTTGCTCGACTTATGCGGCGTGCCGATGATCGTCAGGACCTACAGGCAATGCATCCAGGCGGTGGACGCCGAGCATGTGCTGGTTGCCACCGACGACGAACGCATCCGCGCAGTCTGCGAAGGCGAGGGGATTCGCACGTTCATGACCTCGAGCCGTTGCCTGACCGGAACCGACCGGGTCGCCGAAGTGGCCGGACGGGTCTCAGCGGAAATCTTCATCAATGTTCAGGGCGATGAGCCGCTGTTCAATCCTGACGATCTGCGCAAGCTGATCGATGCAGCCCAGGCGAGCCCGGAAGCGATTATCAATGGCTACTGTGGCATCGCTGACGAAACGACGTTTCGCAACCCATCGGTCCCTAAGGTGGTCTTTCGTCCGGATGGACGCTTGCTCTACATGTCGCGGGCAGCCATTCCGACGACCAAACAAGGCGAGTTTAGTCGGGCCTGGCGTCAGGTGTGTGCCTACGCCTTTCCGCGTGAGGCGCTGCGAGCGTTCGCAGCCAGGCCGACGAAAACTTCACTGGAGGAGGTCGAGGACATCGAGATTCTGCGCTTTCTCGAATTGGGTTGGGAAGTCAAGATGATCGAAATGAGCGACCAGTCCATCTCAGTGGATAACCTCGAGGATGTGGAGCGGGTGTTGGACGCAATCCTCCAGCGCAAGCCGCGAACCGCTAGCGTTGGAGGTGACCAGCATGCCCCGTGACGACTCGGCGGCCTACTCGTCTCGCTGCGGTACTTTCGAGTGGTGCGATGCCGACTATGCTCGGACCTATTTGCCTCGGCGCTTCTGTGAGCAATTGGCGTCCTCGATTGCTCCGACCATACTTGGCATCGACGCACAGCCTGGCGAGTCGTTGTGGTTTTCCAAGCTTGTTGACCTGGGGTGCAGACTGGATTCTCTCGAGTCAGGTCTCGATAGCGTTGAGGATTGCGAGTGTCTGCGTAACGCCCACATCGACATGCACGGCTACGAGTGCCAGGAGATGGAGGCTGTCTCCCCTGGGCAAGTCGATTACATAGCCATCGAAGCGTCTCTCTTCGGTTTCTGCGGCAGGAGTGATATCTCCGCGAAGGCCTTCCAGCAGATGGATGATATCGGCTTCGCGTTGTGGGATATCGCCAATCTATCGAAAAGTCCCAAGAGGCTGCCTACCGATTGGGACGAGTTGGTCTATAGGCGGAGCGACTCATGAGCGAATCTCCTTACGTCCACTCGGCTGCAGAGGGGGTAGTTGAAAGCAGCATGGGGCTCTATTCCGTGCCCGCCTATGTCAGCTTCCTGCAGCAGAACCGGACCCGGGAACAGGCGTTGGCGATCTATGAGCAGCGTATCGCCGATGCGTTGGCGATTTACACGGAGTTTTCTCATGCATTCGTGGAAAGGTGTTGTCCTTGTTGCGGAGCGCAGGAGCGCGCCGACCTCGAACCTTTCCAGGGTATCTATCGTGTCGCCAAATGCATGCGCTGCACCACCGCGTATGTAACGCCTTGCCCGCCGCCGGCGGTACTTGGTCATTATTACAGCCAGTGCCGCTGCAACGGCATGCTCGGCGACCTGTTGAAGGCGCGTCAGCGCTCAGGCGACCGGATAATTTCCGATCGGGTGCGCTTTCTCCTCACTCTGATCGATGAGTATCTGCTGGGCCGGGCGCGGATACGCATCCTTGAGGTCGGCTGCAATTCGGGCGGCTTGTTATCCGAGTTGAAGGCTGCCCTTCACGCCAGCGATCTCCTGCACCGATGCGAATTGACCGGCATTGATATCGACGCTTCGGCCATCGCTAGGAACGAAGACCGCGACCTCACGCTCCATGCTGCCAGTGCCGAGGAGTTTGCTGCCGGTAGTGGCGGGGTCTTCGACCTGATCATCCATTTCGAGCTGATCGAGCATCTGTTCGATCCTCACGGTTTTATGGTCGCCACGAAGAAGCTCATGAGCGATGGAGGGCTCCATCATTTCCATACACCTAACGCGCTCGGTATGGACAACCAGGCACTGGGTTACAACAGCTTTCGTGCGCTGGCCCATGGTATTTTTCCGCCGATGCATTTGCAGGCTTTCACTCCGCAAAATATCGGGCATTTCGCCATGCGTTCGGGCTACAGCATCGTTCAGATGGACACTCCTGGAAATTTCGATGTCGACATGGTTGCCAACTGGTTGCCGAAGGACGCCATGGACTCTCCTTTTATACACATCCACCAGTTGCCCAGGGAGCACCTGGCTATATTCCAACAATGGCTGAAAGTGCTAGGTGCGAGCAGCCACATGCGTTGCACGCTCAGGAGCTGATGGATGGTCCAGCCATTGTCGGCGATCACCAGCAAGGTGCTCGACTGTACCCTCCGTGATGGTGGCTACTACACCGCCTGGGACTTCCCCACCACGATCATCGAGCGTTATCTCGATGCGATGCGTGCGGCGCGGGTCGACGTCGTGGAGCTGGGTTTCCGGTTTCTGCGCAACGAAGGGTTCAAGGGAGCCTGTGCCTACACCACCGACCACTTCATCCGCAGCCTTGCCATTCCCGAAGGGTTGGCCCTGGCGGTGATGCTCAACGGCGCCGACCTTTTGGGCGAGATGGGCCTGGAGGCAGCGTTGCAACAACTGGTTCCAGAGAGCGCGGAAACCAGCGCGCTGAAGATGGTGCGCATCGCCTGCCACTTCCACGAGTTCGAGCGTGTATTGCCCGCGTGCGACTGGCTGAAGCGCCGAGGCTATGCCGTTGGCTTCAACCTGATGCAAATGGCCGGCCATACCCGTGAGGAGGTGAGTCGCCTTGCGTCATCGGCCAGTGACTGGCCCGTCGACGTGCTGTACTTCGCCGATAGCACGGGCAGCATGAAGCCCGCGGATGTCTGCGAGACCGTGGCCTGGCTGCGGGAAGGCTGGTCGGGGGCGCTGGGTTTTCATGCGCACGACAACATGGGCCTGGCGTTACAGAACACCCTGACCGCGCGGACCGAGGGCGTCGAATGGTTGGATGCCACCATCACCGGAATGGGACGCGGCCCCGGCAATGTGCGCATCGAGGAACTGTTGATCGAGCTTGCCGAGCCGCGGGCCAACCTGGTCCCCTTGCTGGCCCTGATCGGAGAATACTTCGCCCCTTTGAAGGTGCGGCATGGCTGGGGGACCAACGCGTTCTACTACCTTTCCGGGAAGCATGCCATCCACCCGACCTATGTCCAGGAAATGCTGGGCGACCCGCGCTATGGCGAAGAGGACGTGCTTGCCGCTATCGACTATCTACGTCGGCAAGGTGGACAGAGCTTCCGTCGCGACATGCTCGTCAGTGCCCGTCATCTCTATGATGAAACGCCGAAAGGGATTTGGTCCCCATGCGACTGGCTGGAAGGCAGGGAAGTATTGCTGCTGGGGGCTGGCGCAGGCGTGGTCAGGCACCGCCAGGCCCTCGAGTCCTATATCCGGCGTACCCGGCCAGTGGTAGTCGCGTTGAATACCCAGTCGGATCTCGACGCCAGCCTGATTGATCTCCGCGTAGCCTGCCATCCAGTACGCCTGCTTGCGGATTGCGAAACCCATGCGCGCCTGCCGCAGCCTCTCATAACCCCTGTCTCGAGCCTGCCTACCGAATTACTGATGTCGTTGCACGATAAGCAACTTCTGGATTTCGGGTTGGGAGTGAGGTCCGGCAGGTTCGAAGTGTTCCCTCAGGGCTGCGTCGCTCCGAACTCACTGGTCATCGGTTATGCCTTGGCGGTGGCCGCCAGCGGCAGAGCGCGACGAATTCTCCTGGCCGGTTTCGATGGCTATCCGCCGGGAGACTCGCGCAACCAGGATATGCAGGAACTGTTCAATCTGTTCTGTGCGCGGCAAAGCGTGCCCGGCATGGTTTCCGTCACGGAGACGGCTTATGACATTCCTTGCACGAGTATTTACGGCATGTAGCGACACACGCACCCGGACAGCAGCCCGCGGCTATGGATGATTCCCAAAGGCAAGGCCCGACAGAGACTAGCCTGGCGAATCGATGCTCTTCAATTTCGACAACGGTCAATGAATATGGGTGAACAGGCTCTCGTCAGCATCGTCATGCCGACCTACAAGCTGGAGTACTTCGAGGACGCCCTCGACAGCGTGCTCGGGCAGACCTATCCGGCCCTGGAGCTGATCATCTGCGACGACAGCAGCGACGAGCGGATCGCCACGCTGGTCGAGCAGAAGCGCGCCTCCGCGGCATTCCCGATCCGCTACTTCCGCAACGAGACGCGCCTCGGCGAGCTGGGCAGCACGGCGAAAGGCATCCGCCTGGCGGAGGGCGAGTACGTCAAGTTTCTCCACGACGACGACGTGTTGCTTCCCGAATGCGTCGAGGCGTTGGTGGGAGCGATGGAGCGCGAGCCGAACGTGGTCCTGGCCTCGTCGCGGCGGTTGCGTATCGACGAGGAAGGGCAGCCGCTGCCGGACATCCTGGCGACCTGCTTCCCGTTCGCCGGCGACGTCCTGATCGACGGTCGCGAGCTGGTCTCGTTCCTCGCCGACCACACCATCAACTTCATCGGCGAACCCAGTTGTCTGATGGCCCGGCGCGATGCGCTGCTGCAGATCTGCGAACGCCTGATGATGCTCAACGGCCGGGCCATCGACTGGATCGGCGACCTGGCCATGTGTGCGCAGTTGCTACAGCGTGGCGACCTGGCGTTCCTGTCGCGGCCGCTGACCCGTTTCCGCGTCTCCCGCCAGCAGTTCAGCCAGGTCGGGCGCGACCAGCCCGGTATCGGCGAGCAGGGCCATGCCGACTTCCGCCTGGCTATCCGCGAACTGGGTTGGTATCGCCAGGCCGGCGACAACCGTTTCGTCCGGGTGGCACCGATCACCCGCCTGGACGCCCGTGTCTTCAAGCCGGTCAACCTGCTCGCCGCGCTGAGGCGGGCGGCGGGCTTCGGTAGCGTCACGCTGTCGACCTGGCTGGAGGCGCGGCGGCCGGATGCGGTGCAGAAGGCGCTGATCG
The DNA here is from genome assembly GCF_001810205.1 of Pseudomonas sp. HMSC076A11. Lineage (NCBI taxonomy): Bacteria > Pseudomonadati > Pseudomonadota > Gammaproteobacteria > Pseudomonadales > Pseudomonadaceae > Pseudomonas > Pseudomonas sp. HMSC076A11. Next base: position 63,273 of record NZ_KV800287.1, on the reverse strand, counting down.
ATCGATTCCTGCAGGAGCAGGGCGGTGGGCCGCGCTTCGCGGTGCTGGTGCTCGACACCCACGGCGATACCGAGGCCGTGGAGCGCACCCTGCAGAGCCTGGAGCACGTCAATTCGTATCCACATGTCGAGAGCCACCTGTTCGCGCCGCTGGGCGCGAGTCCGCGGAACGGAGCGATGCTCTTCGATCCTGCCGCGGGGCCGATACCGACGATCAACCAGGCGCTTGCCCGGCTTGATACCGACTGGTTGCTCCTGGTCGAAGCGGGCGTCGAATTCACTGTCAGCGGCCTGCTGGTGGCGGCGCTGGACCTGCTGGCGGCACCGGAGAGCTGCCAGGCGGTGTACGCCGACGAACTCATGCGCCTGGATGACGGCGAGCTGGGCGCGGCGTTGCGCCCGGACCTGAATCTCGACCTTCTGCTCAGTTTCCCCGCCGGCCTGTCCCGGCACTGGTTGTTCCGCCGCGAGCCGCTGCTTGCCACGGGCGGATTCGACGAGACCGCCGGCGAGGCTTTCGAGCTGGCCTACCAGTTGCGTCTCGTCGAGCAGCGGGGCCTGGGCTGTATCGGACACATCAGCGAGCCACTGCTGTCTGGCCCAGCGCTGCGCCTGCAGGACAGCACCGCCGAGCGTGCGGCGATCGAAGGCCACCTGCGTGCCCGTGGCTACGCGCAGGCGACAGTCGGAAGCCGGCTGCCGGGGCGCTACGAGCTGGACTACGGCCACGCCGGGCAACCGCCGGTCAGCATCCTGGTGCTGGCCGGGGAGCGCCTGGCGCAGCTCCAGCGTTGCGTAGAAACCGTGCTGGAGAATACCGCCTATCCCAACTACGAGATCCTTCTGCTGGAACAGGGTGGCGAAGCGGCCGACGTTCGCGAATGGCTGCTCGCCGTCGAAGGCATGGGTGTCGAGCAGGTGCGGGTGCTGCGAGGCGATGGGCAGTTATCCCGTGGGGCTCTGCGCAACCTGGCGGCGTCCCGGGTGCGTGGCGAATTCCTGCTCTGGCTCGATGCCGGCAGCGGCATCCTAGACAAGGACTGGCTGCAGCAGTTGCTCAACCATGGCCAGCGTCCGGAAGTCGGCGCGGTAGGCGCCAAGCTCCTGGCGGCGGACGGACGGGTCTGCCACGCCGGCTGGCTGCTCGGCTTATGCGGACCGGCCGGGCGGGCCTTCGAAGGGCGTTCGCACGAGGACGCCGGTTACCTGCAGCGCCTGCAGGTGGACCAGAACTACTCGGCGGTGGCTGGCGAATGCCTGTTGATGCGCCGCGAGTTGTTTCTCGAATTGGGCGGTTTCGACGAGGCGCTGACGCGCTGGGACGATGTCGACATCTGCCTGCGGGCGGTCCAGGCGGGCTACCTGAACGTATGGACGCCGCGTGCGCGGCTGTTGCTCGATGCGCCTGCCACGACGGCGGCGAGCGTCGAGGAAGAAGATGCGCTGTACGCGCGCTGGCTACCGTTGTTGGCACGCGATCCCGCCTATAACCCGGGCTTTTCGTTGCAGGCCGAAGGCGGTTTCAAGCTGGCCGACCCGCAGCTGGCCTGGCGCCCGTTGCAGGGGTGGCGGCCCTTGCCCACTGTCCTGGCGCACCCCGCCGACCTATTCGGCTGCGGCCATTACCGGGTGATCCAGCCGTTCAGCGCGTTGCGCGAGTCGGCATCCATCGATGGCGCGCTGTCGATCGGCCTGATGCACGTGGCCGATCTGGAGCGCTACGACCCGGACGTACTGGTGCTGCAGCGCCAGGTCGGCGAGGAGCGTCTCGAGGCCATGCGGCGGATGCAGGCGTTCTCGCGGGCCTTCAAGGTCTACGAGCTGGACGACTATCTGCCCAACGTGCCCCTCAAGAGCGCCCATCGCCAGCACCTGCCGAAGGACATTTTGCGCACGCTGCGTCGCGGGCTGGGTTACGTCGACCGCTTCGTGGTGTCGACGCCGGCCCTGGCAGAGGCCTTCGCCGGTCTCCACCCGGATATCCGGGTGATCGAGAACCGCCTGCCGGTGGGGTGGTGGCAGGGGCTGCGGGCGCAGCGGCGGCGCGGCGAGCGGCCACGTGTCGGTTGGGCGGGCGGCTCGAGCCATACCGGCGATCTGGAACTGATCGCCGATGTGGTCCGGGAACTGGCCGACGAAGTCGACTGGGTGTTCTTCGGCATGTGCCCGCCGTCCATCCGTCCCTTCGTCAGGGAAGTGCATGCGGGGGTGCCTATCGAACGCTATCCGTGGGCATTGGCGGCTCTCGATCTCGACCTGGCGCTGGCGCCGGTGGAGCAGAACCTGTTCAACGAGTGCAAGAGCAATCTGCGCCTGCTGGAATACGGCGCCTGCGGTTTCCCGGTGGTCTGCAGCGACGTGCGCTGCTACCAGGACGATCTGCCGGTGACGCGGGTGAAGAACCGTTTCCGCGACTGGGTGGAGGCGATCCGCATGCATACCCGCGACCTGGATGCCGCGGCCAGGGCAGGGGATAACCTGCGCGAACGGGTGCTGGCGGATTGGATGCTCGACGGCGAGCACTTGCGCGCCTGGTATCGTGCCTGGATGCCGGACTGAGCGGCCGGCGGGGCTTTCCGTCGCTGTCCGCAGCGCTCGGGAGGCCTTGCGCGAACCCCTCCGACGGGGCCGATGCATGAAAAACGAGGATGGTCAAAAAAAAACCTAAAGCTCCCCAGGGAAGCGCCGATAAAGATCACGAATGCGAACTTTAGGGGTGCCTGGGCGATGCCCACCCGAGGTCGCAAGCTCAGGCAAACATATCGTCCTTGGAGGGCATCAAGATGGCCTTGACCGTCAACACCAACATCGCTTCGCTGAACACTCAGCGGAACCTGAACAACTCTTCCGCGTCGCTGAACACTTCGCTGCAGCGTCTGTCCACCGGTTCGCGCATCAACAGCGCCAAGGACGACGCCGCCGGCCTGCAGATCGCCAACCGTCTGACCAGCCAGGTCAACGGCCTGAACGTGGCTACCAAGAACGCCAACGACGGTATCTCCCTGGCGCAGACCGCTGAAGGCGCCCTGCAGCAGTCGACCAACATCCTGCAGCGTATGCGTGACCTGTCCCTGCAGTCGGCCAACGGCTCCAACAGCGACTCCGAGCGTACCGCTCTGAACGGCGAAGTGAAGCAACTGCAGAAAGAACTGGATCGTATCAGCAACACCACCACCTTCGGTGGCCGCAAGCTGCTCGACGGTTCCTTCGGCGTCGCCAGCTTCCAGGTGGGTTCGGCCGCCAACGAAATCATCAGCGTCGGCATCGACGAGATGAGCGCAGAGTCGCTGAACGGCACCTACTTCAAGGCTGACGGCGGCGGCGCGGTCACTGCTGCAACCGCTTCGGGCACCGTCGACATCGCGATCGGCATCACCGGCGGCAGCGCCGTGAACGTCAAGGTCGACATGAAGGGCAACGAAACCGCCGAGCAGGCGGCTGCCAAGATCGCCGCTGCGGTCAACGACGCCAACGTCGGCATCGGTGCCTTCAGCGACGGCGATACCATCAGCTATGTTTCCAAAGCTGGCAAGGATGGCTCCGGTGCGATCACTAGCGCGGTTTCCGGCGTTGTCATCGCTGACACCGGCAGCACCGGCGTAGGCACCGCGGCTGGCGTAACCCCTTCCGCTACCGCTTTCGCCAAGACCAACGACACCGTCGCCAAGATCGACATCTCCACCGCGAAGGGCGCTCAGTCCGCCGTGCTGGTGATCGACGAGGCGATCAAGCAGATCGACGCCCAGCGTGCCGACCTCGGTGCGGTGCAGAACCGCTTCGACAACACCATCAACAACCTGAAGAACATCGGTGAGAACGTATCGGCTGCTCGCGGCCGGATCGAAGACACCGACTTCGCAGCCGAAACCGCCAACCTGACCAAGAACCAAGTGCTGCAACAAGCCGGCACCGCGATCCTGGCCCAGGCCAACCAGCTGCCGCAGTCGGTTCTGAGCCTGCTGCGCTAAGCTTCGGCGAGGTCAAGGTGAAGTCACGAGGGGGAGCGCTGGCGCGCTTCCCCTCGTATCTCATTGAGAGGTAGCGACGATGGACGTCAGCAATGTCAACAATTCGACGGCTGCTCCGGTAATCCGGCTGTTCGGCTCGGCGTCTTCTTCCGATGGCGCACGCCCGGCCGGCCAGGCCGGCGAGGCGGCCGCCAGCGCAAGCGCGCAACGGACGGGCGACGTCAGGATGGGCGACAAGGAGCAACGCGCTGCGGTCGAGGAGGCGGTTTCCTCCATCGAGAAGTTCACCCAGAGCATCCGTCGTGATCTGAGTTTCAGCCTGGACGACTCCACGGGGCGGGTAGTGGTCAAGGTGACCGATTCGACTTCCGGAGAAGTCATCCGGCAAATCCCTTCCGAAGAGGCCCTGCGCCTGGCAGAGCGACTGGACGAAGCGCGCAGCCTGCTGTTCAAGGCGGAAGCCTGAGCGGAATTGGCACGTCTTTTGAGTGTCTGTTGGAATTGGAAGGACAAAGCGTCAATGAGCTGACGAGGTGAAGCAAGATGGCGAACAGTACGACGATCAACGGCTACAACTCGGGCCTTGATATCAAGAACATCGTTTCCACCCTGGTGGCGGCCGAGAAGGCGCCGAAGGAGGCGCAGCTCAAGCGTCTGGAAAGCGACACCACCGCCAAGTTCACCGGCATCGGCCAGCTCAAGAGCGCGATCTCCGACCTGCAGACCATCCTCAAGGAACTGAACAAGCCCGAGCTGTTCCAGAAGCGCTCGGCGAGTACCAGCGACGAGAAGTTCGCCACCGCCACCGCGACCAAGGACGCCCTGCCGGGTATCTACAAGCTCGAAGTGACCCAGCTGGCCAGCGTAAGCAAGGTGGCCACCGCGTCGTTTGCCGATGGCTACAAGACCACTTCCGGCGGAACCCTGACCATCAAGCAGGGTGCCGACGATGCCGGTGTCACGGTAAACGTCGCGGCGGGCGCGACCCTCGCCGAAGTGCGCGACTCGCTCAACGCGCAGCTGAAGGACAAGGGCATCACCGCCAACATCGTCAACAACCCTGGAGACGGAACCTCGCGACTGGTCTTCACCGGCAAGGATTCCGGCGCCGGCAAGGACGTGTTCGTCCAGGGCAGTTCCGGCCTGGAGAACTTCAACATCGGCAGCGTCGGCGCCGATGGCAAGCTGACCCTGTCCCAGTTGGACGGTACCTCTTCCAGCAGCAGCGGCTATATCACCCAGGCGAAGAATGCCAAGTTCAGCATCGACGGCCTGACCCTGGAAAGTCCGACCAATACGGTCGACAAGGTCATCAACGGCGTCACCTTCGAGCTGAAGACGGTCACCGACACCAACAAGCCGATCACCATCTCGGTCGAGCAGGACCGTGGCGGCGTCAAGGACAACATCAAGAAGTTCGTCGAGGCCTACAACAAGCTGGTCGGCGTGACTTCGGAACTGACCGGCGTGACCAAGGTGGGCGACGACAAGGCTCCCGTGGTCGGTGCCTTGGTCGGTGACAGCAGCGTGCGCAACCTGCTCACCACCATGCGCAACGAGATGGTCCAGCCGGGGCAAGGTACCGATGTTCGCATGCTCGCCGACATGGGTATCACCACCAAGAAAGACGGCACCCTGGAAATCGACGACAAGAAACTCGACAAGGTTCTGAAGGACAAGTTCGAGTCGGTTTCCGCTCTGTTCACCGGCGATACGGGCCTGATGAAGCGTCTCGACGACAAGCTCACGCCTTACACCCAGACCGGCGGTGTGCTCCAGCAGCGCCTGGATGGATTGCAGGACACCATCAAGTCGGTGGATACCCAGCGCGAAGCGCTCAATCGCCGGGTCGAGCAGTTGCAGGATCGTTTGCTCAAGCAGTTCACCGCCATGGACCAGTTGATCGGCCAGCTCAACCAGACCAGCGGACGCATGGCCCAGGCTCTTAGCAGCCTGCCTGGCCTTGTGAAGAAAAGCTGATGTCGCGTCCTATCGATACCTACCGGCAGGTAGGCAGCGCACAGGACGTCCCGCCCTACCAGGTGGTCAAGCTGCTGCTGGACGGCGCGCTCGAACGCATCGCCCTGGCCCGGCGCGCGGTGCTGGAGCGCAACCCGGCGCTGCGCGGCGAAGCGGTAGGCACCACGTTGTCGATCATCGGCGCCTTGCAGGCTGGCCTCGATCACCAGCAGGGCGGCGAGATAGCCGGCAATCTGGATGCGTTGTACGACTACATGACCCGCCGCCTGGCTGGTGTCGCGCTGGACGACACACCGCGTCCGCTGGACGAGGTCGAGGCGCTGCTGGGCCAGATCAAGCAGGCCTGGGATGCCATTGGCAGCGCCGAAGCGCAGGGCGAAGACAGCGAACGGCGCTAAAGAATCGCGGTAGCCGACCGATATAGAGCGTATCAGTCACCGAACAAGGCAACCGTCGATGAACGCAATGGCAGCCATGCGGCAATACCAGAATGTCAGTACCTAGGCTCAGGCTATCGATGCCAGCCCGCATCGCCTGATCCAGATGCTGATGGAAGGCGGCCTGACCCGGATGGCGCAGGCCCGCGGAGCCCTGGAGCGCGGCGAAGTGGCGCTGAAGGGCGAGCTGATCGGCAAGGCCATCGCCATCGTCGGTGGCCTGCGCGAAGGGCTCGACTTCGAGGCGGGCGGCGAGCTGGCAGCCAACCTCGACCGCCTTTACGCCTACATGTCGATGCGACTGACGGAAGCCAACTTGAAGAACGACGCGGGCAAGCTCGAGGAAGTTTCCGAGCTGTTGCGCAACATCAAATCCGGTTGGGATGCGATTGCCCCCTGAGAGGCATCCCCAGAGGGACCAAGCAATGAGTGCAGCTGTACAGATCCTTGAAGAAACCGGTAGCGCCCTGCGCGTTGCCCTGGCCAGCCAGAACTGGGAGGCCATCGGTGAACTCGACCAGCGTTGCCGCCAGGCCGTCGACGAGGCGATGCTCGATGTACAGGACGAAGCCACCTTGCGGGCGCGGATGGAAGAGCTGCTGGCGCTGTATCGCGAGCTGATCGATGTCTGCCAGGGCGAGCAGCGCAAGCTGGCCACCGATCTGATCCAGCTGAACCAGTCGAAGCAAGGCGCCAAGGTCTACCAGATGTTCGGATAAGTTTTTCATGGCTTTGTGCCGTTACTTTGGCGCAAGGCTTTTCGGAAAAATTTACATATCCCCCAAAACCCCTGCCAGTACTGCTTTCCATGCGGTCTGTAGGGGTTTTTTATTGCCTCTCCCTGTCGGAAACAGCAAAAAAAACACGCCATAAAATTGACTAATCGTTCACATTTGACTTAACTAGTGGCCAAATGCTGGCTGCTTATTAGAAATAGGCATTAGTCCCAGCCCTCTTTCGGGTCGAGCGAGACCCATTCGATGCAAGGCAGCTGATCAAAATGTGGCGCGAAACCAAACTCTTGCTGATTGACGACAATCTCGATCGCAGTCGCGACCTGGCAGTCATTCTCAACTTCCTCGGCGAAGATCAGCTGACCTGCAACAGCGAGGATTGGCGAGAGGTAGCGGCGGGCCTGAGCAACAGTCGCGAAGCCCTGTGCGTGCTGCTCGGCAGCGTCGAGTCGAAGGGCGGTGCGGTAGAGCTGCTGAAGCAACTGGCCAGTTGGGACGAGTACCTGCCGATCCTGCTGATCGGCGAGCCGGCCCCGGCCGACTGGCCGGAAGAGCTGCGCCGCCGGGTGCTCGCCAGCCTGGAGATGCCGCCCAGCTACAACAAGCTGCTCGATTCCCTGCATCGCGCCCAGGTCTACCGCGAGATGTACGACCAGGCCCGCGAGCGCGGCCGTTCCCGCGAGCCGAACCTGTTCCGCAGCCTGGTCGGCACCAGCCGGGCGATCCAGCAGGTGCGGCAGATGATGCAGCAGGTCGCCGATACCGATGCCAGCGTGCTGATCCTCGGCGAGTCCGGCACCGGCAAGGAAGTGGTGGCGCGCAACCTGCATTACCATTCCAAGCGCCGCGAGGGGCCCTTCGTCCCGGTGAACTGCGGGGCGATCCCGGCGGAACTGCTGGAAAGCGAATTGTTCGGCCACGAGAAGGGCGCCTTCACCGGTGCCATCACCAGTCGTGCCGGACGTTTCGAGCTGGCCAACGGCGGCACCCTGTTCCTCGACGAGATCGGCGACATGCCGCTGCCGATGCAGGTCAAGCTGCTGCGCGTGCTGCAGGAGCGCACCTTCGAAAGGGTCGGCAGCAACAAGACGCAGAACGTCGACGTGCGGATCATCGCCGCGACCCACAAGAACCTCGAGAAGATGATCGAGGACGGCACTTTCCGCGAAGACCTCTACTACCGCCTCAACGTATTCCCCATCGAGATGGCGCCGCTGCGCGAGCGGGTGGAAGACATCGCCCTGCTGCTCAACGAACTGATCTCGCGGATGGAGCATGAGAAGCGCGGGTCGATCCGCTTCAACTCGGCGGCAATCATGTCGCTCTGCCGCCACGACTGGCCGGGCAACGTCCGCGAACTGGCGAACCTGGTGGAGCGCCTGGCGATCATGCATCCCTACGGGGTGATCGGGGTCGGCGAACTGCCGAAGAAATTCCGCCATGTCGACGACGAGGACGAGCAACTCGCCAGCAGCCTGCGCGAAGAGCTGGAAGAGCGCGCGGCGATCAACGCCGGGCTGCCGGGAATGGACGCGCCGGCGATGCTGCCGGCCGAAGGCCTGGACCTCAAGGACTACCTGGCCAACCTCGAGCAGGGCCTGATCCAGCAGGCCCTCGACGACGCCGGCGGAGTGGTCGCGCGGGCCGCCGAACGCCTGCGCATCCGTCGCACCACGCTGGTGGAGAAGATGCGCAAGTACGGCATGAGCCGGCGCGACGACGACCTGTCGGATGATTGACAGGTCGTTTCGCAACGCTTTGATTTACAAATGAAAAAAATTTAGGCACGGGTATTGCTATATCTCCGTCGACCGACAGAACCATGACGTCGCGCCGACCGAGAGAAACGCAATGCAACCAGCCCTCGACGCCTTCCCCGAGCAGCCAGCCGATACGGCCGAGGCCACCAGCCGCGCCGGCCTCGAGCAGGCCTTCGCGCTGTTCAACCAGATGTCCAGCCAGCTCAGCGAGTCCTACAGCCTGCTGGAGGAGCGCGTTACCGAGCTGAAAGGGCAACTGGCCCTGGTCAGCGCGCAGCGCATGGAGGAGCTGGCGGAAAAGGAGCGCCTGGCGAACCGCTTGCAGAGCCTGCTCGACCTGCTTCCCGGCGGCGTCATCGTCATCGATGCCCATGGCGTGGTCCGCGAGGCCAACCCGGCGGCCCTGGGCCTGCTTGGCGAGCCGTTGGTGGGCATGCTCTGGCGTGAGGTGATCGCCCGCTGCTTCGCTCCGCGCGAGGATGACGGTCACGAGATTTCCCTGCGCGACGGGCGACGCCTGTCCATCGCCACCCGCTCGCTGAACGGCGAACCGGGTCAACTGATCCTGCTCAACGACCTTACCGATACCCGCCGTCTCCAGGAGCAACTGGCGCGCCACGAGCGCCTGTCGGCGCTGGGGCGGATGGTCGCCTCGCTGGCCCACCAGATCCGCACGCCGTTGTCAGCGGCGTTGCTCTATGCCGGGCACCTCAGCGAGCAGGCGCTGCCGACCGACCAGCAGCAACGCTTCGCCGGGCGCCTGAAGGAGCGCCTGCACGAACTGGAGCATCAGGTACGCGACATGCTGGTGTTCGCCCGCGGCGAGCTGCCGCTGACCGACCGGGTGGCGCCGAAGGCGCTGTTCGACAGCCTGCGCGCGGCGGCCGAAGTCCATGTCCAGGGGCTCCAGGTGCGTTGGCAGTGCGAGGCGCGCGGCGGCGAGCTGCTGTGCAATCGCGACACCCTGGTGGGCACCGTGCTCAACCTGGTGGAGAACGCGATCCAGGCCTGCGGGCCCGAACTGCGCCTGAAGGTGCATCTCTATGCCCGCGCCGACAGCCTGCGCCTCAGCGTCAGCGACAACGGACCGGGCATGGACCCGGCGACCCTGGCGCGCCTGGGCGAACCCTTCTTCACCACCAAGACCACCGGTACCGGGCTCGGCCTGGCGGTGGTCAAGGCCGTGGCGCGCGCCCACCAGGGGCAATTGCAGTTGCGCTCTCGGCCGGGGCGCGGCACCTGCGCCACCTTGATCCTGCCGCTGATTCCGGCGGCGCCTCTTTCTGCGATTCAGGAGTAACCCCATGGCAGCCAAAGTCCTGCTGGTCGAAGACGACCGCGCACTACGCGAAGCCCTCAGCGACACCCTGCTGCTGGGCGGTCACGAGTTCGTCGCCGTGGACTCGGCGGAGGCGGCGCTGCCGGTCCTGGCCCGCGAAGCCTTCAGCCTGGTGATCAGCGACGTGAACATGCCGGGCATGGACGGGCACCAGTTGCTCGGCCTGATCCGTACACGCTACCCGCACCTGCCGGTGTTGCTGATGACCGCCTACGGCGCGGTCGATCGCGCCGTCGAGGCGATGCGCCAGGGCGCCGCCGACTACCTGGTCAAGCCGTTCGAGGCGCGGGCGCTGCTCGACCTGGTGGCACGCCATGCGCTGGGCCAGTTGCCGGGCAGCGAGGAGGATGGTCCGGTGGCCCTGGAGCCGGCCAGCCGGCAGTTGCTGGAACTGGCCGCGCGGGTCGCGCGCAGCGATTCCACCGTGCTGATCTCCGGCGAGTCCGGGACCGGCAAGGAAGTCCTGGCCAACTATATCCACCAGCAATCGCCGCGTGCCGGCAAGCCGTTCATCGCGATCAACTGCGCGGCGATCCCGGACAACATGCTCGAGGCCACCCTGTTCGGCCACGAGAAAGGTTCCTTCACCGGCGCCATTGCCGCCCAGCCCGGCAAGTTCGAGCTGGCCGACGGCGGCACCATTCTTCTCGACGAGATATCGGAAATGCCCCTCGGCCTGCAGGCCAAGCTGTTGCGCGTATTGCAGGAGCGCGAGGTGGAGCGGGTCGGTGCGCGCAAGCCGATCAACCTGGATATCCGCGTGCTTGCCACGACCAACCGCGACCTCGCGGCGGAAGTCGCGGCGGGGCGTTTCCGCGAGGACCTCTACTATCGCCTGTCGGTCTTCCCGCTGGCCTGGCGGCCGCTGCGCGAACGCCCTGCGGACATCCTGCCGCTGGCCGAGCGTCTGCTGCGCAAGCACAGCCGCAAGATGAACCTCGGCGCGGTGGCGCTCGGCCCCGAGGCCGCCCAGTGCCTGGTCCGGCATGCCTGGGCGGGCAACGTACGGGAACTCGACAACGCCATCCAGCGTGCGTTGATCCTGCAACAGGGCGGCCTGATCCAGCCCGCCGACCTGTGCCTCACCGCGCCGATCGGCATGCCGCTCGCGGCCCCGGTGCCGGTGCCCATGCCGGCAATGCCACCGGCCACCCCGCCGAGCGTCGAGATTCCGTCGCCGGCCGCAGGCCAGGACGCTAGCGGCGCGCTGGGCGACGACCTGCGCCGCCGCGAATTCCAGGTGATCATCGATACCCTGCGCACCGAGCGCGGCCGCCGCAAGGAGGCCGCCGAGCGCCTTGGCATCAGCCCGCGGACCCTGCGCTACAAGCTCGCCCAGATGCGCGACGCGGGGATGGACGTGGAGGCCTATCTCTACGCCATCTGAGTGCTCGCCATGTTCCCCAGGCCCGCCTCGTGCGGGCCTTTTGCGTCCGCCGCCGGTCGTCGCCCGGGGCTGTTCGAGCGTGCGCGCCTGCCGATAACCGGAGCAGGGACGGACCCTGCAGCGGTCGCGGGCATTGGCGGCGAACGCCGATGCCGGGCCTTGGGGTCGACTTGGCACCCTTGTTGCTAACTCCTCTGCAAAGTGCCGGGCGGCGTCAAAAAAGCCGCGGCTGTTGGAGGAAGAGTCATGAGTCAGGGTGTCGAGTTCAATCGTCTGATGCTGGAAATGCGTTCCATGCAAATGGAAGCCATGGCCAAGGCCAAACCGGTTCAGGCGCCGGCCGAAGCGGGGGCGCCGAGCTTTTCGGAAATGCTCTCCCAGGCCGTGGACAAGGTGAACGAGACCCAGCAGGCCTCCACCGCGATGGCCAACGCCTTCGAGGTCGGCCAGAGCGGCGTCGACCTGACCGACGTGATGATCGCCAGCCAGAAGGCCAGCGTGTCGTTCCAGGCCATGACCCAGGTGCGCAACAAACTGGTCCAGGCCTACCAAGACATCATGCAGATGCCGGTCTGAGCGGCGCGAGGATAACTAGTTCATGGCCGATGCACTGATCGACAGCCAGGTTCCCGCCAAGAGCGGCGGTGCCGGGATGCTGAAGAAATCCTTCCCGGGACTGTCGTTCCTCGACAACCTTTCCGAGATGACCATGCTGCGCCAGATCGGCCTGCTGGTCGGTCTCGCCGCCAGCGTGGCGATCGGCTTCGCCGTCGTGCTCTGGTCCCAGCAGCCGGACTACAAGCCGCTCTATGGCAGCCTCAACGGGGTCGACGCGAACCGTGTGGTGGAAGCGCTGACCGCGGCGGACATTCCCTACAAGGTCGAACCCAACTCCGGCGCGCTGCTGGTCAAGGCCGACGACCTCGGCCGGGCACGCATGAAGGTGGCCTCCGCCGGCGTGGCGCCGACCGACAACAACGTCGGTTTCGAGATCCTCGACAAGGAACAGGCGCTGGGCACCAGCCAGTTCATGGAAGCCACCAACTACCGCCGCGGCCTGGAAGGCGAGCTGGCGCGCACCGTGTCGAGCCTGAACAACGTCAAGGCCGCCCGCGTGCACCTGGCGATCCCGAAGAGTTCGGTGTTCGTCCGCGACGACCGCAAGCCCAGCGCCTCGGTGCTGGTCGAGCTGTATCCGGGTCGCAGCCTGGAGCCGAGCCAGGTGATGGCGATCGTCAACCTGGTCGCCACCAGTGTGCCGGAGCTGGACAAGTCGCAGGTCACCGTGGTCGACCAGAAGGGCAACCTGCTCTCCGACCAGCAGGAACTCTCCGAGCTGACCATGGCCGGCAAGCAGTTCGACTTCACCCGGCGCATGGAAGGCCTGCTCACCCAGCGCGTGCACAATATCCTGCAACCGGTGCTGGGCAACGGTCGCTACAAGGCCGAGGTGTCCGCCGACGTTGACTTCAGCGCGGTCGAGTCGACCTCGGAGATGTACAACCCGGACCAGCCGGCCCTGCGCAGCGAGCAACGCAACAACGAGGAACGGCAGAATTCGTCCGGCCCGCAGGGCGTGCCGGGGGCGCTGTCGAACCAGCCGCCGGGCCCGGCCAGCGCGCCGCAGCAGGCCACCGCCAGCGCGCCGGCCGACTACGTCGCGCCGGGCCAGCCGCTGAAGGACGCCAACGGCCAGACCATCATCGATCCGAAGACCGGCAAGCCGGAGCTGGCGCCGTACCCGACCGACAAGCGCGACCAGACCACCCGCAACTACGAACTGGACCGCTCGATCAGCTACACCAAGCAGCAGCAGGGGCGCTTGCGCCGACTGTCGGTGGCGGTGGTGCTGGACGACCAGATGAAGGTCGACGCGAAGACCGGCGAGGTCAGCCACCAGCCCTGGAGCGCCGACGAACTGGCGCGCTTCACCCGTCTGGTACAGGACTCGGTGGGCTACGACGCCAGCCGCGGCGACAGCGTCAGCGTGATCAACGCGCCGTTCGCCCCGGCCCAGGCCGAAGAGATCGACAGCATTCCGTTCTACTCGCAGCCGTGGTTCTGGGACATCGTCAAGCAGGTGCTCGGCGTGCTGTTCATCCTGGTCCTGGTGTTCGGCGTACTGCGTCCGGTGCTGAGCAACATCACCGGCGGCGGCAAGGGCAAGTCGCTGGCCGGCGGCGGCGGTCGCGACGGCGACCTGGCGCTGGGCGAGAGTGGCCTGGAAGGCTCGCTGGCCGACGACCGGGTGAGCATCGGCGGGCCGTCGAGCATCCTCCTGCCGAGCCCCACGGAGGGGTATGATGCGCAATTGAACGCGATCAAGAACCTGGTCGCACAGGACCCGGGCCGCGTCGCCCAGGTCGTGAAAGAGTGGATCAACGCCGATGAGTAAGCGCCATGAGTGAGAATCGTCTCGCCGCCAAACTGACCAAGGTCGACAAGGCCGCCATCCTGCTCCTGTCGCTCGGCGAGACCGACGCGGCGCAGGTGCTGCGGCACATGGGGCCGAAAGAGGTGCAGCGGGTCGGCGTGGCCATGGCGTCGATGCGCAACGTGCACCGCGAACAGGTCGAGCAGGTGATGGGCGAGTTCGTCGAAGTGGTCGGCGACCAGACCAGCCTCGGCGTCGGTGCCGACGGCTACATCCGCAAGATGCTCACCCAGGCCCTCGGCGAGGACAAGGCCAACAACCTGATCGACCGCATCCTCCTCGGCGGCAGCACCAGCGGCCTGGACAGCCTGAAGTGGATGGAGCCGCGTGCCGTGGCCGACGTGATCCGTTACGAACACCCGCAGATCCAGGCCATCGTGGTCGCCTACCTCGATCCCGACCAGGCCGCCGAGGTGCTCAGCCATTTCGACCACAAGGTGCGCCTGGATATCGTCCTGCGCGTCTCCTCGCTGAACACCGTGCAGCCCTCGGCGCTGAAGGAACTCAACCTGATCCTGGAGAAGCAGTTCGCCGGCAATTCCAACGCCACCCGCACCACCATGGGCGGGGTCAAGCGCGCGGCGGACATCATGAACTACCTCGACAGCTCCATCGAAGGCCAGCTGATGGATTCGATCCGCGAGGTCGACGAAGACCTGTCCGGACAGATCGAGGACCTGATGTTCGTCTTCGACAACCTCGCCGACGTCGACGACCGCGGCATCCAGGCGCTGCTCCGGGAAGTCTCCTCGGACGTACTGGTGCTGGCGCTCAAGGGCTCCGACGAGGCGATCCGCGAGAAGGTCTTCAAGAACATGTCCAAGCGTGCCGCCGAGCTGCTGCGCGACGACCTGGAGGCCAAGGGGCCGGTACGGGTCAGCGAAGTGGAAGGTGCGCAGAAGGAAATCCTCACCATTGCCCGGCGCATGGCCGAGTCCGGCGATATCGTGCTGGGCGGCAAGGGTGGCGAGGAGATGATCTGAGGTGGTCCCCCACGACAAGGACAAAGACAATCCCAGCGAACTGATCCGCGGCAAGGGCGTGGCGGCCTTCGGCCTCTGGTCGTTGCCGAGCTTCGACGAGCCGCGCGACGAGCCGGCCGTTGCCGCGCCGCAGGTGCCCGCGGTCGCCGAACCCGCGCCGGCGCCGCCGGCGGTGGAAGAGGTCGAGCTGGAGACCGTCAAGCCGCCGACGCTGGAGGAAATCGAGGCGATCCGCCAGGACGCCTACAACGAAGGTTTCGCCACCGGCGAGCGCGACGGTTTCCACGCCGGCCAGTTGAAGGCGCGGCAGGAAGCCGAGGAGGCGCTGAAGGAGCGTCTGCAAAGTCTCGAGCGTCTGATGACGCAGCTTCTGGAACCCATCGCCGAGCAGGACGCCCTGATCGAGCAGGGCATGGTCAACCTGGTCAACCACGTTGCCCGCCAGGTGATCCAGCGCGAACTGCACATGGACTCCAGCCATGTCCGCCAGGTCCTGCGCGAGGCTCTGAAGCTGCTGCCGATGGGCGCGGCGAACATCCGTATCCATGTCAACCCGCAGGACTTCGAGCGGGTCAAGGCGCTGCGCGAGCGCCACGAAGAGAGCTGGCGGATTCTCGAGGACGATTCGTTGCTGCCCGGCGGCTGCCGCATCGAGACCGAGCACAGTCGCATCGACGCGACCATCGAGACGCGCCTGGCGCAGGCAGTGAAGCAACTGTTCGAGCAACAGCGCGAACAGGCGACCCATCCGCTGGCCAGCGACATCCGGATCGACCTCGACGCCCCCGGAGACGTCGATGCGCCTTGAGCGAACCAGTTTCGCCAGGCGCCTGGAGGGCTACACCGAGGCTGTCTCGCTGCCGGCGCAGCCGGTGGTCGAGGGCCGCCTGCTGCGCATGGTCGGCCTGACCCTCGAAGCCGAAGGCTTGCAGGCCGCGGTCGGCAGCCGCTGCAACGTGATCAACGAAAGCGGCTACCACCCAGTGCAGGTGGAGGCCGAAGTGATGGGCTTTTCCGGTAGCAAGGTGTACCTGATGCCGGTCGGCAGCCTCGCCGGCATCGCGCCCGGCGCGCGGGTCGTGCCGCTGCCGGACACCGGGCGCCTGCCGATGGGCATGTCGATGCTCGGCCGGGTGCTCGATGGCGCCGGCCGCGCCCTCGACGGCAAGGGCGGGATGCGCGCCGAAGACTGGGTGCCGATGGACGGCCCGACGATCAACCCGCTCAAGCGCCACCCGATCAGCGAACCTCTCGACGTCGGCATCCGCTCGATCAATGGCCTGCTCACGGTCGGCCGCGGCCAGCGCCTCGGCCTGTTCGCCGGTACCGGGGTGGGCAAGTCGGTGCTGCTGGGGATGATGACCCGCTTCACCAGGGCCGACATCATCGTCGTCGGTCTGATCGGCGAGCGGGGCCGCGAGGTGAAGGAGTTCATCGACGAGATCCTCGGCGAGGAAGGCCTCAAGCGCTCCGTGGTGGTCGCCTCGCCGGCCGACGACGCGCCGCTGATGCGCCTGCGTGCCGCGCAGTACTGCACGCGGATCGCCGAGTACTTCCGCGACAAGGGCAAGAACGTATTGCTGCTGATGGACTCGCTGACCCGCTACGCCCAGGCCCAGCGCGAGATCGCCCTGGCCATCGGCGAGCCACCGGCGACCAAGGGGTATCCGCCATCGGTGTTCGCCAAGCTGCCGAAGCTGGTGGAACGCGCCGGCAATGCCGAAGCCGGTGGCGGCTCGATCACCGCGTTCTACACCGTGCTCTCCGAGGGCGACGACCAGCAGGACCCGATCGCCGACGCCGCTCGCGGCGTGCTCGACGGGCACTTCGTATTGTCCCGGCGGTTGGCCGAGGAAGGCCACTATCCGGCCATCGATATCGAAGCTTCGATCAGCCGGGTGATGCCGCAGGTGGTCGAGGCCGAGCACCTGCGCGACGCCCAGCGCTTCAAGCAGCTCTGGTCGCGCTACCAGCAGAGTCGCGATCTGATCAGCGTCGGTGCCTACGTGGCCGGCGGCGATCCCGAGACCGACCTGGCCATCGCTCGCTTCCCGGTCATGCGCCAGTTCCTGCGCCAGGGCCTCGACGAAAGCGAAAGCCTGGCGGAAAGCCGTGCGCGGCTGGCGAGCCTGCTCGCCGGCGGGCAGGCCTGAGGCGCCCTGAGGCATGGAGAAGCGCGCGGCGCGGCTGGCGCCGGTGGTGGACATGGCCAGCAAGGCCGAGCGGGATGCCGCGACCCAGCTGGGCAGGTGCCAGCAGCAATTGCTCGCGGCACAGCAGAAGCTGGCGGAGCTGGAACGCTACCGCAACGACTACCAGCAGCAATGGATCAGCCAGGGCCAGAAGGGCGTCAGTGGCCAGTGGCTGATGAACTACCAGCGCTTCCTCTCGCAACTGGAGACCGCCGTCGCCCAGCAGGCCAACAGCGTGACCTGGCACCGCGAGGCGGTGGACAAGGCGCGGCTCAACTGGCAGGAGAGATACGCCCGCCTGGAAGGGCTGCGCAAGCTGGTCGAGCGCTACCTGGAAGAGGCGCGCCAGGCCGAGGACAAGCGCGAGCAGAAACAGCTCGACGAACTCGCCCAGCGTACCCGCCGCCAGGACGACTGACGACTCAGAAGAACGGACGCGACGCCTTCAGCATGAATGTGGTGTCGCAGTAGCTGTTGTGTCCCGAGTAGGCGCTGCAATCGCTGCCGGTCAGGCTGGTGCCGCTGTAGGACAGGTTCAGGTCGATGCCCAGCCAGGGCCGCGAGAGGTTCACCGACCAGTCGTTGAAGACGCTCACGTAGCCCCCGCCGCTGAGGCTCGCCGGGTTGTCCAGGCGATGGTTGCCGTACTTCAGGGTGACGTCGAAACCGAACGGCGGGTTGACCCCGAGGTCGGCGAACAGGGTGGTGTCGTTGCGCCCCGGGTCGCTGCTCAGGGCCGCGCCGAGCCGGCTGCCGAAGATCGACAGGCCGCCGTAGAGTTCGGCTGCGTCGTTGGCCGGCTGCTCCGGGCGGCTGTAGCGGATCAGGCCCATTTCGTAGCCCAGGCGGTTGTTCAGCGGGCGCTTGAAGCCGGCGTAGGAGTCGATCTCGGTGGGCTTGCCGGGGTCGAGGTTGGAGGTCCAGTTGCCGATGTACCAGCCACTTTCGTGGCTTAGGTCGAGGCCGCCGTGGAAACTGCCGGAGCTGCCCGGGGTGACCAGGCCCTGGGCCATGCTGCGGGTCGGACTGGTGGCCAGCTTGAGTTCGAAATCGCCCAGGTCGCGGGCCATCACCTGGGCCAGGGCCGAGGAACTGGCGAGCAGGGCACAGGTGAGCACGAGCAGGTGCTTGAGCATGGTTCTCCCCCTGGTAATGCGGACAACGGCGCTGCGCCGGTCTTCCCGCATGACGCCAACGGCAAGGCCGCGGCATGGGGCCGGGCGAGGTCGGGCAGGTCGGAAGGGCAGGAAGAGCGGCGAGCTAGAGCGCCACGGACCATCTTAACCAAGGTTCGGGCGGCTGACCGACCGCTCGTCAGGGCCGGCCGATCAATTGTTACCGCAGGCTTTCCGCGAGGCTGGCCAGGCGAATCACTTCCACCCGGTTGCGACCGCTGCTCTTGGCCCGGTAGAGAGCCTGGTCGGCGGCGCTGTAGAGCTGCTCGTAGCTGGCCTGGCCGCCTCCGTCGAGGCTGGCCACGCCGAAGCTGGCGGTCAGGCAGAGCACGCCGTCCTGCGTCGCCAGCGGGGTACCTTCGAGGCGTTCGCGGAGTTTTTCCGCAAGGCTGCGAGCCTGCTGCTCGGCGGTGTCGGGCAGG
This sequence comes from Pseudomonas sp. HMSC076A11, assembly GCF_001810205.1. Taxonomy (NCBI): domain Bacteria; kingdom Pseudomonadati; phylum Pseudomonadota; class Gammaproteobacteria; order Pseudomonadales; family Pseudomonadaceae; genus Pseudomonas; species Pseudomonas sp. HMSC076A11. Next base: position 44,463 of record NZ_KV800287.1, on the reverse strand, counting down.
AGCAGGAGGAATTCTTCCCCGCCCAGGCGCGCCACGCTGTCGCTGCTACGGGTATTGCCGCGCAGCAGGTTGGCGGCATGGCGGATGACCTCGTCGCCGAAGGGGTGCCCATAGCGGTCGTTGATGTACTTGAAGTGATCCAGGTCGACCATCAGCAGGCTCAGCGGCTGCGGTTGGCGAGCGATGCGCGCGAGCTCCATGAGCACCAACTGGTCGAACTCGCGACGATTGAACAGGCCGGTCAGGGGGTCGTGACCGGCCAGGTACTCCAACTGGCGATTCTTCTCCTCCAGCTCCTGCCGCTGCAACTCCAGCTTGCGTTGCTGGCGCAGGTTGCGCACGTGGCCGTGCCAGAGGATCAGCGACAGCAGCAGGCCGAGGCCGAACGCGGTGAGGCCGTTGGCCTGGTTCGACAGGCGCAGTTGCGGGTCGGCCTGGGCGTGGTCCATCGCCACCTCGAAGGCCAGCATCGCCAGACCGTAGAAGGGCACCGCGTAGGCCGGGCGGATCAGGATGAACATGGCGCAGGCGAAACAGGCCAGCAGCAGCGGCGTGATGTTGCTGGTGATGCGCTGGTCGATGCAGGCGATGGCGACGCCGAAGCCTATGATCCCTGCGCCGCCCAGCAGGATCAGCAGGCGCATGCGCCACAGCTTGGGCGGCTGGCGGCGCAGCCATAGCGCGAGCAGGCCGATGCCGCCGAAGAGCAGGGCCATGGCGCCATGGGCGTACATGATTTCCTGGCGCCAGAGCTGATGGCCGAGGTCCGGGCGGAAGTCCTTGAGGGAAAACACCAGGATGTGGATCAGGTTGAAGGGGACGGTCAGCAGCGCGAGGTGGGTCAGACGCGAGAGATTCTCCAGGGCGATGGGAAGGGCCAGGGACGAATTCACCTCGATGGCGTGCTGGATCGATTCGAGCGTCGTTCTGGCCACGTTCTGCGGGTCCGCATGGGCGCTGTGCCATCACAGCATAGCAGCGTCGCGACGGCCGCCCTATCCGGCTTTCCGGGCCGGTCGTCCGGTTTGTACGGGCGTACCTGGCGCCGCTTTCATTCCGGCAGCCGCCTGGCCAGCAGCAGTGCGACCAGGCCCAGCAGGCTCCAGTACGCGGCCAGCGGCCAGGGACGGTCGAACGGTAGCAGGGTGGACGCGCCCAGTCCGAGGCCGATCAGCAGGTAGTAGGCGAGCCCGAACAGGGCTCCGGCGCGTCCCCGGCAATCGTCGTAGGCGTGCAGCGCCGGACCCAGCAGGTTGGGAATCGCCACGCCGAAGCCGATGAAGATCGGCAGGGCTGGCAGCGCCCAGTACAGGCCTTCGGCGTATCCGACGGCGGCCAACAGCGTCTGCGCTGTCGCGCCGGCGGCCGCCAGCGCTAGGCCCAGGCGTACCCGGCGAGCGCTGTTCCAGGTGCGCGGCAGGCGTCGGTTGAGCAAGGCGCCGAGGCTCCCGGCAATGGCGATGGCCAGGCCGATCCAGCCGAAGCCCAGGCCGGGCAGGTCGCCGACCATGAACGGCCCGGCGGCGTAGAAGGAGAACACCAGCACATTGAGCACCGCCACCAGCAGTGCGCGCGTTTGTAGCGGGCGGTCGGCCAGGACCCGTCGGAAGATCGCCAGGGTCGCGGGCTCGGGCGTGCCCGCCAGCAGCGGACGGGTTTCCGGCCAGGCCGGGACGACCAGCGCCGCCAGCGAGGCGAGCAGCACCGCCAGGGTGGCGAACACCGCCGGGTGCCCGCCGAGGTCGGCCAGCCACTGGCCGCCGAGGGGGCCGACTGCCGGCGACCAGGCCAGCACCGCGCCGAGCGTGACGAAATAGCTCATCAACGCCGGGCCTTGCAGCACATCGCGCAGGCTGGCCTGCACCGTCACCGAGCAGGTCGCCAGGCCGAGGCCCTGGACCAGGCGACAGGCAAGCAGGTAGGAATAGTCGGTACTGGCCCAGGCACCGAAGGTCGCCAGGGCCGCCAGGCCGAGCCCGCCGAGCAGAGCCGGGCGCCGGCCGAGGCGGTCGGCCAGCCAGCCCCAGAGCCAGATGCCGGGGGCGAAACCGACGAAGAACAGCGCCATGGTCCACTGGCTGGTAGCGTCGTCCAGTCGCCAGTGGCTGGCCAGGGCCGGCAGCGCGGGGGAAAGGATGGTTTCGGCGACTTGCGGCAGGGCTAGCAGGGCGAGCACCAGCAGCAGGGGAGGGCGAGGACGGTCAGGCATGATGGCTCCGGAAAAAAGAGCCAAGCCTAGGCCGCCTGCGCCTGGCAGAATGCTGCGGTCAGGACGGAAAACATCGCGAAGAGGACAAGGTGCCGCGCTATCCCTACGAACGGGTCGAGGATCCCGATCTCGCCCGCTGCCCGGTGGTCGGCCTCGAGGTCGACAGCACCGGCCACCGCAGCGACTGGCATTGCCACCGGCGCGCGCAGTTGCTGTACATGGCGGCCGGTAGCGTCACGCTGTATTTCGCCGAGCGCATTTGCCAATTGACGCCGCTCCAGGCCGCCTGGCTGCCGGCCGGCGTGCCGCATCGCACGGTCCTGCACGGGCGCTTCGCCTACCGTAGCCTGTACTTCGAACCCTCGGCGTTCGCCGAGCTGCCGGACAGCGTCCAGGTCCTCGAAGTCGGGCCGCTAATGCGCGAACTGATCCTGCGCATGACCGGCTGGGCAGCCGACTTGCAATTGGAAGGGCCGCACCTGACGCTGTTGCGCGCACTGTTCGATGAACTGGCGAGCGCGCCGGCACACGCCGCGAGCCTGCCGATGCCGCGCGATGCGCGGGCGCTGAAGGTGGCCGAGGCGCTGCTGGCGCAACCCGCGCTGGACTGGAGCATCGAGGCGTGGGGACGTGAGGTCGGCGCCAGCGGGCGGACCCTGGCGCGTCTGTTCACCGAGCAGACCGGCCTGGGTTTCTCCCGCTGGCGAACCCAGGCGCGCTTGTTCGAAGCGCGGAGGCGCCTGGCCGAAGGCCGCTCGGTGACCGAGGTCGCCCACGCCCTGGGCTACGCCAGCGACAGCGCGTTCATCGCCATGTACCGGCGGGTCTGCGGGCAGTCGCCGGGGCGCGCCCTGCGTGGCCTCGAATGAGCGCTCAGAAGCGTTCGTGGAGGCCGAGGTAGCGCCATTCGCCGAGCGGTAGCCTGGCCAGCGACAGCGCGCCGATGCGCAGGCGGCGGATGCTCCGCACTTCCAGCCCCTCGCTTTCGCACATGAAGCGCAACTGGCCGGGCAGCACGTCTTTGAGGGCGAAGCGCAGGTGGCTTTCGTTCTGCCAACTGACCTTGCACGGCGATAGCCTGCGGCCCTGGTAGGCGAGGCCGTGGCGCAGGCGCTCGAGGCCGCCGGCGGCCAGGTCGCCGGCGACCTCGACCAGGTATTCCTGCTCCAGCCGTGCACCGTCGTCCACCAGCTTGCGCAGTACGCCGTGCTGCTGGCTGAACACCACCAGCCCCGAAGCCTCGCTGTCCAGCGCAAGGGTGGGACGCTGGCGGGCGAAGTGTTTTTTCAGCGCTCGCAAGGGACTGGGGTCATCGCTCCAGCGCCGCCCCGCAGCGAGCAGGCCTTCGAAATCGTCGTGGCGCCAGCCGGCCGGCTTGTGCAACAGCAGGGTGGCCGGTTCAATCGTTTCCGCGCGGGCGCCCGGCAGCAGCTCCACGCGTTGGTCGAGCACCTTGAACTGTGGCTCCTCGATCACTTCGCCGTCGACGCTGACCCAGCCGCCCTCGATGTACAGCTCGGCTTCGCGGCGTGAGCAGGCGGTGAGTTCGGCGAGGCGTTTGGACAGGCGGATCGGGTCGGTCATGGCGAGGCTACTGGAATGAAAGACCGCCAGTTTACTCGTTGTGGCGATGGGCGCCGAGGAATGATTCGGCGCCCGCTCGGTCCCAACTTAAGGAACCGGAGAGGAGACCCTCATGCAGTCACGCCTGATCGATGGCCTGGAATGGGACCTGGACGAGGATGGCAGCGGCGGCCTGTGCAACGTCCATGGCGACAAGGTCCATCTGCGCCAGGGCGACATGGACGGCGCCTGCGGGCCCTACTGCCTGGTCATGGCGATGCTGGTCCGCGGCCAACTGCGCCGGCGCCAGGCCAAGGGCCTGGAGCGGGTCGACAGTCGCAGTCGCTACGGGCGCCTGATGAAGGCGCTGGACCAGCACGGCCCGCTGCTGCGCGTCGGCACCACCGGCGTCGACCTGCTGGAGCTGCTGGCCGAGATCAACGATACCGAGCATTTCGCCCTCAAGGGCGAGGGGCGCAGGTTGGTCCGGCACACCCGCGAATACCTGGAGGCCGGCTTTCCGGTAGTGCTCGGTTTCCACGGCCGCAAGGGCAGCGATATCCGCCACTGGGGCCTGGCCATCGGCATGAGCGAGCGCGCCTTCCTGCTCCTCGACCCGGCCCACGACCTGCCGCGCGGGCAGGCCTGGAACGCGGTGATCACCAGCGAGGCGCATGGTTCCCGGTTCGGCTATCGCTATATCAATGCCAAGGGCACCTGGGCGGTGACTCTCAAGGAAATGGTCGCCTTGCTTTGAGGGGCGGGTTTGTTACAGCCCGTGTGCGGACCGCCAGGCGCGGCGGATCTGCGACTAGAGTGGTGTTTTTCGCTTGGGGAAGGAGAGAACGCATGCCGGGCCTGTCTTTGAATGCCATCCTGCTGAGCGCCGTCGCGCTGCTCGCTCCGTCGGTCGAGGCGGTGGACGCCGGTCGCCACGACAGCGAGCTGGGCGCCGTCGAGGTCACCCCGGTGGTTGGCGGTCTGGCCTATCCCTGGGCCGTCGCCTTCCTGCCGGACAACCAGGGCATATTGGTCACCGAGCGGCCCGGCAGCTTGCGTTTCGTCAGTCCCGAGGGACAGTTGTCGGCGCCGCTGGAAGGCGTACCCAGGGTCTTCGCCAGCGGCCAGGGGGGACTGCTCGACGTCGCCTTGTCGCCGGGGTTCGCCGAGGACCGGCTGGTCTACCTGACCTATGCCGAGGCCGGCGAGGACGGCCGCGCCGGAACGGCGGCGGGACGTGGCCGGTTATCGGCGGACAAGCGACGGCTGGAGGGCTTCCACGTGATCTTCCGGCAGTTGCCGAAGCTTTCCAGCGGCCATCACTTCGGCTCGCGCCTGGTCTTCGACGGCAAGGGCCACCTGTTCATCGCCCTCGGCGAGAACAACCAGCGCAGCACCTCGCAGGACCTGGACAAGTTGCAGGGCAAGGTCGTCCGCCTGTATCCGGACGGCGGCGTTCCCAAGGACAATCCCTTCGTCGGCCGTACCGACGCGCGGCCGGAGATCTGGAGCTATGGCCACCGCAACCAGCAGGGCGCCGCGCTGAATCCCTGGACCGGCCGGCTCTGGACCCACGAGCACGGCCCGCGCGGCGGCGACGAGATCAACATACCCCAGGCCGGCGGGAACTACGGCTGGCCGCTGGCGACCCATGGAATCAACTACACCCTGCTGCCGATCCCCGAAGCCAGGGGCAAGGCCGTCGAAGGTACCGAGGCGCCGCACCATGTCTGGGAGAAGTCGCCGGCGATCAGCGGCATGGCGTTCTACGATGCGCAGCGCTTCCCGGCCTGGCAGCATAATTTGTTCATCGGCGCGCTGGCGACGCAGGAACTGATCCGCCTGCAACTGGATGGCGACCGGATCGTCCACGAAGAGCGCCTGCTGGGCGATCTCGGGGTGCGCATCCGCGACGTGCGGCAGGGCCCGGACGGCTATCTCTACCTGCTCACCGACCAGAAGGACGGGCAATTGCTGCGCCTGGGGTTGGCGCGCTAGCCTTCAGCCTTGGTTGCGCTTGAGCTGGACGTAGAGCGCCTCGACCTTTTCCCGGGCCCAGGGCGTCTTGCGCAGGAAGGCGAGGCTGGACTTGATGCTCGGGTCGTTCCTGAAACAACGAATGTCGACCCGTTTGCCAAGCTCCGCCCAGCCGTGGTGGGCGACCAGTTCGGTGAGCAGTTTTTCCAGGGTGACGCCGTGCAGTGGATCGGGATGGCCAGGCATGAAGGGCTCGGGATTCAGGCAATGAAAAAGGGGATGGAGCGTGGCACATCTGCGTGCCGGCCTGCCATCCCCTTCGTAGTCCCCGGCGAGGGGCGGGCGTTCAGCGCTTCTTGCTGATGGTGATCTGCCGCGACGGGCCGTAGACCTGGCCGCTGACGCCCTTGGCGATCTTCTGGATCTCGCCGCCGGCCTGGAGGAAGGCGGCGACCTGCGCTTCGATGGACTCGCGGGTTTCGACCGCGGGAGCCGGCTTGGCGGCTTTCGGCGCGACGGTTTTCTTCATGATGGCCATATCCGGGGACCTGTCTCTGCATTAAATATGGCCGTTCATTATAACCGAAGCGGCGTTTTATTTCATCTTGAATATTGTCGATCAGATTTCGGACGTAACCTGCTGTTTTCTATAAAGTCCGTTAGGCAATACCCGAGCGAGGCGCTGCGGCATTGGCGATCCGGCGGTGAACTGCTCGAGGTCTCCGCGGCTGGATGTTCCGCCGACCCCGGGCGACGCAGGATACCGCCAGGTGGATAACTCCCTTCGCGCATCCCGGCATGAATTCCAATGTTTGCATTAGTTGATGCGAGAAAGTTCTCCGGGCCTCTATCTCACCTATATCGAGAATAATGAAAAGTTCACGATTAGTTATCGGCTAAGTTGCCCGGATATATACGTCGATATCATCGCGCTGCCGGCCGGGGCATGCATCGCCTCGCTGCGTTCCCGGTGCTAACCTGCGGAACCCCAGCCGCCGAGCGAGCGCCGCATGCCAGCCATTCTCTCCTCCCGCCAACGTATCGCCCTACGCCTGGCATGGCGCTTCATGGCGCCTTACCGCTGGCGCATGCTCGGGGCCCTGGTGGCGCTGCTGTTCACCGCGGCGATCACCCTGTCCCTGGGCCAGGGCATCCGCCTGCTGGTGGACCAGGGGTTCCTCACCGCCTCGCCCGAATTGCTCAATCGCTACATCCTGCTGTTCTTCGTGCTGGTGCTCGGCCTGGCCGTGGGCACCTTCGTGCGCTTCTACCTGGTGTCCTGGATCGGCGAGCGCTTCGTCGCCGATATCCGCAAGCGCGTGTTCGACCACCTGATCGAGTTGCATCCCGGTTTCTACGAAACCAACCGTAGCTCCGAGATCCAGTCGCGCCTGACCGCCGACACTACGCTGCTGCAGACGGTGATCGGTTCCTCGCTGTCGATGGCCCTGCGCAATGCCCTGATGCTGGTCGGCGGGGTGCTGCTGATGTTCGTCACCAACGCCAAGCTGACCAGCATCGTGGTGCTGGCGTTGCCGCTGGTGATCGCCCCGATCCTGCTGTTCGGCCGCCGCGTGCGCAGCCTGTCGCGGGAAAGCCAGGACCGGGTGGCCGACGTCGGCAGCTACGTCGGTGAAACCCTCGGTCAGATCAAGACCGTGCAGGCCTACAACCACCAGGCGCAGGATCGCCAGCGCTTCGCCGGCACCGTCGAACGCGCCTTCGACACCGCGCGCAAGCGCATCGCCCAGCGCGCCTGGCTGATCACCGTGGTGATCGTGCTGGTGCTCGGCGCGGTCGGCGTCATGCTCTGGGTCGGCGGCCGCGACGTGATCGCCGGCAGCATCTCGGCCGGCGAACTGGCCGCGTTCGTCTTCTACAGCCTGATCGTCGGCATGGCCTTCGGCACCCTCAGCGAGGTGATCGGCGAATTGCAGCGCGCCGCCGGCGCCGCAGAGCGCATCGCCGAGCTGCTCAGGGCGCGCAGCGAGATCCGCTCGCCAGCGCAACCACGCAAGCTGGCGGCACGGGTGAGCGGGAGGATCGAATTGCAGGCGGTGCGCTTCGCCTATCCGACCCGTCCCGAACACTGGGCCATCGACGACATCAGCCTGGCCGTCGAACCGGGGGAAACCCTGGCCCTGGTCGGACCTTCCGGCGCCGGCAAGTCGACCCTGTTCGATCTGCTCCTGCGTTTCTTCGATCCGCAGCAGGGACGGCTGCTGCTGGACGGGCAGCCGATCGTCGAACTGGACCCGGCCGACTTGCGCCGCAGCTTTGCCCTAGTGTCGCAGAACCCCGCGCTGTTCTTTGGCAGCGTCGAGGAAAACATCCGCTACGGCCGTCCGCATGCCAGCGCCGCCGAGGTCGAGGCCGCAGCGCGTGCCGCGCATGCCCACGAGTTCATCCTGGGTCTGCCGCAGGGCTACGCCACCCACCTGGGCGAGGGCGGCATCGGCCTGTCAGGCGGCCAGCGCCAGCGCCTGGCGATCGCCCGGGCGTTGCTGGTAGACGCGCCGGTGCTGCTGCTCGACGAGGCGACCAGCGCCCTGGATGCGGAAAGCGAGCACCTGATCCAGCAGGCCCTGCCAGGCCTGATGAGCGGACGTACCACCCTGGTGATCGCCCATCGCCTGGCCACGGTACAGAGCGCCGACCGCATCGCGGTGATCGACCAGGGGCGGCTGGTGGCCATTGGTAGCCATGCCCGGTTGATCGCGGAGAACCCGCTCTATGCGCGCCTGGCGGAACTGCAGTTCGCTGCCGGCGGACGCTAGCTTCAGAGCGGCTTGTCGATGCCCGCGTACTGCTTGTCCAGCTCGTCGATACGCTGCGCGTAGGCGCGGGAGAGGCAGTCGGTGTCGCCACCGCAGCGCCGGCGCTCGCGCAGCCAGTCCTGCTGCCGGTCCTGCATGGCGCCGCGGCCGCCCATGGCGAACAGGCCGCGGAGGAAGCGGTACTTGACGCTCATCTCGACGTCCTTGTCGTTCAGCGCCCGGTTCGCGCAGATGGCCTTTTCGTCCGCTCGCTCAGCCTTTTCGCAATCGAAGCTGGCCGCTTCGGCCAGGGGCGCCAGCAGGAGTCCGCCGAGGGCGAGGAATGCCAGGTGCTTCATGCCGTTCTCCGTTTCGCCTGGTTGCTTGCGAATCTTCGACGCCCGCGACGGCGCTGGGTTCAGCGGGGAGCGCGCGGCGGCCGGGCGGGCCGCTCCGGCGCGGTCAGTGCGAAAGGATCAGGGCCTTCTGCTCGGGGATGACGGTGCGCTCCCGAGGGGCGTCCGCGCGTTCCGCTTCCTCGGTTTCGGGGCGGTTGGCGAACAGGCTTTTCAGGGTGCTCAGCAGCGGCTGTTCCTTCGCCGCTTCGGCGACCTGGCTGCGGCTTTCCACGGGTTCCGGGTTGGCCGCCGTGACCACGTGGAAGTCGCTGATCTCGATGATCCCGCGGCCCTCGGCGAGCAAGTGGAAGGAGAAGGCCTTGCGCGCTTCCGGGTTGTCGAAGGTGAAGCTCATGTCCAGCGGCTTGCCTTTGAGCAGGCGCGGGATGTCCGGTACCGGTATGGGAACGTCGCGTTCGAACTCCTTGGTCTTCAGCGTCACCCGGGCGCCGTTGCGGTCCATCTGCAAGGCGCGGATCTTCAGGGTGACCGTGGTCCTGCTGTTCTTCGGCATCTCCAGGTATTGCGCGCCGATCAGGTTGTCGGTCCAGTCGTTGTGGGTTTCCGGCTTCAGGCGGATGCGTTCGTGGGTGGCGAACTGGAACTCCTGGCCCAACTGGCCGGCCTGTTGCACGGAGTGGTCGAGGACGGCGGCGCGCTGGCTGACCAGGCGTGCCTGGCGACCGCTGAAGCGACCGAGGAACTCGGCTTCGTCGGCGATGAAGCCCTCGCTGCGGTAGCGCCGGCAGACCTGCTGGAAATCGCATTCGACGAAGGTGTCCTTGCCGTCGTGGTGGCGCAGCATGCCGTTGGTGTAGGACATCATTTCGCGGCCGCTGGCGTAGTCGCGGAACAGCGAGCGCCCGGAAATCCCCGCCGGCACGCGGTAGCCGAAATAGTCGAGGACGGACGCGGCGAGGTCGACGTGGCCGTAGACGCCGCTCTTGATCGGCGGCAGCGCCGCCTGTTCCGGTGCCAGTACCAGGTTGAAGCCCCAGGCCGAGGCGAGGCGCACCTGGTCGACACCGTGGGATTCGTCGGAAGTGAGCACCACCAGGGTGTCGCGCAACACGCCCTGTTTCTCCAGGTCGGCGAGGAAGGCGTCGATCGCGTCGTCGAGATAGGCCACCGCGGCCTGCTTGGCGCTCGGGTAGCGGGCCAGGTAGTCGGCAGGCGCCGAGTAGGGCTGGTGGGTGCCGACGGTGAGCAGGGTCAGCATCCAGGGTTTCTTCTGCTGGCGCAGCTGCTTCACGTAGGTCGCGGCGCCCTCGAAGAAGGCCTTGTCGTCCATGCCCCAGGGAAACTCCAGGTAGGACGTGTTGCGGAACCAGTCGCGCCCGAGGGTCTTGTCGAAGCCCATCTGCGGCATGACCTTGTCCTTGGCCATGAAGCGCAGGCCGGCACCCTGCAGGAAGTGCGTGCTGAAACCGTGCTGGCGCAGCTGGGCGGGCAAGCACTCCCTGGCCCGGGCCGGGTTGTTGAGCAGCTCGACGCCCTTCGGCGTGCCCGAGTCGAGCTTGCTGTAGTCGCCGCAGAGCATGGCGTAGAGGCCGCGGATGGTCTGGTGGCTGTGCAGCACGTAGTCCGGGGTGGTCATCGCCCGTTCGGCCCAGCCACTCAGTCTGGGCATCGGCGCTTCGTGGTAGCTGCTGTTGATGGCGGCGCGGTTGGCGGCGATATACGCGCCGGGGATTCCCTCCATGGCCACGATCAGGACGTTGCGCGCGCGCCCTCCGCCGGCCAGCAGCGGCGTTCCGGAAAGGTCGAGCTGGTTGAGCCCGGCGACGTCCGGCGGGGTGTCCGGACGGTCGTCGGCGAGCCAGTCTTCGACCGCCAGTTGGCCACTGCTGAGCGCGCTGGCCAGCAGCTTGTGCGGCAGGTTGTACTGCTGCCATTGGTCGGCGTCGCTCGGACGCAGGTATTGCAGGCCGACATGCGCCGCCAGGAACGCCGCCGGCAGCGCGTAGGCATAGCGCGGCAGGCGCGGACCGCGGCGACGCCAGAGCAGCACGCAAAGCAATGTCGCGCCACCGAGGCCGAGCGCCAGTGGCAGGTGGGCGAGGCCGCCGCCCTGGGTGGAGCTGCTGACGAACTGCGGATCCAGCAGGTACTTGAGGTCGGAAGGTTCCGGCATGCGCCCGACCGCGCCGACCAGTTCGGCATTGCCGATCAGGAACAGGCACCAGAGCAGCATGACCGGGAGCGCGAACCACAGGGAGCGTCGATGCAGGAGCAGCACCAGCAGGCTGCCGAGGGCCAGGTCCGAGAGATAGCCGAACGGCGTCGACCAGCCGAGCCAGTAGCGGCCGGCGAGGGGAACGACCAGGAACAGCGCGGCCAGCGCCAGAAGCGAGCCGCAAGATGAGAGCCAACGGCTGAGTGGACGCACAGGAACTCCTGATGAGCGGCAGCGAGAATCCTTGATAAGGATGTTCCAAAAAAGTCTTTAGGGTTCACGATTTTGAAACATCGTTGTGCTTACTGCCAGTAGACAGTCGGCATTTGGGAAATGTCCGCGTGGTTCAGGATGTTTCGGCGCGAATGGCCGGCAAGGCGATGAGCGGCGTCGGCGTACCGGCAAAAACTTCCGCCCGCATGCGTGGCGCCCGGTAGAATGCCGCCCCTTCGACAGGGGGAGACAACATGGCGGTCATCGGGCGTTTCAATTCACTGCAGGTGGTCAAGCACACGGAGTTCGGGCTCTATCTCGACGGTACCCAGCACGGCGAGATCCTCCTGCCCAAGCGCTATGTGCCGAAGGACCAGCCCAGCGAAGTGGGCGACTGGCTCAACGTGTTCATCTACCTGGACAGCGACGACCGCCTGATCGCCACCACCCAGACGCCCAAGGTCCAGGTCGGCGGTTTCGCCAGCCTGAAGGTCGTGGAGATCAACCGGATCGGCCTGTTCCTCGACTGGGGCCTGCCCAAGGACCTGCTGCTGCCGCATTCGGAAGAGAAGCGTCCGTTGCAGGTCGGCGACTACTGCGTGGTCTACGTCTACCTGGACAAGCGCACCAACCGCATCACCGCCACCGCACGCCTGGACCGCCAGCTGGACAACCTGCCGCCGCGCTACAGCGTCGGCCAGGCGGTCGACCTGCTGGTGGTGGAGCGTACCGAGATGGGCTTCAAGGCGATCATCGAGGGCAAGCACTGGGGCCTGATCCACAAGAACGAGGCGTTCAAGTTCCTCCGCAG
>NZ_KV800287.1:0-32260 GCF_001810205.1 Pseudomonas sp. HMSC076A11 | reverse complement strand
GGCATGCGCGAACAGGGCTACATCAAGGAATTGCGCGCGGACGGCAAGATCGCCCTTAGCCTGCAGCCGGTCGGCGCCGAGGCCGCCGTCGAGCTGAGCCAGCAGATTCTCGCCCGGCTGCTGGAGGCCGGCGGCAGCCTGCCGCTCAGCGACAAGAGTTCGCCGGAAGATATCCACCGGCTCTTCGGGGTCAGCAAGGGGACCTTCAAGAAGGCCATCGGCGGCCTCTACAAGAAAGGCCTGATCCTGATCCACCCGGAACGCATCGAACTGCCGCGCTGAGGTTTCCGCTCAGGGCTGGAGGAACGGGGCGAAGTCCAGGCCAGCGCCGCCGGGGCGGACGTCGCGCAGGCGCTTGCCGGGGTCCGCGCTCAGCTCCAGGCTGAGGGTCGGCCGGCGGGCGTTCTTGTCGCGCAGTTCCAGACTGTCCTGCTGCTGGCGAAGGAAACCGGTGGGCACCTTCAGGTGCTCCACTGCATCGCCGGCCGGGTTCGCCAGCAGCAGGTTGAGGAACTTGCCGGCCTTCAGTTGGCTGAGCGGAATATCGAACCACCAGACGTTCTTGCTCTTGTTGAAGCGGGCGAGCAGGGTGTTGCCGGCATCCAGCACGGACATGCCCAAGGCCTGGTTGAGCTGTGCGATGGCTGCCGCTTTATCGAGTTTCATGGAGTTTCCTGACGGGCCGCGCCGGCCGGGATGGCGGGCGGGTAGCCGGATATTCTAGCAGCCGGAGGGACGCCGCAGGACCTGCGCGGTGCGCAGGCCCCGCCGCTCAGACCATCCGCCGGAACTGCCGCCAGCGTTGCTGCCAGCCCAGCAGCAGCGGAGAGACCGCGGGGCCGGTGCCGGCGTCCTGCAGGCGCGGGTGGTGGCTGACCACGTTGACCAGGATCGGCTCCTGGGCGTTCTTCACATCGACGAAGAACAGGTGCTGCCCCTGGTGCAGGCGTTCTTCGAAGGGTCGGAAGGCGCGGTTGGTGCGCTGCAGGCCGAAGAAGCTGCCTTCCCACAGGCAGAACGCGCAGAGCACGGCGCCGAGGAAGATCACCGGAATCCAGCCGGCGGCGGTTTCCGTCCAGCCGCTGGCATAGGCGAAGGCCACGGCGACGATGGCCAGGACGAGGCCGACCAGCAGGCCGACACGGCCGGAGCGGACCACATCCTTCTTCATGAGCGGAGAGACTTCGTGCAGATGGCGCTGGCCGGTCTCCGCGTCCTTTTCGCTGAGGACGTGGATCTGCTCGGTGGCTATGCCGCTGGCTTCCAGTTCGGCTTCGAGCCGTTCCAGCTCGTCGAGGTTGTCGCTGATGTAGTAATGCCGGTTCATGGCATGCCTCCCATCGTCTGACGGCCTGTTCCTTGGGCGAACAGGCTAAGGTCGATACCCCCTGTCGGTGAATCCCGGAGCACCCGCAAACGGCAGGTCGGCCGGGATTGTCGGTTTCTTGCGCAGCATTCAGTCTAGCATCCGCGGCAGCGGCGGCCGGTACGCCGGTCTGCTGGCTTCTTCCTTCAACATAGGCCGGAAGCGGGGTGGCGGCGGGGCCGGGCGATGGACGGGCCAGGTACGGGTGGGCCGTACGCAGCCCGCGAGCGCAGGATTACTCGGCGGGAACGATGATGGCGACGCGGCGGTTCTCGCTGCGGCCGGCGCGGGTCTTGTTATCGGCCACCGGCTTGCTCATGCCCAGGCCGCGGACCTCGATGTTGGCCGCCGGCATGCCGGCTTCGCGGAACACCGCGGCCACCGATTCGGCGCGCCGTTCGGAGAGCTTCTGGTTGTAGCCTTCGTCGCCGTAGTTGTCGGTGTGGCCTTCCAGGCGGACCTTGTCGATGTCTACCGCGAGCAAGGCGTGGGCGATCTTCGTCAGGGTGTTGCGGCTGTCGGGATTGAGACGGTCGAGATTGTTGCCGAACAGCACCTTGCTCGACATGCCGAACTCCCAGCCTTCGTCGCGGAGTTCGAAGCCCTGCTCCTGGAGCACGGCGATCTGCTCGGCGCTCAGGCCGGTCTGCGGCGGCTTGGTCTGGCAACCGGCGAGGCCCAGCACAAGGCTGAACAGGGCGAGGGCGAGCAATCTACTTGGGTGGAGCCTCTGGGGTAGCACTGTCTATCTCCTTTTCTTCCTGAAGGATGCGGGGGTCGTTGAGTTCCGCCAGGCGCCGGCTGCCGCGGGCCTGGCGCTTGGCGATGTACATCGCCATGTCGGCGTCGTGGAGCAGCGCCGCCGGGGTATCCGCATGCTCGGGATAGAGGGCGATGCCGATGGTCAGTGAGGTACTCACCGTGCTGCCGTCGCTGAGCCGGATCGGCGCCTGCATGCTGGCGATGATGTTGTCGGCGATGCGCAGGGCGTCGGCGCCGGACGCCAGCGGTGCGAGCAGGACGGCGAATTCGTCGCCGCCCAGGCGCGCCACCAGGTCGCTTTCGCGCAACTGCCCACGGATGCGCATGGCGATGTTGACCAGCACGGTGTCGCCGGCGGCATGGCCGAGGCGGTCGTTGATCTCTTTGAAGCGGTCGCTGTCGATGAACAGCACCGCCAATTGCTCGCGATGCTCGTTGGCATCGCGCAGCGCCCGGCTCAGGCGGCCTTCGAAGAAGGCGCGGTTGGGCAGGCTGGTCAGGCTGTCGTGGTGGGCCTGGTGCGCCAGCGAGGCGTTCTCGTCCTGCAGGCGCGCCTGCCAGGATTCGAGTTCGTCGAGCAGGGCGTTGAAGTCCTCGCCCAGTTGGCTCAGCTCGGCGATGCCGGCTTCCGGTACGCGCTTCTCGAAATCCCGTTCGCGGCGCACGGTATGCGCGACCTTCGCCAGTTGGTCGAGCGGGCCGACGATACCGCGTACCAGCCGCCGCGACAGGTAGAAGGCGCCCAGGGCGGTAAGCAGCAGGCACAGGACCATGCCGGCGAAACCGGTGAGCAGGAAGCGCAGCAGGCTGCCGCCGGAGCCCTTCACCTCCACCGAACCGATCTTCTGGCCGTCGTGCAGGATCGGTTGTTCGGTCGGCGCGCTGAGCAGCCAGTGCGCCAGTTGCTGTTCCAGCAGGTGCAGCGGCCCGGTGCTTTCCCGATGCCAACTGGCCAGGGTCTGTCCCTGGCGGTCGTAGACGATGGCGCTGGAGACCTCTTCGCTGGAGGCGATCAGCGCCAGGGACTCCTCGGCGGCCTGGGCATCGCCGAAGACCACTGCGGCTTCGACGGTATAGCTGATGGAACGGGCGATCAGTTGCTGGTTGGGGTCGGCATAGGCGCGCAGGGTCAGCAGGCCGACCAGGGTCACCGCCAGCCCGGCGGTGAATACCGCGACCAGCGCCACGCCCAGGTGCGCGCGATAGAGCACCCGGCGCAGCGATGGATTGGAACCCGTATAGCGACGACGACGGTTCATCACGGAGTGGCCTGCCGCCTTGCCAGTTTCAATACGCTCGGGTGCACGCGTACGCCGCTGCGGGCGATGGAGTCGAGATTGGCCTCGAAGGTGATGCGCGGACCGCCGACGTTGAGGCAGAACATGCTGCCGACGCTGCATTCGGTGCCACGCTCGCTGATGGACAGGACCGGATGCCCGGCCAGGCTGCGGAACACCTGCTGGCGCTCGCGCTCGTCGACCACTCCGAGGTAGATCACGTTGCAGAGCGTGCCGAGGTCCGGGTTGTCCACCGCGCGGCGTTCCGCATGCACGCGCCTGCCATTGGCCGGCACCATGCCGCGGAGCAGGCCGTCGGCGTACTCGGTCGGTCCGACCACGCAGAGTTGCAGGACCGCCGGCTCCTTCGGCCAGCGCACGTAGCTGAATATGCCCAGCAGAACCTGGCTGACCGCATTGCTGCGTTGCTCGACCGACGTCCGTGCGTCGTCCGCCCACAGGCCTCCGCCGCCCAGGCAGGAAACCGCCAGGACCAGGCAGGCCAGGGTGCGCCTGTAGAGGTCGAGGGGCTGCAAGGTGGGCAACGAAGGCAAAAAGGTTTCCTCCAGGAAAACGTAGCGGGGTGGCACGACTGGCCAGTGTAGTCGGTGTGCGGCGAATATTACCGGATGTGCCGGGAAAGAAAGCCGTTCGGTGTCAAATCAATGGCGCAATTGCCGGAGATGGAAGCGCTTTGCGTCTTGTCCTGTCTGGTTTTCTGGCTGAGCATGTAGGGCGTTACTGACCTTTATCAGGGGGCGGCATGATCCGGGAAATCCTCAAGATGGGTGACGAGCGCCTGTTGCGTATCGCGCAGCCGGTGCCGTCCGAACTGTTCGGCAGCGAGGAGCTGCAACGGCTGATCGACGACATGTTCGAAACCATGCATCACGTCGGCGGGGTAGGGCTGGCCGCGCCGCAGATCGGCGTCGACCTGCAGCTGGTGATCTTCGGTTTCGAGCGCAGCGAGCGCTATCCGGACGCCCCGGCCGTGCCGCCGACCATCCTGCTGAACCCGCGGATCACCCTGCTGGACGACGAGATGGAAGAGGGCTGGGAGGGCTGCCTGTCGGTGCCGGGGTTACGCGGCGCGGTATCGCGCCATCGGCGCATCCGCTACCAGGGCCTGGACCCGCAGGGACAGCCGATCGACCGCAGCGTCGAAGGGTTCCATGCGCGGGTGGTGCAGCACGAGTGCGACCACCTGATCGGCCGCCTGTATCCCTCGCGAATCACCGACTTCAGCAAGTTCGGCTTCACCGAGGTGCTGTTCCCCGACCTGGACCCCGCCGCGGACGATTGAGCGGTTGCGCCTGCGGCTCTGCTCCGGCCTGGCTCAGCTCCGCGGTGGGGTGCCGAGCGGCGCCGTCGGAGCGTGTTTTTTCGCTCGTTTCGCCAGGCGTTTCTCCTGGGCGGTTTTCAGCGGTTTCCTACGAGTTTCCTTCTTCGCGTTCAGTCCCTTGCTCATGGCGTTCACCTCCCCACGCAGCACCTGCGTGGCGCGCCGGATGGCCGATGGCGTCCGCGGCGCCGGACGGCGGCGGACGCTTCCAGCATAATGCGTGGCGCAGCGCCCGGCGCGGGCGGCGATCGACGGCGCTCAGCGCAACTGGCGTTGTGCGGTGATTTCCGGCAGGTCCTGGCGGCGCAGATAGACCAGTAGCGGCTCGCCGATGTTCAGTCGTTCGTTGATGTTCTGTTCCAGCAGGATCTGCAACTGCTCGCGGCCCAGGCGCATGACGTCGTCGCGTACCGAACTCCAGACGAACTCGCTGGTGGGCGTGATGCTGTCGTCGGCTACGTCCATGCCGAAGGAGTCTTCGCTGAAACGCACGATGTAGCGGCCGGTCTTGCGGTTGAAACCGACGAACCCCTTGAGGGCATCGGCGGCCTGGCAGATGTCGGTGGATGTGATGCTCATGCGGAACCTCCCTGAACGTTCCTGTTTCTCTGGGCGCACGCATGATCGGCGGCGCCCCCGTTCTGCGGCGGGGGTCGCTGGTGCCGAGCGGGGTATTCTGCCAGTTGCCGCCGCCCGGGGAAGAGGGCGGATCGCGAACGGTAGTGGGACGGATTGTCGCGACCTTGGTTAAACCGCCGCCACGCGCTAGGCTCGGGGTTCGCAGCCGACCGAGTGGAGAACAGCGCCAGATGCCAGGGGCCGTGGATTTCAAGGAGCGGATATCCCGCCAGCGTCCGCATGACAGGGAAACCTACGGACATGCCGGGAATACCGATCTGCAAGACATCGTCTACCAGTTGGAAAGCGACCGCGGGCGCATCGTCAATTCCGCCGCCGTGCGTCGCTTGCAGCAGAAGACCCAGGTCTTCCCGCTGGAGCGCAACGCGGCGGTGCGCAGCCGCCTGACCCATTCCCTGGAAGTGCAGCAGACCGGGCGTTTCATCGTCCGCACGCTGTTCCGCCAACTGGGCCCGCGTGCCGCGGAGGTCGGCCTGGACGGGCTGGAAGGCGCGCTGGAAAGCCTGGTGGAAATGGCCTGCCTGATGCACGACGTCGGCAATCCGCCGTTCGGTCATTTCGGCGAGTACGCCATCAACGACTGGTTCGAACGCAACCTCGACGCCCTGTTCGAGCGCCGCATACCGCCGGGCCAGGGCGACGGCCTGTTGCAGCAGCGCATGCTCACCGACCTCAAGCACTTCGAAGGCAACGCCCAGGCCATCCGCCTGGTGGTGAAGCTGCTGCGCCTGAACCTCACCTACACGCAGACCGCCGGCCTGCTCAAGTACGTGCGCCCGGCCTACGAGCCGAAGCCGGACAAGGCGGCGGCGAACCACTACCTGAACAAGAAGCCGGGCTTCTATCTTTCCGAGGAAGCCTTCGTCGACGAACTGCGCCGAGTCCTCGGCATGCGCCCGGGCACTCGCCACCCTGTGGCCTACATCATGGAAGCGGCCGACGATATCTCCTATTGCCTGGCCGATATCGAAGACTCGGTGGAAAAAGGCATCCTCGACATCCGTCAATTGGCGGATCTGCTGGTGAAGAAGTTTGCCGTCCACCATTCGCCGGACGCGCCGATTCCCGGCGACGCGGACAACATGAGCTTCCAGCGGATGGTCGACTACTCGCTGGAAAAGGCCGAGCGGGAGCCGATCAACAAGGTCAGCGAATTCTTCATCCGCCTGCGGGTGAAAATGATCCACCCGCTGGTCCAGCACGCCGCCCAGCAGTTCATCGACAACCTCGAAGCGGTTCATGCCGGCACCCTCGGCCGCGCGCTGATGGAGGACGGCAGCCTGCCGCACGCCATCGTCCAGACGTTCAAGGACGTGGCCATGGAATGGGTGTTCTGCCATCCGGAGGTGGAAACCCTGGAATTGCAGGGCTACCGCATCATCCAGGGCCTGCTGGATTTCTACGCGCCGCTGCTGCGCCTGCCGGCCGAGGAGTTCCAGGCCCTCGCCGAAGGTCGCCAGGCCGCCGCGCCGCATCCGCAACTGCTGGTTCGGCGCCTGCCGAGCCAGCAGATCAAGGCTTACCTGGAGGCCATGAAAGGTGTGGCGGAGGACCCGTTGCAGCGGCAGTGGGAGTTCTACCACCGCTGCCGCATGCTCCAGGATTTCGTCAGCGGCATGACCGACCAGCATGCCCAGGACGAATACCGCGCGTTGTCCGCGCTGTAAGCGGAGGAGCGAGATGCGCGCTGTCGTCGAACTGCTCGCCGGCGCCCGCCGCCTGGTGATCTTCACGGGCGCCGGGGTGTCGGCGGAAAGCGGGATTCCCACCTTCCGCGATGCCCTTGGCGGTCTCTGGGCGCGCTACGATCCGGCGGCCCTGGCCACGCCCGCGGCCTTCGCCGACGATCCCGCGCTGGTCTGGGGCTGGTACGAGTGGCGCCGCCTGAAGGTGCTGGGTGTCCAGCCGAATCCCGCGCACCGGGCGATTGCCGCGTTGAGCGGGCGGATCGCCGACACCCGGTTGGTCACCCAGAACGTCGACGACCTGCATGAACGCGCCGGCAGCCGCGACGTCCTTCACCTGCATGGCAGCCTGCACGCGCCGCGTTGCGCGACCTGCGCGGCAGCCTACCGGGACGCCTTGCCCGATTCGGTCGAGCCGGAAGAGGGACGACGGATCGAGCCGCCGCGTTGTCCGGCCTGCGGCGGACAGGTCCGGCCGGGCGTGGTCTGGTTCGGCGAGGCGCTGCCCGAGGCGGCGCTGCGCGAGGCTTTCGCCGCGGCCTGCGAGTGCGACCTGTTGCTCAGCGTCGGCACTTCCGGCGTGGTGCAGCCGGCGGCGCGGATACCCGGACTGGCGCTGGAGCACGGTGCCAGCGTCGTGCATGTGAACCCGCAACCGGTGCGCACCCGCCATCCGCGCGAGCACTGTCTCGTCGGTCCGGCCGGCGAGGTGCTGCCCGAACTGTTGCGCCGGGCGTTTCCCGGCTGAGGCGGCTCAGCCCTGGGACGAGCCGAAGAGGATCACCGCGGAACCGATCAGGATCAGCAGCCAGTAGAGCGCGCCGAGCACGATGAACAGCAGGTTGTAGCCCGAATAGCCGGCGTTGCCCGTGCCCTGCGGGTCGCCGCTGGCGAGGTTGGCCTGGCGCTGGATGTTGCGCATCGGGATCAGCGGCGTGAGCAGCAGCAGGAGCGAGGGCAGCGAGTAGGGCTCCAGCGCGGGGACCACGTCGGTGAGGTGGCTGATCAGGTTCGCCGCGACCGTCAGCAGCACCGCCCAGGTCGCATCCTCGCTCGGGCTCCATAGTGCCTGGCGCTCTTCCGGCAGGGCCTGGTGGATCCGCCGGGCGAGGGCGTGGAAAAAGAAGATGCCGAAGATCGCCCGCCATACCGGGCTGATCCGCCGCTCCATCTGCGGTTGCTGGGCCTTCCAGTGCTTGTACATCCAGTACACGCCGTACAGCCCCAGGGTGAGGAGGAAGAGCACGCTCATCTTGCCCAGCGAGGTGACGAAGAAATGCGCCCGCTTCGCGCCGCGGGTTTCCACCAGGGGCGCTTCCGGGGTCTTGTAGACGTTTTCCATAACTGATCCGGCAGTCCTTGAGAAAAACCGCCATTTTGCCTTCCGCCGCTCCGTCAGGCCAGCGGCCAGGGGCGTGCCGCCCCGGCCGTCCGATCAGGCGTTGCGGCTGGGCGGCGCCATGAACTCGGGACCGACCGGATCCTGGATGGTCTCGGCGAGGATCCGCTCGATGCGGGCCATGGCCTCGTCGTCCAGGCGCCAGCCGAAGGCGTCGGCGATGCCGTTCAACTGCTCCGGCTTGCGCGCCCCCCACAGCGCCACCGTAGGGCCGCGATCGAGAATCCAGCGGATGGCCAGGGCCAGCACCGACTTGCCATAGCGCTCGCGAGCCAGTTCCTCCAGTTGCGCGACCGCTGCCAGGTACTGGGCGAAGCGGGGCTGCTGGAACTTCGGGTCGGACTTGCGCAGGTCGTCGCCATCGAAGCGGGTCTCGGCGTTCATCCGTCCGGAAAGCAGGCCGCGGCACAGCGCTCCGTAGGCCAGCACGACGATGCCGTTACGCTCGGCGTAGGGCAGCACGTCGGCGTCGATGGCGCGCTCGAACAGGTTGTAGGGTGGCTGCACGCTGGCCAGCGGAGCGAACTGGCGGAACCCGTCCATCTGTTCCGGCGAATAGTTGCTCACGCCGATGGCGAGGATCTTGCCGTCGCGGCGCAGGCGCTCCAGTTCGCCGGCGGTTTCCTCGTGCGCCACCAGCGGGTCCGGCCAGTGAATCTGGTACAGGTCGATACGATCGGTTTTCAGCCGCCGCAGCGAGTCCTCGACCTCCCGGCGGATGCGTGCGGCGGAGGCGTTGCGGTGGATGCCCGCGTCGCTCCACTCCAGCGCCGCCTTGGTGGCGATCACCGCCTTGTCGCGCAGGCCCTGCAAGGCCTTGCCGACGACCTCTTCGGAATGGCCGAAGCCATAGACCGGCGCGGTGTCGATCAGGTTGATCCCGGATTCCACCGCACGCCGGATGGTTTCCACCGACGTCGCGTCGTCAGCGCCGCCCCACATCCAGCCGCCGATGGCCCAGGTGCCGAGGCCGATGCGCGAGACCGGCGTGTCGATACCCTCGATGCGAATGCTTTCAACGCTCATGGAAATACTCCTGCAGATCGGGAAAACGCTTGCCGGCAATGCGCTCGGCGGCACGGAGCGATTACTCTAGATCACCCGAGATTGAATGTGGCTCAATGCTGCATTGACCTCCGAGAACTGCCAGGAGCCCTGGAATGCCGGCTTTCACCCGTTCCGAACTCGCCGACCTGAACGTCTTCATGACCATCGTCCGGCGCCGCAGCTTCCGTCACTCAGCCCAGGAGCTGGGTGTCAGTACCTCGGCGCTGAGCCACAGCATGCGCAACCTCGAGGCGCGGCTCGGGGTGAAGCTGCTCAACCGTACCAGCCGTTCGGTGGTGCCGACCGATGCCGGCAGCGCGCTGGCGGCCAAGCTGGAGGATGGTTTCCAGGTGATCGGCGAGGCGCTCGGCGAGCTCGATGCCTATCGCACCTCGCCGGTGGGCCGGCTGCGCCTGAACGTGCCGCGCGATGCCTCGCGGCTGCTGCTGGGGCCGGTCCTCAGGCGCTTCACCGAGGCGTATCCGGACCTGCAACTGGAACTTTCGGTGGAGGACCGCATGGTCGACATCGTCGCCGACGGCTACGACGCCGGCATCCGTTACGGCGGCACGGTGCCCCAGGACATGGTCGCGGTGCCATTGACCGGGGAGCTGCGCTGGGTGGTAGCCGCGTCGCCCGATTACCTGGCGCGCCACGGCGTGCCCCAGCGGCCGGACGACCTGTTGCGGCACGCCTGCATCCGCATGCGCCTGGGCGACAACTCGTTCTACAAATGGGAACTGGGCGACGGCGAGCGGATGGTCGAGGTCGACGTGCCCGGCCCTTTCAGCGTCAACGAAAGCAATACGGCGGTCGCCGCGGCCCTGGACGGCATTGGCCTGGCCTACTGCCTGGAAGTGGGAATCGCCGAGGAGCTGCGTAGCGGCCGGCTGCAACTGGTATTGCCCGACTGGACCTCGATGGGCGCGCCGTTCTGCCTCTATTATCCGAGCCGACGCCAGCCGCAACCCGGCTTGCGCCAACTGATGGAAATGATCCGCGGCGACTGGCTGGGGCGTGCCTGAATCGTCCTCCCGCCAAACCTTGCAAGGAGCCCCCCATGCTCACCGGTCTCAATCACCTGACCCTGGCGGTCGCCGACCTGCCGGCCAGCATCGCCTTCTACCGCGATCTTCTCGGCTTTCGCCTGGAAGCGCGCTGGGACCAGGGCGCCTATCTCGAACTGGGTTCGCTGTGGCTGTGCCTGTCCCGGGAGCCGCAGTACGGTGGGCCGGCCGCGGACTACACGCACTACGCCTTCGGCATCGCCGCCGCGGATTTCGCCCGCTTCGCCGCGCAGCTGCGCGCGCATGGCGTGCGCGAATGGAAGCAGAACCGCAGCGAGGGCGATTCGTTCTACTTCCTCGACCCGGACGGCCATCGCCTGGAGGCCCACGTCGGCGACCTGCTCAGCCGGCTCGCGGCGTGCCGGCAAGCGCCCTATGCGGGAATGCGTTTCGCCGACTAGGCCTTGGCCTTGCCGGAAGCTACGGACGCCACGGCCGGGCCGGCGAGGCGCTTCAGCAGGCGCGGGCGGTTGGTCTCCAGCGCGCCGCCGCGTCCCCGCAGGCCGTCCCACAGGCCCCAGCCCAGGCAGCGCAGCTTGAGCAGCTTGTCGCGTTCGAGCAGGAGCACCGCGAGGCCCTGGGTCAGGGTCGGCAGGTTCGCCAGCAGGGCCAGCGGCGAGGACCGGGCGTAGCGGCGCAGGACCAGCAGGCCGTTGCGCGCCAGGTAGTAGCGGCGCAGCGGGGCGTGGTTCATCGCGCTGAGGCTGAGACCGCCGAGGCGGCGGGTCTTGCGCGTGCCGATGCGGTGCTCGAGGACCAGCCGCGGGTCGACGTACAGGGGCACGTCCAGCGCCTGGGCGCGCAGGCTGTATTCGGTGTCCACGTGGTCGATGAACAGTTCCTCGTCGAAGTGGCCGAGGCGCTGGTAGGCCTCGCGGGTCAGCAGGCAGCCGGAGGAGATCAGGAACGAGGTGCGCTGCGGGGTCGTCAGGCCGTCCAGAGACAATTGCCTGAGCGTCAGTCCGTCGAGATGGATGGCCGGCAGGAAGCGCCGGTCACCCCGGTCGAAGATCCGTGGGCCGAGCAGGCAGGCCTGACCGTTGCGCGCCTGCAGGTTGCGCCACTGGGCGGCGAGGAAGGCGCCGCCGGGACGGGAGTCCTGGTCGAGCAGCAGCACACCCTGCACGCCACGCCGGAACAGCGCGTCGAGCCCCTGGTTGAAGGCGCCGGCGATGCCCTGCCGGTTGCCGTGGTGCAGCACGGCGATGCCTTGCCCGCGCAGCCGGGCATTGCGCTGCGGATCGCTGTGCGGTGAGTTGTCGACGGCAAGGAAGCGCAGTTGCGGAAACGCCGCCGCCAGTTCGCCAAGGTGTTCCAGGTCGTCGTCGCCAGGATTGAACAGTACCACCAGCACGCCCATGTCTATCCGGTCCATGATCGTTCTTCTCCCGTAGGTCGAAGTTGCCAGGCCAGGACCAGCCCGGCCAGAACGAGAAGGGCGCCGGCGAGGAATGGCGCGCCGGCCAGGGGCAGCGGCGCGAGCGGACCGCTGCCCCAGTGGAACAGGCCGCTCATCAGCGGCGGACCGATGATCGCGGCGAGGCTCATCAGGCTGCTCAGCACGCCCTGCAACTCGCCCTGGCGGTCGACCGGCACGCGGGCCGAGAGCAGCCCCTGCATGGCCGGGGTGGCGAGGCTGCCGAGCGCGAAGGGCAGCAGCGCGCAGACCAGCCAGAATGACGAGTCGACCAGGGCGAACAGCAGCAGGCCGCAGCCTTGCAGGGCGAGGCCCAGGCGCAGCAGGCGGGCGTCGTCCAGGCGCCGCTTGCAGAGGTTCACGCCGAGGGTCTGGGCGAGCACCGCGAGCACGCCGTAGAGGGCCAGCGAGTAGCCGATCCAGGCGCTGCTCCAGTGAAACTTCTCGATCACGAAGAACGGCCAGACCACCATCACCGCCTGCAAGCCGAGGAATACCAGGGCAAGCACCGCCAGCAGGCGTCCGACCCCCGGTTGCCGAGCCAGGCCGCTGATCGAGCGCAAGGCATTCATCCGCCTCGGATCCAGGCGGCGGCGTCGCGTCGGGGGCAGGGTTTCCTCGAGGAACAGGCCGGCGAGCAGGGCGTTGAGCAGGCACAGGCCGGCGGCCAGCAACAGCGGCAGCGTCGTGCCGTGCACCGCCAGCAGCCCACCGAGGGCGGGGCCGAGGATCATGCCCAGGGCGAGGCCGGCGTACAGCCAGCCGAAGTGCCGGGTGCGCTGCCCGTGCGTGCCGAGGTCAGCCGCGCAGGCCATCGCGGTGGCCACGCTGGCGCCGGTGAGCCCGGCCAGCGCGCGACCGAGGAACAGCATCCAGAGGTTGTCGGCCAGCGCCAGCAGCAGATAGCTGAGGGCGAAGCCGAGCATCGCCAGGACCAGGACGGGGCGGCGTCCGAAGCGGTCGCTGAGGCTGCCGAGGACCGGCGAAAAGAACAATTGCAGCAGCGCGAAGGTCATCACCAGGGCGGCGCCCCAGGTGGCCGCGTCGCGGATCGCCAGCGGCGCCACGCTGCCGATCAGCGTCGGCAGCAGGGGCACGATCAGGCCGACGCCAGCGGCATCCAGCAGGCAGGTGAGGAACAGCAGAGGCAGGACGCGTTTCGCGCCGGGACCGTGTTCCCGCGTGGCGGAGGGGCAGAGGCTGGTCGTGGACACGCCAGGACCCTCCCGGCGAACACAGGAAATCCCGATCCTGGGACGCCAGCGACGGCAAGGGAAACTACCGGAATTCACAGGTTCGACGAACGGTCGCGGCAACGCCGGCGGGCTGTGTGATGTCATAATGATGCGACCCGTGCGCCAGTCGGGTATCCTTGCCGGCCTCTCAACGTTGTTTCCTAACGATATTTTCCTCCTGTCGCGAGCAAAGGGATTTCAATGACGCCCAGAAAAGGAAAGCTACCTGCCGTGCTCGCCTGCATGGCAGCGCTGGCGGGCTGCAACATCAACCCGGCGAACCAGGGCTCGGTGTCGTCCTGGTTCTCCATGCGCGCCGGCGATCCGCCCAGCTTCGTCACCGGCGTGGTCGGCTTCGAGAACACCGGCAGCAACGACCCGTCCACCCGCCTGACCCTGCGTTTCCGCGATCCCGCCTCCAAGACCCATGCGGCCCACGTCACCACCTCGTCGTACTCCGAGCTGTTCAGCCTCGCACTGACGCCGCGCTACTACGAGCTTTACGAGTTCGAGGTGAGGTACCTGTCCTATACCGTCACCCGCGAGACCGGTGCGTACGAGGAGCGCTGCGAGGCCAACGGCGAGGCGCTGGAGAAGACGGTCCGGAAAAGGAAGCGCAGCGTCACCCACACGGCGGTAAACGTGGAGTCCAACTGTCGTTCTACGCCGCTGACCAAGACCGACTACTACTACGAGACCTATACCTCCAAGCCGTTCTCCGCGCCGTTCCGTGCCGAGAGCTTCGCCACCAACTACATCGGCGACTTCCGCGTGCAGTGCAGCTACAAGGAGAAGAAGGGCAAGACCCTCGTCGACAGCTGCCGTCTCAACTACGGCGCCGTCAGCCGCGATCGGGTGGACGCCTGGGTGGCGCAGATGAACGAGGCAGACAAGGACAAGCGCGAGCCGCTGCCGCCGGTACGCCAGCAGGCGGTCGACACGAAGAAGGCCGGCAAGCTCATCCATTCGGTATTTCGCTGAGGCGCTCGCTCAAAGAGCGCCGGCGATCGCGCGCCAGGTGTCGGCGTATCGCCATCGCAGCCAGGCGACCAGGCAGCGCTCGTGCCAGCGTCGCAGGGCGCAGCTCCTTTGCCGCGCCAGGCGTCGCTCGATGGCCTCTTCCAGCCAGGCCTCGTCGAAGGCGGTCCATACCGCCGGAGCGGGGCTGAGCAGGTTGCCGTGGCAGACCGGCGCCACTTCCTCGAAGAACAACCGCTCCAGCAACGCCGGGTCGACGCCCTTTATCCGCCGGGCGATATCCTCGGGCTCCAGGAGAGTGTCGACGAAGGCGTCGGATAGCGCGTGGCGCAGTCGTCGGCGTTGGCTCGGGTCAAGGGCCATGGCAGGTATGGGTCCGCAGGCTGGTGCGCAGGCAGCATAACCCGCCACGGCCAGTGCGGAGAGGCGTCAGGCCCGACGGGGACGCCAGGAGCGACGACGGAGGGGCTGGCGCTGGCGGCCGAACCAGCGCCAGCGGTTGCGCCGTAGCGCCTCGTGGCACTCGTCGCGCAGCCAGGCTGGCAGCAGGCGCAGCCAGCGCAGGTGACGCCAGGGGCCCGGCAACAGGCGCAGCACCTCGAGCAGGGCATCGTTGTCGTCGCAGGCGTAGGCGCCGTCGACGAACAGCCAGGTGTCGAAATGATCGGGTGCCAGCCCGAACCAATCGAGAATCGCCAGGCCTTCGGCGGACTGCGCGGCAAGCAGCTTCAGCCGGTGGTCGGCGCGGCGTGCCAGGAAACCGCTCCAGAGCGTGCAGAAGCGGCAGTGCTGGTCGTACAACACGACCTTGTCGCCGGGCTTGAGGTACGGCGGCAGTGACATGAGGGGCCCCCTTGGGTTCGGCTTTGTGCGCAAGCCCGGAACCGTAACGGCGGGAAGGGAGGACGACTAGTCGGTGTGCTGTCAGAGTTTTCTTTCTGTGCGGTCATCGATTCGTCTTTCGCCGGACGGCGTCGGGCAACGCGCCATTCCTCTTCCTGAAGGACGATGCTGCGCCAGGCCGGTTTAAGTTCGATGACGCCGGGACGAACGGGAGATGTCCCCGTCCGTGGGGCACGGACGGGGCGCGGCGGGGAATCAGCGGGCGAACGCTTCGAGAAGGGTCTTGGCGGCCAGCTTGCCAAGGTTGTTGGAGGCCAGCGGGCTGTCGCCGGTGAGCAGCTTGCGGTCGCGGTGGACCTGGCCGGTGATGCCCTTGTTGAGGATCTTCACCCCGAGCTTCTGCAGGTTCTCGCCCACCAGCCAGGGCAGGGGGCCGGGCATGTAGCCGATCTCCAGGTTGGCGCCGGTGTCCAGGGCGTCGGGGAACACGCAGATCTCGTAGTCCTTGAACGGGTAGTCCTCCGGCTTCTCCTCGACCGCCGGTGCCAGCAGGCAGGCCGGACCGTGGCAAAGGGTAATGATGTAGCGGTCCTTGGCGAGGAAGGCATTGAGCAGCCGTTTCACCTCCCGGCTGTGCGGAATGCCCGCCAGCACGCCGTGGCCGCCGGGAACGAACACCGCGGCGTACGGCGAGTCGTCGGCGACGGCCTGCTCCAGGAGGTCGGCGAGCTTCTGCGGCGCTTTCAGCTTGGGCAGGTACTTCGCGTAGATGCTCTTCACCGCCCCGTCCTCGCCGGGCATCGCCCACATCTCCAGCTTCACCGGGTTGCCGGAGAGCGTGGCGACATCGAACTCGAAGCCGGCCTTGTCCAGGTGGTACATTGGCAGGAGCATTTCCACCGGGTGGTTGCCGGTGGAGAACATGCTGCCGTTCTGCATCAGGATGTAGCGTTCGTCGGTACCGATCATCAGCACCTTCTTGCCGCCCTTGTACGGGGTCGGGTAGTCGGCGCCGTCGAAGTCGGTCTTCGCCGAGGTGTACTGGCTCAGGGAATAGGGCGAGGGAAAGAACGCGTTGTGCTCGGCGTGGTCGGGCGTCGGGGTTCTGCTGGTGTCGCGCTCGTTGCTCATGGCTCGTTCCTTTCTGCGTGATGGAGGTCGCACCAAGACGATAGGCGGGGTCGCCGGCCGGCGAAATAGGGGAAATCCCCTAACCCACGATCGGTCGCCTGAGGGTTTTCCCCTATGGGCTTTTGCCGGCAAGCCGGGGATCATGCGGGAAAAGCCAGGAACGTCCGCTCCATGACCGACTACGCCAGCCTTCTCTTCGACAGCGTCGCCCGGCTGCGTAAGGCCGCTACCGCCGAGGCGGTCTGCCGCGAGATGGTGGAGTTCGCCGCACGCCTGGGCTTCGACCGGGTGATCGTCTGCAGCCTGTTCCCCCGCCCCGGCGAGGACGAACTGATCGACGAGCTGTTCTTCGTCCATGGCGACTGGGCCGAGGGGCGCAGCGCCCAGGAGCGCGACGCCTATCTTCTGCACTGTCCGGTCACCCGGCACATCCTCGAACTGGACGAGCCGTTCTTCTGGTCGAAGAAACCCTCGGAGGATCCCGCGCGCATGACCTACCGCATCGTCCGTGGGGTCCGCGACCTCGGCCAGGTCAATGGCATGCAGGTGCCGGTGTTCGGCCGCAACGGTCTGGAGGGCGCGGTGTCTTTCGCCGGCGAGCGGCTGGACCTGAATGCCGGTTGCAAGCTCGCCGCCCAGGCCTTCTGCCCGATCCTGTTCTTCGCCCTGAAGCGCCTGCGCGGCCCTGTGTCGGCGGGCGATGCGCAAGCGCTCAGCGAGCGCGAGCGGGAAGTCCTGCAATGGATCGCCCTGGGCAAGCAGCAGGCGGAGGTGGCGGCGATCCTGATGATTTCCGAGCGCACCGTGGAGAATCACCTGCGTGCCGCCCGCCGCCGTCTCGGCGCGGCGTCCACCGCCCAGGCGGTGGCGCGGGCGCTGCGCCTGGGCGATATCGAGGTCTGAGCGGCCTCAGGGAGCTGACGTGAGGACGATCTTGCCGATGTGCTGGCCGGAGTCCATCAGTTCGTGGGCCTGGCGCGCCTGTTCCAGGGGGAAGGTGCGGAACACCTGCGGCCGGACAGTGCCGGCGCGCACGTGCGGCCAGACCTGGCGCTCCAGTTCGGCGATGATCGCGCCTTTCTCGTCGTGGCTCCGCGAGCGCAGGGTCGAGCCAAGATGGACCAGGCGCTTGCTCAGCATCGGGAACAGGTCGACTTCGGCGGCCTTGCCCTTGATCACGCCGATCTGCACGATCCGTCCGTTCATCGCCGCCGCCTGGTAGTTCCGCGTCACATAGTCGCCGGCAACGATATCGACGATCACATCGACCCCGCGACCTTCGGTGCCGCGCAGCACTTCCTCGACGAAGTCCTGCTCGGTGTAGTCGATCGCCAGGTCAGCGCCGAGGCGCAGGCTGGCCTCGCGCTGGGCCTCGCTGGAGATCGTGGTGAAGATCTTCGCCGCGCCGAAGGCCTTGCCCAGCATGGTCGCGGTGGTGCCGATGCCGGAGGCGCCACCGTGGACCAGCAGCGTCTCGCCGGCCTTGAAGCCACCGCGCTGGAACAGGTTGACCCAGACGGTCATGAAGGTTTCCGGCAGCGCCGCCGCTTCCTCCATGCCCAGGCCGTCGGGCAGGTGCAGGGTGGTGCGCTCGTCGGCCACCGCGAACTGCGCGTAGCTGCCGCCGGGAATCAACGCCATCACCGCCTCGCCGACGGCGAAGCGGCTGACCTCGCTGCCGACCGCCCGCACCGTGCCGGCGATCTCCAGGCCGGGAATGTCCGAGGCGCCGGGCGGCGGGTCGTACACGCCCTTGCGCTGAAGCACGTCGGGACCGTTGACGCCGGCGGCGCGGACTTCGACCAGGACCTCGCGCGGGCCGGGCGTCGGCAGCGGCCGGCTGGTCGCCACCAGTACCTCGGGGCCGCCGGGCCGGGCGATCTCGATGGCGGTCATTCGTTCGGGAAATCGGTTCGTACTGCTCATTGCATGCTCCTGGGAAAATGGTTCGGACCTGGTTCGCATGGTAAGCAGCGCGGATGCCGTGGTCGCGCAGCGCTTTTTCATTAGACTGATGCGAAAATGCATCAGGAAAACCGCCATGAATTGGGACGACACCCGCGTCTTCCTCGCGCTCTGCCGCGAGCACACCCTGCGCGGCGCCGCCCGCGCGCTTCACGTCGACCAGGCCACGGTGGGCCGGCGGCTGGCGTCGCTGGAGGCGGCGCTGGGCTCGACCCTGTTCCTGCGCACCTCGTCCGGCTACCTGCTGACCCCGGCCGGCGAGGCGGCCTTCGAACTGGCCGAGAAGATGGAGCGCTCGGCCCTGGAGTTGCTGCGGCGGACCCGCGGGATGGACCACCGACTGTCCGGCGAGGTGCGGTTGTCCACCACCGACTCCCTGGCCGTCGACTTCGTGCTACCCGCCCTGGGCCGCCTGCACCTTGAACACCCGGATATCCGCGTGCTGCTCGACAGCGCTTCGGCCGTGGTCGACCTGCCCAAGCGCGAGACCGACATCGCGATTCGCACCCTGCGGCCGGAAAATCCCGATTTGATCCTGAGAAAACTCGCCAGTTGGCCCATGGGCCTGTTCGCTTCCGCGGACTACCTGCGGCGCAACGGCGTGCCGGTGCCCGGCGAGCGTTTCCGCGGCCACGACCTGGTGATGTACGAACCCTATTGGCACAGCCAGCGCGAACTGACCCTGGGCGGCGAGCCGATCCGCGACGGCCGGGTGGTCATCGCGGTGAATTCCAACATGATGGTGCGCCAGGCCCTGGCGCGCGGCCTGGGGCTCTGCGAGCTGCCGCTGTACATGGGCGAGCGCGACGGACTGGTGCGGGTCTGGCCGCAGCGCGAGCGACGCCGGCCATACGAGGTGTGGATGGTTACCCACAAGGACCTGCGCCACACCGCGCGGGTCCGCGCGGTGATCGAGCGGTTGGTGGAGGCGTTCGCCGAAGCGCCGGCCTGAGCCTGCAACGCCGGCGCCGGGTTCCGGTCGAATGCGGCGGCGCGCCGCGGAATCGCGCATCATAGGCGCCATCAGATCGAGGAGATTTCCATGGCAATCCCAAGCATCCCGCGTTTGGCCGTACTGACGCTCGGGCTGGCGCTCGCAGCGGCCGCCAGTGCCGCCGACGAGGCGCAACTGGTCGAGGCGATCAACGCCTACCGTGGCCAGGTGCAGTCCTGCGGCGGGCAGGCCAGCGGTGAACTGCCGCCGCTGGCCGCCGACCCGCGCCTGGCCTTGCCGGTGAATGCCGCCGGCGACCTGCAGCAGGCGATGGCACAGGCCGCCTACCCGATGGTCAACGTGCAGTCGATCAGCCTTTCCGGGCCGCGCGATGCCGGCGCGGCGATGAAGGCGCTGGAGGAAAGCTTCTGCCGCGTGGTGCTCGACCCGCAATTCGTCGACGTCGGCGTCAGCCGCCAGGACCGCGACTGGCGCATCGTCCTCGCCCGGCCATTGCTGCGCGGCGGCATGGGCGATTGGCAGGCGGAAGGGCAGAAGCTCCTGGAACGGATCAATGCCGCCCGCGGGCAAGCCCGCCAGTGCGGTGGCAAACCTTACGCAGCGGCCCAGCCGCTGGCCTGGAACGCCACCCTTGGCGGCGCCGCCGAAGCGCATTCGCGGGCGATGGCCAACGGCAATTTCTTCGACCACCTCGACCGCGACGGCCGCACCCCCGGCGACCGCGCCGAGCTGGCCGGCTACAGCGGCGGGCTGATTGGCGAAAACATCGCCGCCGGCCAGGACGGGGTGGACAAGGTGGTCGACGGCTGGCTGGCCAGCCCGGGCCACTGCGCCAACCTGATGAACCCCGGCTACCGCGAGCTGGGCGCGGCCTACGCCACCGATCCGAAGAGTGACGCGGGAATCTACTGGACGGCCATGTTCGGTTCGCCCTGAAGTCCTCCGCGCCCGGAGCTGACGACGGGCTGGGCGCCTTCCGCAAACGAAAAACCCGGCGCCATGGCGCCGGGTTCCCTTTCAGCCTGTCCCGCCCTCAATGCGGCGCATTGAGAGTCAGGCGCATGTGCCGGTTGACGTCCTTGTACAGCAGGTAGCGGAAGCGCCCCGGGCCGCCCGAATAGCAGGCCTGCGGGCAGAAGGCGCGCAGCCACATGAAGTCGCCGGCCTCCACCTCGACCCAGTCCTGGTTCAGGCGGTACACCGCCTTGCCTTCCAGCACGTACAGGCCGTGCTCCATCACGTGGGTCTCGGCGAAGGGGATCACGCCGCCCGGCTCGAAGTTGACGATGTTGACGTGCATGTCGTGGCGCATGTCGCTCATGTCGACGAAGCGGGTGGTGCTCCAGCGGCCTTCGGTGTCCGGCATCACCAGCGGCTGGATGTCCTGCTCGTTGGTGACGAAGGCTTCCGGCAGCGGTACGCCGTCGACCTTCTGGTAGTGCTTGCGGATCCAGTGGAAGCGGGTGTGCTGGCCGGTGGTATTGCGCACCTTGTAGTCGGCGCCCGGCGGAATGAAGGCGTAGCCGCCCGGCTGCATGGCGTGGACCTGGCCCTGCAGGGTCAGGCTCAGCTCGCCTTCGACGACGAACAGCACGGCCTCGGCGTTGGGATCCTGCTCCGGTTTGTCGCTGCCACCGTTGGGCGCCAGTTCGACGATGTACTGCGAGAAGGTCTCGGCGAAGCCGGACAGCGGGCGGGCGATCACCCACATGCGCATGTTGTCCCAGAACGGCAGGTGGCTGGTGACGATATCGCGCATCACCCCCTTGGGAATCACGGCATAGGCTTCGGTGAACATCGCCCGGTCGGTGAGCAGCTCGGTCTGTGCCGGGTGCCCGCCGTGCGGCGCGTAGTAGCTGGACTTGGACATGGAGCGTTTCCTCGTTGTTGTCTTGCTGCCGGCTCACGCGCCGCCGGAGCGAAACGGGCGGGCGCGAGCCGTTGCTGACGGCAACGATATCCAGCGCCTGGCGCATGCACAAATTAAATGTTGGAATCCAGCATATTCATTTTTCGAATGCGGGACGGCTCCGGGTATCTTCCGCCAGCACCCGCGACAGCACGCGCGCCAGCGCCTTCACCATCGGATCCGCCGCCGGCCGGTGCAGCAGCGCCACTTCGAACACGTCCACCGCCGGCAGCCCGACGTTCTTCGGCAGCACCGCGTGGCCTGCGCTCACCGCGCGCAGCGGCAGCAGGCCGATGCCCATGCCGTCGGCGATGGCCGATTGCAGACCGCTGAGGCTGGAACTGGTGAAGCTGATGTGCCAGCGCCGGCCGACCGCTTCCAGGGCGGCGATCATCTCGTCGCGGTAGACCCCGCGCGGCGGGAAGGTGACGATGGGCAGCGGGTCGAGGTCGATGCAGGGGTTCCTGGCGCTGTCCACCCAGCATGTCTTTTCCGGCCAGCAGGCCAGTGCCTCGCGGCTGGCGCGTCGCTGCTTGAGCAGCACCAGGTCCAGTTCGCCGCGGTCGTAGCTGGCGCTGAGGTCGCGGCTCATGCCGCTGGTGACTTCCAGCTTGACCTGTGGATAACGCCGGTTGAAGGCCGCCAGTCGCTCGGTGGTACGGCCGGCGGCGAAGTCGTCCGGCACGCCGATACGTACCGTCAGCGCCACCGTGGCGCCGGATAGCGCCTCGGCCAGTTCGTCGTTCAGTGCCAGCAGGCGGCGGGCATAGCCGAGCAGCGTATCGCCGGCGTCGGTCGGCAACACGTCGCGGTTGCCGCGCTCCAGCAGGCGGTGTCCGGCCATTTCCTCCAAGCGGCGAACCTTCTGGCTGACGGTCGACTGGGTCGAGTGCAGGCGCGCGGCGGCAGTGGTGAAGCTGCCGCAGTCGGCCACCGTGACGATGGCGCGGAGCAGGTCGAGGTCGAACAGGCGGCTATTCGATTTTTCACTGTCGCTCATGGTCGTATCGCATTTTCGAATGTCGTCGCCGCTTTTAGCAGGCCGTGCCGTCAGCGGCAACCGCTCAGCGTCGACGCAGCGTGCCCAGCGGTCGACCAATGCGCTGGAAGCGGCGGGAAACCCGCCAGGCGGTCATGCATGCGCCAGGAACAGGACCGCGGAGCGCTACTCGGGCACCTCGACGTTGACCTGCAGCGCGTCGTGGCGCCAGTACTCCAGGTCGCAGTCGATCAGGCGGCCCGCCTGGTCGCGGTTGACCCGCACGATCTGCAGCGCCGGGCTGCCCACCGAAACCCGCAGCGGCCCGGCGGCTTCCGCCGGGAGGATGGTCGGGACCATCTCGAAGCGCACCCGGCCGTAGCGGATGCCGTAGTGGTTGGCGTAGAGATCGGTCAGCGAGCGAGTCAGGTCGAAGCGCTCGATGCCGGGAAAGTAGGCGGGATTCAGGTAGTGCTCGACGTACAGCACCAGCCGCCCGTCGACCCGCCGCGCCCGGCGGATCTGGAACACCCGCGACAGCGCCGGCAGCTCCAGGCGCTGGCAGATGTCGACGCTGGCCGGGATCATCGCCGCGCCGAGCACCTCGGTCTCCGGCACCCGGCCCTGGTCGGCGACCATCGCGTGGAAGTGGCTGCGCACCAGCGGGTTGTACAGCAGCCGCTGCGGCGAGACGAACCAGCCGCGGCGTTCCTCGCGGTAGATCAGGCCCTGGTCCTCCAACTGGCCGAGCGCCTCGCGCAGGGTGATGCGGGTGGTCGAGAACAGCTCGCTCAATTGCCGTTCGCTGGGCAGCTTGCTGCCGCGCGCGAGCAGGCCGCGCTCGATCTGCTCGCGCAGGGACTGGTAGATCACCGTCAGGGGGCGGGACGGCTCGTCGCGCATATCGACGCTTCTCCGCTGGGGCTCCGGGGGGCTACAGGGTAATGCTTCCGGGCCGCCGGCGGTATAGCGCGGCGCGCCTTCTCAGCGCCATTCCAGCACTGGCCAGCCGGCCTCGCGGGCGTGCCCGAGCAGCGCCGGGTCGGGGTTCACCGTGTGCGGTCGGTCGACCCGCGAGAGCAGCGGCAGGTCGTTGCGCGAGTCGGAATAGAAGGTCGCGCCGGCCAGCGTCTCGCCCTCCTGAGCCAGCCAGGCGTCGAGGCGACGGACCTTGCCCTCGCGGTAGGTGAGGGTGCCGCGGGTGCGCCCGGTGTAGAGGCCGTCGCGCTCCTCGATGTCGATCGCCAGCACCTCGTCCACCCCCAGCCGGCGGCCGATGGCGCTGACCAGGAAGTGCGCCGAGGCGGAGATGATCAGCAGGCGGTCGCCGGCCTGGCGGTGGCGTTCCAGGCAGCGCAGGGCGTCGGCGTGGATGCGCGGCGCTATGATCCGCGCGACGAAATCCTCGACGGCGCCGGCGATCTCCGCCGGGGTGCGGCCGGCGATGGGCGCCAGGCTGAAGTCCATGTAGTCCTCCATGGCCAGCCGGCCCTCGGCATAGAGTTCCATGAGGCGGCGTTCCTGGTGCAGGAAGGCGGTCTTCTCGACCCAGCCCAGTTCGGTCATGTAGCGCCCCCAGAGGGTCGCGCAGTCGCCGTCGATCAGGGTGTCGTCGAGGTCGAAGAGGGCAAGTGGCATAGGCGGTTCCTTGTTCGCTAGGGATTGGCCCGGCACGCCTGGCGCCGGGCGGTGGTTCGGCGAGGTTTCAACGCGGCTTGCCGGCCGCCAGCAGCGGCCCGCCGGCATGCGCCTTCGGTTCGACGCGGCACGCGCCTGGCCGGCTGTTCCAGAACGGCACCAGCAGCAGGCTGGCGAGCAGCGCGGTGGCGGTGAACACGAAGAACACCGTGAGGGTGTCGAAGTAGCCCGGCAGCAGGCCGCCGAGGATCGCCCCGACCGAGCCGCAGCCGTTGACGAAGCCGGTGGCGGTACCGGCTGCTTCGCTGGTACCGAAGTCGATGGCGGCGGCGCCGCTGATCATCGAGTCCGGCCCGTAGAGGGTGACGCCCATCATGAACAGCAGGCCGACCACCAGGTACAGGCTGCCGCTCTGCATCGCCGGGACGAACAGCGCCAGGCTCACGGTCAGCGCCGCCAGGCTGAGCACGCAGGCCGGCATGCGGCGGGCGCCGAACAGCTTGTCCGAGGCCAGGCCGATGAGGATCGGCCCGGCCAGCCCGGCGACCTCGAAGGCCGAAGGCACGATGGCCGAGGCGACCTTGCCGATCTCCGGCATGCGTTCGTAGATGATCACCGGGCCCCAGAGCAGGATCGCGTAGCGCGCCGGCTTGAGCAGGAAGTAGGCGATGCCGAGGACCAGCACGTGGGGATTCCTGAGCGCCTTCAGCAGGGCGCCGGAATGGCTCGGCCGGGGCGCGTTGGCGGGGGGCGCGGCCTCGGCCTCCACGGGCGGCAGGCCGACGTCCTGCGGACGGTTGCGCTGGAGGAAGAAGAACAGCACGGCCACCGCCAGCACCACTCCCGCCGAGGACAGGAAGGCCATGCGCCAATCATGCGTCAACCGGTAGGCGCACCAGCCGGCGAACGGCGTCGCCACCAGCCCGCCGAAGGCGTAGCAGGTACTCCACAGGCCGAGCACGCGGCCTCGCTCGTAGGTGGCGAAGAAGGCGCCGATGTTCTTGCACAGCCCCGACCAGCCGGTGGACTGCGCCAGGCCCTGGACCACCATGCAGGCGGCGAAGATCGGCAGGGTGGCGAAGGTACCCATCACCAGCGCCGCCAGCGCCGAGGTGAGCAAACCGCCGAGCACCACCACGCGGGTGCCGAAACGGTCGGCGAACACCCCCCACATGAACTGGCCCACGGCGTAGGCGGCCAGGTAGAGGGCATCGAGATCGGCCATGGCGCTCTTGTCGAGCTCGAAGGAGGGGTCTTCGGCGATGCCGAGCTTGGCCACCGAGAAGGCCTTGCGGGTGAAGTAGAAGGCGGCGTAGGCCAGCCAGGTGATGACGAAGATCTGGATGCGCCAGCGCTGGAGCGATTGCCAGCCACGGTGCAGGGTACCGTTGTGGTTGTTCATGTGGGTCCCTATGGGTCTAGACAGTGCGGGGAGGTTGTTCTTGTTGTGCTGCTGCAAAGCTGTCCGGATGCATGGTCTAGGCCAGATGCCTTTTCCATGACTTTTTTCGTGCGCAAGGTTGGCTGTCGGCGCGCTCCTGCTCGGTCCTGCCGAGGCTGAGATGGATTGTGAAGGTGTGGCGGCGGTGCGTGGCGCCGATCCGGTCAGGCTGGGCCGGCTGGCGAAGGTCAATCTAGCACCGGGTATTTTTATGGTCTAGACCAAAAATAGAGCGAAACCATTCGATTTTTTCGAGGGATTGCCCGGTATTGGTGCGTTTTCTTGTCCTGGTTGCACCTTTGGGCGGGACTTTTCCGCGTATTTTCAAGAAATTGGAATAGACCAGATTTTCGATGATGTGCCAGCGCCTCTGGCGCGCCGTGCGCCGCCGCTGGATGGCCGTGTGTCGCGGCGCTCGGCTAGACTGCGGGACCTCGCGCCGGATCGGACCGCCATGCTGAGAAACGTCACCGACCTAGACCTGCGTCTGTTGCGCATCTTCGCCTGCGTGGTGAAGTGCGGCGGTTTCACCGCGGCCCAGGCCGAGCTGAACATGAGCCAGTCAAACATCAGCATGCACATCGCCAGCCTGGAGAAGCGCCTCGGCTACCGGCTCTGCGAGCGCGGCAAGGGCGGCTTCCGACTGACCGCCAAGGGCCGCCGGGTGCTGGAGGCTTCGCGAACGATGTTCGACGCCATCGGCCTGTTTCGCGACCAGGCGCAGGCGTTGTCCGGACGTTTGGTCGGGGAACTGTACCTGGGCCTGGCGGACAATCTCGCGACCTTGCCCCAGGCCCGTTTCGGCGATGCGCTGGCGCGCTTCCAGCGGCGCGACCAGGATGTCCAGCTGAACCTTTTCGTCAATTCGCCCACCGAGCTGGAACTGGCGGTGATCGAAGGCGAGCTGGACCTGGCGATCTCCTATTTCAGCCGTTCGCGGCCGAGCCTCGAATACCGCCCGCTGTATCGCGAAGAGATCGGCGTGTTCTGCGGCGATCGCCATCCGCTGTTCGCCGAGGCGCAGCCGACCCTGGAGCGGATCGCCGCCTGTGACTGGGTGATGCACGGCTTTCTGCCGGAAAACCTGGTCCTGCCGCTACGCCCGTCGCGCAGCCGCGCCACCGCCTACCACATGGAAGCGGTCGCCCATGCCGTGCTGGCCGGCACCCACCTGGGCTACCTGCCGACCCATTACGCCGAAGCCTGGATCGAGCGTGGGCGGATGCGCGCGCTGTTGCCGGAGCGGCTGAGCTACCCGGTGGAGCACAGCATGATCGTCTATGCCGGGCGCCCCCTCAGCGAAGCCGCCCGCGCCTTCATCGACGACCTGCTGCAGGTCCACGGCCTGGGGTCCTGAGCGCTCAGGCGAGAGTCCCGGCCACCGCCTGGCGGTAGATGCGCGCATAATCCCGGGCATCGAGCGGCAGGGCGTTGGTCGCCGAGGACGACAGGTCGGCCAGCGCCTGCTCGCCCACCCATTGCGCGTCCTCGCCATCCAGGCCGAGGGCGGCGAGGTTCGCCGGGATGCCGATGCGCGCGCGCAGTTCGAGGATCCACGCCAGCAGGCCGTCGAAGCTCGCTTCGTCGAGTTCCAGGTAGCGCGCCAGGCGCGCGGCCTCGGCTTCTATCGCCGGGCGGTTGGCCAGCAGAACGTAGGGCAGCAGCACGGCGTTCAGCAGGCCGTGGTGCAGGTGATGGCGAGCGCCCAGCGGGTGGGCCAGGGCGTGGACCCCGCCAAGCCCCTTCTGGAATGCCACTGCGGCGCTGGCCGAGGCTACCAGCATGCCTTCCCGGGCGGCGAGGTCGTTGCCGTCGCGCACGGCGTTTTCCAGGTGCTGCCTGACCAGGCGCACGCCTTCCAGGGCGATGCCCGCCGACATCGGATGGTAGAGCGGCGAGAACAGCGCCTCCAGGTGATGGGTGAGGGCGTCCATGCCGGTGGCGGCGCTCAGCGCCGGCGGCAACCCGCGGGTCAGGCGCGGGTCGAGGAATACGCAGGCGGCCAGCAGCTCGCGATGGCCGACCACCCGCTTGATGCCCAGTTGCGTATCGGTCAGCACCGCCTCGCGTCCCAGTTCCGAGCCGGTGCCGGCGGTCGTGGGAAGCGCCAGCAGCGGCGGCAGGCCGAGCGGCGGGTAGTCGGCGAGGGTCGGATAGCTGCGCAGCGTCTGTGTCCATTCGAAGCGTTCGAGGCCGTGCGGATCGCGGCTTAGCAGGGCGATTCCCTTGGCCGCGTCGAGGGCGCTGCCGCCGCCGAGGGCGATCAGCGCGTCATGCCCGCCGGCCTCGAAGCGCCTGGCGCCGCCGTGGACTTCAGCGAGGCTGGGGTTGCTCGACAGTTCGTGGAACAGGTCATGGTCGATGCCGGCGCGTTCCAGGCACTCGCGCACCAGGCGCAGGGGCTCCAGGGCGAGCATGCCGGGATCGGTGACCAGCAGGGGCCGGCGTACGCCCGCCAGCGCGCAACGCCTCGGCAGTTGTTCCAGGGCGCCGACGCCGCAGAGGATATCGGTGGGGTAGTTCCAGTAATGCAGGTCGCTCATGGCGATGCTCCGTGAAAGCAGGATGATCCGGGCCCCGCCGGGCGCGAAGCCAGCGTGCGGGAACAACCGGAGGAGGCGCCGGAACGGCCGGCGCGTGCGGGTCAGTCCGCCGGCGGAGCGGCGAAGCTGAGGCTGGTGGCGATGCGCCGATGCGGCTTGGCGATGACCATGTAGAGCAGGCCGAACGCGGCCAGCGCGGAGAACACCACGACCACCGCCCAGACCTGGAACCAGGGCGCGTCGGGCGGGGCGAGGCTGGCCCGCGGCCAGGCGACGTTGAGCGCCTCGAACGACAGCCAGGCGACTGCCAGGACGTTCACCGCCAGCCCCGCGCGCCCCAGGCGCAAGGCGCCCTTGTCCGGGTCCCAGCGGCCGACGAGGCGGGCCCAGAGAGCGCAGGCAGCGACGATCAGGAAGACCACGAAGAAACCGCCGCTGCCGAACGCGATCAGCGTGCCGACCGCCGTGGCGTTCAGCCCCAGGGCCAGGCCGAGGCTGGCCAGCAGCGTGCTGCAGACCATCGCCGCCATCGGCACCTTGCGCCGGTCGACCCGGCGCAGCAGGGCGGAGCCGGGCAGGATGGCGTCGCGCGCCATGCCGAAGATCGCCCGGCCGATGTAGGTCTGCACCGACACCACGCAGGCGACGAAGGCGATCAGCACCACTGCGACGAAGGGCCGCTCGGCCCAGGCGCCGAAGGCGTCCACCACCGCCGGGGTGACCGGGTCGACCACCTGGCCGCTGACCACCGCGCCGATGTCCTGGTAGGACAGGGTCACGGCGAAGGCGGTGAGCATCACGGTGAATCCCACCACCAGCATCGAGCGCAGGATCGCCCGGGGAGTGGAGACGCGGGCATCGGTGGTTTCCTCGGAAATCT
Organism: Pseudomonas sp. HMSC076A11; assembly: GCF_001810205.1. Classification (NCBI taxonomy): domain Bacteria; kingdom Pseudomonadati; phylum Pseudomonadota; class Gammaproteobacteria; order Pseudomonadales; family Pseudomonadaceae; genus Pseudomonas; species Pseudomonas sp. HMSC076A11. The sequence continues at coordinate 3,762 of NZ_KV800287.1, read as the reverse complement.
GCGAGCAGGCGTCGAAGCCGAGGAAGGCCCAGCCGCCCACCGCCAGCGCGGTCAGCACGCCGTCCAGGTAGGAACCGTCCGCATCGCCTGTGCCGCCCGGGCCGCTGAACAGCAGATCGAGCGGATGGTTGCGGAAGAACAGCAGCAACAGCACGCCGATACCGATGGAGGCGATGGCCTCGGCGACGATCCCGGCATTGACGAAGTACTTCAGCGGGTTGATCCCCAGCAGATTCACCGCCAGTCCCAGCGCCAGCAGCAGCGCGCCGCAGAGCACCTGGCCGTTGGCCGACGGCGGCGCGCCGGTCGCCAGCAGGCCGAGCCAGAAGCCACCGAGGTAGGCCACGGTAGTCAGCGAGGCCAGCGCCGAAGCCAGGTAGAGGAAGCCGGTGAACCAGGCCAGGCGGTCGCCCACCAGGCGTCGCACCCACTGGTAGCAGCCGCCGGCCAGCGGAAACTGCGAGGACAGCTCGGCGTAGACCAGCGCCACGCCGAACTGCAGCAGCAGGCACAGCGGCACCACCCAGACCCAGGAGGGGCCCATGCTCATGGCGCCGAGGGACATCACCGAGTAGATGCCCACCACCGGCGAAATGGTGGCGAAGCCGACGGAAAAGGACGACCACAGGCTCAGCCCGCGCTCCAGTTCCTGGCGATAGCCGTGGGCCGCCAGCAGGCGTTCGTCGCGGGAGGTATCGCGGAGATCAGTCATGGCGGTCTCCGGGCGAGCGCTGCGGGGAAGGGGAAAGGCGGATGCCACCGATGCGATGGGTGAGCATGGAGAGTCCTCGTCGGCTATTGGAATTGTTATGGCCGCTTCCGGGACGAGCGAAAGCGTGGCAGACGCAGGTTAGGCGGATTACCTATCAGGATGAATTCATATTCGATTGGGCTGGCATCAGGAAAACCTGATGTATGGCCAGGCCCCGAGAAGGCCGGCTCCTGCGAAGGGAGCCGGCCGGTCGCGGCAGCTACTTCAGGTCCTCGCGCGACGGTTTGCCGGGCTGGCTGGCGTAGTCCGGCAGGGCGCTGATCGCCTGTTCCTTGTCGGGGATGCTGGACGGGTCGAGGTCGCCGCCGACGTTGCGCGGGTCGGTGGGGATCGCCGAGGGAATCACCACGGTGCGCTCGGCCAGCGGCCAGCCGAGAATGGTCTCCAGGCGCCCGCCTTCCTCCTCGGGGCCGGTGATGGCGTCCAGGCGCAGCGGCAGCGGATGGCCGATCAGCCGTTCGACCTCGCCCGCCGCCTCCGGCGCGGCCAGGGTCAGGCCGGTGCGGTAGAAGCCCGGCAGACTCGAGCGCGGCACATAGACCCGCAGCAGGGCACCGTTGCGGATCCGGCCGCGCGCGTCGGGTTCCTGGTCCTGGGCGTAGCCGTAGGCCAGCGCCGGATCGCCGGCGATATAGAAACCGCGCCAGATCGCGTCGAGGTCCTGGCTGCGCGCGCGCACCCCGCCGAAGACGATGCTTTGCGCCGCTTCGAGGAAGGTGCCGTGGTAGCCGACGAACACATAGCCGCGCTCCTCCAGTTGGCGGTGCGCCTGGAGCAGCCGCTCCACCGTCCAGTTCTGCGTGCCGCGGGTGCTGAAGCTGATGTCGCCGCCGTCGCCGAGGAACTCCGCGCCAGTGGGATAGTTGCGCTCCAGCAGGGCGTCGCCGCTGTCCGCCGGGCCCGCGCATTCACCGGCGGCGACCGGGCAGGTCAGGCTCACCACGTCGGCGCTGGCCGCGCCGGCCTCGTCGTTGCCGGTGCCCTGCCGGACGAAGCGCTCGCTCTCGGCGGCGGCCAGGGTCAGGGCCAGACGGGCCTGCTCCGGCTGCTCGCGGATCGCTTCGCCCAGGTCGCCGCCGCTGCCGGGGCTGGCCAGGGCGTTGCGGATCACCTGGTCGACCTGGTTCCACGACAGTCGCGCCGCCAGGTAGAGGGCGACCAGCCGCTGCACCGGATAGCCGCACTGCTCCAGTTGTTCCCAGCCGCGCGGCTGGCGATGACGGGTGAAAGTCTCCAGCGGCAGGTGGCAGGCCTGGTGCGCGGTCAGCGCGGCCAGGCTGCCGCCCTCGGGGAAGTGCAGGCGATGACTGATGACCGTGGGCTTGATGTCCAGGTCATGCTTCGCCGGGTTGCCGGCGAGCACCCGGTAGATCTTGCCTTCCCAGGTATCGTCGAGGTTGCAGCGCTGCTGGGCGAGGTAGTTGTAGGCCCCGTCCAGCGGGTCGAGCAGGCACAACACCTTGCCGCTGGCCCATTCGCTCCAGCGCTTTTCCCGGCGCGGCTGGGCCTGGGCCATGACCACGCTGACCCCGGCATGGCTGATGGCGAGCGTCGGCTGCATCTCGTTGCTCTCGTGCGCCCTGACGAAGAAGGTGGCATCGCGCGCCAGCTTCGCCAGCAACTCGTCGCCCATCTCGATGGTGTAGATCGGCGACATGTGGCTGAGCTGGTTACCGGCGTTCAGTTCGTGGATGAACACCTTGATGTTCGAAGGCTTCTCGTGGCCGATCGGCACCAGCCAGTTCAGCGACCAACTGCCGCGCGCCTGGCGCGTGTAGCTGTAGCGCACCGGCTTGTTCGGCTCGACGCCGCCTTCGAGGCGGATGGTCAGGCCGTCGCTGGTGATGCTGAGGGCGTTGTCGATGGCCAGCTTGAGCGCGTCGTTGCCGCCCTCCAGGACCATGGAGTAGTGCAGCACGCCCTGGCTGTTGGTGTCGGCGATGGCCGGGTCGACGCTCATGCGGCTGGAACGCACGCCGTCCTTGAGGTCGAGCACGCAGGCCTTGGCGCATTCGTTCCAGAGGTCGAAGGCTTCCTCGGCGGCGGACGCGAACGAGCCGCCGGCGAGCAGGCCGAGGCTGGCGACCAGGGGGATCCAATGGGGTGTCAGGTGCATCGCGATGGCTCCTGTGATGGGTGAAGGATGAGGCTGATCGAGCGGTTGGTTTTTCTTGTCGGGCGAGCCGGCGGAGAGCGGCGGGGCGTCTAGGGTGCGGGATGCGGGGAGGCTGGCGGGGAGCGGAAGAGGGCTTTTATGGGATTTATGAACTGGATTGCAGTGTGGTGAATGTGCGAACGGGAGGCTTGCCGATCGGCGGGTGCATGCAGGGCGTCCATCTCGGCCTGGTGGTGGCAGCCCGGCCTGTCAGTCAGGCGCCTGGCAACCCAGGGTGACGACCAGTTCGCGGCCGCTCGCCAAGCCGGCGTCCGCCGCCAGGGTCAGCGTGCGCGGCGTGTCCTGGCGACTATCGAGCAGCCCCTCTTGAAGCACGAAGCTGTCGGCGCTGGCGCCCCTGGCCAGCAGCCGATATCGCACCAGCGCTGAGGTACAGCCGCATTCGCCGGTGGAGCGCCGGGCCTCAAGGGTGAGTGGCAGGTGCAACTGGCCCTCCGCCGTGTGCGGTGCACCGAGCCGGGCGGCGAGGCAGGCGGAGAGGGCATTGTCGAGCGTCGCCGCGTCGGCGAATGGGGCGGCCAGGCAGAGGCTGCCGAGGAGCAGGGCTTTGGCGTCCATGTCGGGGTTCCGCTGGGGATGGAAAGGGCATCATGGCTGAGGTGGCTTTATTCGTCGAACGATGGCTGGCCCTGCCGGTAGATCGGCCAGGACTTCATGCGCTGCGGAAACGGCCTGACCAAGTGCAGCGGCTTGCAATCAAAAACGCTGGGCTCGCAATCAGCGTGGCTTTGTCCGGAAGCTCGCGAAGGGGCGGCATGGATGAATTTTGAAAGTGGGAGTTGTAGTGGTCTACTGATCCCGGACACCGATTTAG
>NZ_KV800286.1:0-759 GCF_001810205.1 Pseudomonas sp. HMSC076A11 | reverse complement strand
TGTAGTGGTCAACCCATCCCGGACAGTGGGTTGAGTTTTTCTTCGGCCACCGCAGGTGGTAACCCGTCGTTGAATTGATGCGGCCTGATCCAGTTGTAGCGGTGCATCAAGTAATGACTGATGTCCCGTTGGGCCTCCTGCGCCGTCAGGTAACCCGTTGACGGGACCCACTCCGACTTCAGACTGCGGAACAGGCGCTCCATCGGCGAGTTATCCCAGCAATTCCCTCGGCGACTCATGCTCTGCTGCATCCGATAGCGCCAGAGCCGTTGCCGAAACAGGCGGCTGGCGTACTGGCTGCCCTGGTCTGAATGGAACAGCACCTGCTGTGGCTTGCCGCGCTGTTCGTAGGCCATGTCCAGGGCCTTGATCACCAGTTCGGCATCCGGCTTGGCCGAGAACGCCCAGCCGATCACCCGCCGGGTATGCAGATCCAGCACCGCGGCCAGGTAGTGCCAACGGCCTTGCGCCCAGACGTAGGTGATGTCGCCACACCACACCTGATTGGGATGCTCGGTCGCGAATTCGCGGTTCAGCCGATTCGGGATATCCGGCCGCTCAACCGTGGCCTGTTTGTAGGCGTGCGAGCCCGGTTGCTTGCTGACCAGGCCCAGCTCACGCATCAACCGACGCACTCGGAAACGGCCGATGGTCACGCCCTCTTCGCGCAGCATGCCCAGAATGCTGCGGCTGCCGGCCGAGCCCCGACTCTGGCTGAACAACTGGTTGACCTGGCTACGCAGCGCCACGCGGCGAGCA
>NZ_KV800285.1:22192-90890 GCF_001810205.1 Pseudomonas sp. HMSC076A11 | reverse complement strand
CGAATAACGCCACCGGCGTTATCCGCCGCTGCGCTGGCGTTTCATGGCGGATAACCGCAAGCGGTTATTCGCCCTACGCGGCCTCGAAGCCCACCCGTTTCATGGTGGGTAATCGCACGCGGTTATTCATCCCACACGGCCTTGGAACCCATCCGTTTCACGGTGGATAACCGCACGCGGTCATGCGCCCTGCGCGGGCTCGGAGTCCGGCCCAGGCGATGTTCGGGGTTGGACGCCGTAGCCGAATGCCCGGCGCAATCCGGCGATCGCCTGTTGCCGATCCATGCCGCGCACGGCCGGTGGATCGGCGCGTTCGCAGAATTCGCGCCAGACGAACAGGGTCAGCTCGGCGCCATCGGTAAGGGGTTCGGCGGTCGGCATGCCGAACTGCTGGAGCGTCCGGTAGCGCGTGTCCTCCCAGAACAGTTCCTCGACCCAGTCGTACAGTGGAATCAGGTGGAAATGCACCGGCAGGCCGGGCATGTGGCCGTAGCGGCCGACATAGATGCGTCGCGGCCGCAGCAGCGCGTCCATTTCGCGCTCGACCCTGGCCAGCAGCGGCCCGAATTCGGCGAGGGCCTGTTCCGGCAACTGGTGGAAGGCCGTCGCCGGTTGCCGCGAGCCGAGCATGCAGTAGCCGGGCAGGGCCGAGTCGATCCGCTGGTTCAGCGTCCAGTGGCGGGTCTGGTGGATGATCAGCTCGGGCGGGATATGCATGGGGCGGCGCTCCGCAGATGGGGCGCCCACTGTAACCCGTCGTCAGGGAAGATCCAGCCCGGTCTTGCGCCGTTTCATTTCGTCGATGCGTTGTCGCAGCGCCAGGCGCTGGGCTTCCGGCTTGGCCAGCCACCAGTCGCGCACCGCCGAGTTGTCGTAGCGCGTCAGCCAGGCGGGGAAGCGCGCCATCTGCGCTTGCGGAAAGTCGTTGGCGCGGCCGCGCAGGTAGTGATCGAAGAAACCCAGCACCAGGGTATTGGGAGCCTGGATGAGGATTTCCGTCGGTGCCGAGCCGAGCAGCCCGTCGCGCAGCGGCCGGCGGATGAACAGCGGATTGTCGGTAAGCCCGGCATGGGCCGAATCGCGCAGTACCAGGCGATGAATGTCCTGGCGCTGGCCGGCGTGCTCGAAGCGTTCGTAGGAAAAGTCGTTGAAGCTTCTTGGGCGGGCCGGCGGTTCGATGCCGAACAGCCGGTAGAAGTTGCCAAGGTCGGCGTGCAGCATCAGCAGCGGTGCCGGGAAATCGCTATCGAAGGGCGCGAAGTCGAAGTCGCCGCCGTCGAGGTTGACGGCCGCCGCGCAGCGTCGGTCGACCATGCAGACCGCGCCGGTGGTCGAGCCGCCGAAGGACATGCCCATCTCGCCGGTGTGCGCGAAGTCGCTGGCGGCCACCAGGTCGGCGACCCTGTCCGGGACCTCGCCGGCCTGCAGGCGGTCATGGACGAACAGGCGGTCGGCCAGCCATACCGGCGCGCTGAGGTTGACGGCGCGGTTGGCCGGGGCGGGCAGGTCGAGGGCGGTGTGCAACTGGCCGTCGAGGCGCTGGTCGAGATCGTCGCTGACATAGCCCTGGCGCATGGCCTGCGGCAAGCCGTCGTGGGCGGCCCGGCGCAGGTGTTCGACCAGCCCGGGGTCCATGGGCAGCAGCGTGCCGTCGGGCAGGCGGGTCGGCGACGCGTCGCCGCTGTGCTGGATGGCGTAGACCGCGTAGCCGTGGCTGGCCAGCTCTTCCATCAGGGTCCAGTTGCCACCGGCGAAGGCGCTGTAGCCGTGGCTGTAGAACACCACCGGCAGGCGAGCGGAGTCGTCGCGCAGTGGGGCGTCCGGATAGGAATTGGTGCGCAGGTGCTTGAGGTAGGCGAGCAACGGCGGAAAGCCGAGTATTTCACCGAAGCCCCGCGCGGTGCTGCGCGCCTCGCCTGGGTCGAAATAGTGACGCGGCGCGGCGCCGGCGATCGGGCGTGCCGGGTACCAGGCGCGTACCAGCAGGCGCCGCGGCTGCCCGGCCGGGGCGCCGAGCAGGCCGGGCCGGCTGGGGTCGTCCAGTTCGAAATCGCGCACGCCGACCGCATAGGGGCCGCTCGGCGCCGGCAGCGGCGCGACCGGGAACAGGTACAGCGCGGCGATTGCCAGCAGCACCAGCAGGCCGTATAGCGAACCGGTCCGGAACGGCAGGCCGCGCACGGGCTTCCGGCGCAGGCAGGCGCCGAGCAGCAGGGAGAAACCGGCGAAGGCGCCGACGCCGGCTTGCCAGCGGTCGTCCCATGCAGCGTACAGGCCGGCGCCGAGCGCCAGCGTCGAGGCGAGCGCCAGCAGGCCACGGCGGCCGGGCAGGGCGGGTATCCACCAGGCGAGCAGGGCCGCCAGCAGGGTCGCGACCAGCAGCAGGTCGACAGCGGTCATGGTGCTTCGCTCCTCGTTTCCACGGGGCGCGTCGGTTGGCTCGGCCAGAACGCCGCCAGCGCCAGCAGCAGACCGACCAGCGCGTAGGGGGCGCGGCTGTCCAATTGGTGGAGCAGCGCGCCGAGCAGCGGCCCGCTGATCAGGCCGAAGCCATGTACGGCCACCAGGGTGCCGGCGGCGGCACCCTGTTCCTCGGCGCGCACGGCATTGGCGTTGAGCGCCGAGACTGCCGGGAACACCCAACCCATGCCCGCCGCGGCGACGAAGAAGGCCAGCCAGAGCAGCGGCGGCGAGTCGGCGAAGCACACGGCGGCGAAACCGATGGCGGCGACCAGCCCGCCGACCCGGATCAGTCGCGGCGGTGGCCAGTCCAGGCGGCGCACCAGGAGCTGGGCCAGGATCAGCGCGACGCCCACGGCGGTCAGGGCGATGCCGGCCACCCGCGCGGCGTCGGCGGAATCCAGGCGCAGCCGGTCGAGGGCGAAGAAGCCCACGGTGATCTGCGCCACGGTGACGCTGAACATCGCCACGAAGCCCACCGCCAGCGGCCGCCGCAGGCGGCGGTCGCCGATCGCCAGGGCGGCGCCGCGGTTCGGCTGGCGACGCTCCTCGCGCGGCAGCCAGCGCCAGAGCGCCAGCAGGGCGACCAGGGGCAGCGCGCCGGTGACCAGCAACGGCAGGACCAACCCGTGAGTCGCCAGCAGTCCGGCCAGCCCCGGCCCGATCACCATGCCTATCGCGCTGGCCGCGCCGAGTCCGGCCAGCGCCGCGGCGCGTCGTTGCGCCTCGACGTGATCGGCCACCAGTGCCGCCGTGCAGGCTGGCACCGCGGCGTAGAAACCGCCGGCGAGGCCGCGCAGGAGAACGATACCGGCGAAGGCGAGCAGGGTCGGCAACGTCCAGTGCAAGGCGAGCACGATGAACAGGCAGAGCGAGGCGTAGGAGAGGGCGAAGCCGGCCAGCCCGCCGAGCAGTATCCGCCGTCGCCCATGCCGGTCGCTGGCGATGCCCCAGGGCCGCGCCGCGAGCATCCAGGCGATGCCGCCGACGGTCACCGCGGCGCCGGCCTGCCAGGGCGCCAGGCCGAGCTTGCGGGCGAGCGGGCCGACCAGGGCGACGAAGGACATCACCGCGAGGGTGCAGACGAAGGTCTCGAACATCAGCGGACGCAGGTCCAGGGTGTTGGTGGAGGGCGGCGGGGTGGTCATCTCAGGGGTTCCTTCGGGTTCGCGGCAGGCGCAGCCAGACCCAGCCGACCAGCACCAGCGGAGTGCCCAGGGCGAGCCAGGAGAGCAGGTCGTAGAGGCCGTCGCCGAGCAGCGCCGAGAGCAGCCCGAAGAGGCCGAGCAGGGCCAGTAGCAGGGGCCAGCGGAAGATCATCCAGAGACCGCGCCTCATGCCTTGCCCTCCGTCGCCAGGCTGCCGTCCGGCAGTTCCGCCAGGCGCTTCTCCAATGGCGTCTTGCGTCGGCCGAGCCAGAGGTAGAGACCGCTGGCGAGGATGACGATGCTGACGAGGTCGAGCAGCGCCCAGACGATCTTCAGCGGCATGCCGCCGTAGTCGCCGAAGTGCAGCGGCTGCGACAGCAGGAGCGTCTTCACGTACAGCGGCATCTCGCGCATGTCGGTGAGTTCGCCGCTCTGCGCGTCGATCAGTGCCGGCTTCAGCAGGCGCTCGGTGAGCGGCGTGTTGCCGCGCATGAACACCGCATAGTGATGCTGGCTGCTGAACTGGGTGCCGGGGAAGCCGACGAAGCTGACCTCCATGTCCGGCGCCGCCCGGCGTGCCGTGGCCAGGGCCGCGTCGAGCGAGCCGAGGCGCTGTAGCGGTGGCGCGTCCTTGTAGGGCGCGGTCATTTCCGCCAACTGCCCGCCTTGCCAGAGCATCAGGATCGGCAGGGCCAGGGTGTTGATCACCCCGGTCACGCCGACCACCAGTACCCAGGACAGGGTGACGATGCCCAGCAGGTTGTGCAGGTCCAGCCACTTCAGGCGACGGCTGCGTTCGGCGCGTACCGTGGCGAAGTCCAGCTTGCGCATGAACGGCGTGTATACCACCACCCCGGACACCAGCGAGGCCACCAGCAGCAGGCCCATCAGGCCGAGGAACAGGTAGCCGGGCAGGCCGAGGAACAGGTCGGTATGCAGCTTCAGCATCAGGTACATGAAGCCGCCCGGCGGCGGCAGCGCGTCGAAGAATTCCCCGGTGCGCGCGTCGAACGGTTGCATGTGACCGTTCTCCGGCGGCGGTACCAGGCTCGGCGCGCTGATCACCAGGCCCAGCGGGTCGTCCTTTTCGAATACCAGGAAGCGCACCACTTCGCCCGGCCGGGCGGCCAGGGCGCGGGCGATCACGTCGTCGTAGTCGATGCGCGGCGACTCGGCGGTGAGCGGCTCGAGCTGCGGATGCGGCTCGAAGTAGTGCTCGATCTCCTCGTGGAAGATCAGCGGCAACCCGGTGAGGCAGAGCATCAGCAGGAAGATCGTGGAGATCAGGCTGGTCCATTTGTGCACCAGGTACCAGGTGCGCAGGGTTTTCGCGGTCATTGGCTGGTCATCGGCGGTTTCTGGTTATGGTGGGGCGGACTCAGAAGTCCGCCGTGAGGGAAAGGGAAAGGGTGCGCGGCGAGCTGATCGACAGGTAGCCGTTGGCTGCGGTCCAGTAGTCCTTGCCCAGCGCGTTCTCCAGGTTGGCGCGCGCCACCAGCGGCTTGCCGGCGACCTGGAAGGCGTAGGCGGCGCCGAGGTCGACGCGGTTCCAGTGCGGCACGGCGAGGGCGTTGGCGCTGTCCACGTAGGCCGAGCCGGTGTAGATCCAGCGGCTGTCGAGGGTCAGTCCGTCGACGAATGGGGTGTCCCAGCTGACCCCCAGGTTGGCCTGGCGACGGGCCACGCCGGGCGCGTCCTTGCCTTCGCTGGCAGGGTCGCCGGTCTTGTTCTGCTCGGGCTTGATGTAGGTGGCGCCGGCCATCACCCGCACGCCGTCCAGCGGTTCGCCATAGAGGCTCAGCTCCACGCCGCGGTTGCGTTGCTCGCCGTCGGCGCGGAAGACGTTGCTGGCGTCGGTATAGGCGTTCGGTTTCCTGATCTCGAACAGCGCCAGGGTGGTGGTGAAGCCGCCCAGGTCGTACTTGGCGCCGATCTCGTATTGCTCGGCCTTGTACGGTGCCAGCACCTGGCCGGCGTTGGCCGCGGTCATCGGCGCCGCCTCGCCCTGGCTGAGGCCCTGGATGTAGTTGGCGTACAGCGACAGGTCCTGCAGCGGCTTGACCAGCACGCTGGCCATCGGCGTCCACACGTGCCGCTTGTCGTGGCTGGTGCGCGCGCCGCTGGTCTGGTCGTAGTTGCGCGACTCGATCTGCTGGCGGCGCACGCCCAGGGTGACCTGCACGCGATCCTCGAGGAACGACAGCCTGTCGGCCAGCGCCACGCCGCCGAGGTCGGTTTCATTGGTCTTCGGAATGCTCCCGTCGAGGCTGGAGAAGTCCGGCAGCGGCGTGTGCGGCGAGGTCTGGTAGAGGTTGCCCGGCTGCACCCCGGTGAAGGCGTAGACCATGCCCAGCCGTTCGTGCAGGCGGTTGGCGCTGAGCGTCCAGTCGTGGCGGAGCGGGCCGGTGTCGAAGTTGCCGCGCAGGCCGACCTCGGCGGAATAGGTGCGGCGGTCGCCGCGCTGGCGTGCCAGGCTGTTGACGATATCGCCCTGGTTGCCGACGAGGATGCTGTTGGCGGCGATGGTTTCGTAGTTGCTCTGGCGGCCGCCGATGCTGGCGAACGCCGTCAGGTTGTCGGCGAGGTCGTACTCGCCGCGGTTGACCATGGAGTAATCCTCCTGGTCCAGGTAGGAATCGCGCAGGCCGAAGCGTGTCTTCGAGTCCGGGGCGTGGGGGATGTGGGTGGTTCCCGGGCCGGTCAGCAGCGGGCGCACCACGCCTTCCAGGCTTTCCTTCTGGTACAGCAGGTCGCTGGACAGGCGCAGGCGCTCGCCACGGAAGTCCAGGCCCAGGGAGAGCATGGGAAACTCGCGGCTCTGATGGTCGACGGCGGTATCGCCGTTGCGGTAGACGCCGTTGAAGCGCACGCCGAAGGCGTTGTTCTCGCCGAAGCGCCGGCCGATGTCGAGGTGAGTGCCGAGCTGGCCGCGCTGGGTCCAGTCGACGCTGACGCGGGTCAGCGGCTGGTCGTCGGCGCGCTTGGGCACCAGGTTGATGGTGCCGCCGACGCTGCCGCCGGGGGAAATCCCGCCGAGCAGGGCGTTCGGTCCCTTGAGCACTTCCACGCGCTCGGCGAACTCGATCGGTACCCGCCAGAACGGCAGCAGGCCATAGAGGCCGTTGAAGGCGACGTCGGCGTTCTGCACGCTGAAGCCGCGAATCGTGTAGCTGTCCACCAGGTCGCCGCGCCCGCCGACCACCCGCACCGACGGATCGTTGGCCTGTAGCAGGTCGGCGACGCTGCGCGCCTGCTGCTGCTCGATGGTCCTGGCGGTGTAGCTGGTGATGCTGAATGGCGCATCCATCACGTCGGCGTTGCCCAGCATGCCCAGGCGCGCGCCACGGGCCACCTGGCCGCCGGCGTACTCGGCGGGCAGGGTCTCGGCACCGGCGGCCTGGGCGGTGATCAGCGAGGATTGCAGTTCCAGCGCGCCATCGGTGGCTGCCGGCACCAGGGTGTAGCTGCCATCGCTGCGCTGCTGCAACTCCAGGCCGCTGCCCAGCAGCAGGCGGTGCAGCGCCTCGACCGGCGCGTAGCGGCCGCGCAGGGCGGCGCTGCGGCGACCCTCGGTGAGCGCCGGGTCGAACGCCAGGGATACCCCGTTGTCGCTGGCGAAGGCCGACAGGGTACGGCCGAGCGGGCCGGGGGCGATGTCATAGCTGCGCGCCGAGCTGGCGGCGGGCGCCTCGGCGGCAAGCAGGGCGGGGGCCGCGCCGGCGAGGGCGAGGGTCATGGCGGCGGCGTGGATGGCCAGGGACAGCGAACGGGGGCGAAGCGTGCGTACGGGCATGTACAGGGTTCCTCGTGGTCTCTGCGGACCTTGGGTCGGGGCGGATTCCTCTACATGCCAGCCGAGAAGGAAAAAGGTCTCAGGTCGAGGCGGTTATTTTTCTGCGGAGCACGGTATGTCGATGGCAACGCCTGTTCCGGCGCAACGGCGGACGGCCTGCCGGGGTGGGCGCGAGGGGGCGGTTGCCACGGGGATGGCGGCCGCGCCGTCACGCCGGCACCAGGCTGATCCAGTAGTCGGTCACCCCGCGCACCTTCAGCGGATAGGTGGCCTGCAGCATGCCCAGCGTGCGCCGCAGGTCCAGCAGCGGATAGGCGCCCGACACCGCCAGCCTGGCCAGTTGCGGGTCGCAGCGCAGTAAGCCGCGACGGTAGCGGGCGAGTTCGGCGAGCACCTCGGCCAGCGGCATCCGGTCGGCCATCAGCATGCCGCGGGTCCAGGCGTCCGGCAGGCCGTCGAAGGCCAGCCGGCGCGCTTCGCCGTCGGCGCCCAGGCGCACCGACTCGCCGCTTTCCAGCCAGCGCCCGCGTCCGTGGAGCGGGCTCAGTTCGACCCGCCCGGCGAGTACCGCGACCCGGGTCGCGGCCATCTCCTGGCGTACGTTGAAGCGGGCGGCACCGGCATGCAGCCGCGCTTCGGCGGTGGCGACGCGGAACGGACGCGGGTCGGCGCGGCTATCGACGAAGATCTCGCCGCGCAGCAGGCGTACCAGCCGCTGGCTGGCGTCGAAGGCCAGGTCCACGGCGCTGTCGGTGTTCAGGGTCAGCAGGCTGCCGTCGGGCAGGGTCAGGCGGCGCTGTTCGCCGACGCCGGTGCGCTGGTCGGCCAGCCAGTCGCGCAACGGTTCGGCCTGCCAGGTGGCGAGCCCCAGCGAGGCGCCGCCGAGGACCAGGGCGAGGTGCTTGATCGCGCGCCGCCGGTCCAGCCCGTGCTCGCGGCCGAGGGTCGGCAGGGCCAGCGCCGGCGGCAGTCGGCCGAGGCATTGCAGCAGGCGCTCGGCGCGCTCCCAGGCATGGGCGTGCTGCGGGCTGCGCTGCCGCCACTGGGCGCAGGCCTGGCGCGTGTCGTCGGTGCAGCCGCTGTCCTGCAGGCGCACCAGCCACTCGGCGGCCTCGTCGAGGATCGGCGAGGGAATCCGGCCTTCGTCCGCGGCGTTCATTCCATCAGCTCCAGGCACTGGCGGAAGGCCTGCTGCATGTAGCGCTTGACCGAACCCAGGGACACGCCCAGGCGCTCGGCGATGGCTTCGTACTTCAGGCCTTCGATCTGCGCCAGGAGAAACGCCTGGCGGACCCTGTCCGGCAGGCTGCCGAGCAGGGCGTCTACTTCATGCAGGGTTTCCAGCACCATCAACCGCTGTTCCGGCGGCGGCGCGAGGTCTTCCGGGAGGTTGGCCAGGGCATCGAGGTAGGCGCGCTCCAGCGACTGGCGCTGGAACCAGTTGATCATCAGCCCCTTGGCGACGGTGGTCAGGTAGGCGCGCGGTTCGCGCGCATCCAGTACCCGGCGCGAGGCGAGCAGGCGGGCGAAGGTGTCCTGGGCCAGGTCGGCGGCGTTTTCCGCGCAGCCCAGGCGTCGCCGCAACCAGCCTTGCAGCCAGCCATGGTGGTCCTGGTAGAGATGGCTCACAGCGTCGTGCAGGGAGGCGTCGGCCGGCGGCATGGAGGGGATCGCTGTTGTAATTGAGAATGAGTCTCATACTACTTACAGCGAGGGCATGCCTACAAGTCCCCCGGATCGGCGGCGCAGCGCCTCAGGCGTTTTCCAGGCCGTACTGGAAGAAAGCCATGTCGGCCAGGCGCCCGGTGGGGTAGAGGAGCCCCTTGCGGGCGGTCTCCAGGCGCGGGAACGACAGCCTTTCTTCGCCGATCAGGCGGTGCAGCGCGGTGAGGGTCCCGCCGTTGACGCTCGTCAGGCCCCGGCGTGGATACAGCGCGCGACAGGCGGCCACGTAGTGGCGGTCGAGGGCGGGAAACTCGCCCCAGACGCCGAGCAGGATCTTGCTCTTCAGGGTGTCGGTCCAGCTCACCCGGCTGCTGAGGGCGTCCATCGACCCGAGTACCGTTTCCAGCAGCTTGCGGTTGTGCGCCAGGCGCGCGCCGTTGCCGGCGAAATCCACCAGGGACAGCTCGAAGAGTTCCGGTCCGGCACCGCTGAAGAGCTGCCGGGCCAGCGCTTTCATCAGGTCCAGGTTGCTGTTCTGCAGCAGTCCCGAGGAGCCACGGAACATGCCCCAGTTGGCCAGGTAGAAACCCAGGTGCAGGGCGGTGGTGTCGAGCTGTTCGGGGGCGGTCAGGTCGTCCCAGCTGCAACTGGGGTCCCAGACATACTCCCAGAGGTACTCCCAGGCCCTCAGGCGCGGGTATTCGTTGCCCGGGGCGGGCGCTAGGCTGGCGTAGTAGCGGTGGACATAGCGGGCGGCATCGAAAGCCATGCGTTCGTTCCCTGGCGGCTTGGAAAGACGGCATGGTAGAGCGTGTGATATCAAAAGGCCATATCACTGTTCGCAGGGGACGCCGTAGCGCCCCCGCGGAGCGGCCTCAGGTGTTATTGCAGCCCTTGGCGATGGAGTCCTCGTTGGAGGTGTACGGCCGCGAGGGTTCCAGGTTCCACTCGGGCTTGTTGCGGGCGACGTTGAAGTGGCAGACCAGTTGTCGGCGCATGCTGCCGATATTGCTGTCGCGGTTGTCCGGGTTGTCCTTCCATTCGCTGTCCAGGTAGTGGTCGACCACCAGTTCGTTGAAGAAATTGTTGGTCTGGTTGTCCTGGATCTTGCGCCCGCAATCGGTCGGTACCACTTCCAGGGTCATGATCTTCTTCCTGAAGCCCGGATCGTCGCGCTCCACCCAGGTGGCGCTTTCCACATAGCGCTCGCAGGCATTCTTCTCGCTGGTCGGGTAGATCGCCTGCTTACGCCCGTCGTAGGCGAACTGCGCGTCCTGCTGGCGGGTCTGCGGCAGTCGCATGTTGATGATCGGGAGGAATGCCTGGACCGACTGATACCACTGGATCTGGTTGAGCCGAGCGCCCTCCAGGCCGGCGTCCTCGGTGTAGAACGCGGCGAGGATCGACGGCGACTTCGGCGGGTTTTCCTCCCACTTGGCCAGGCGCAGTTCGTTCTGGGTGGTGAAGGATTCGTCGGCGATCTGCGCCATCGCCCGGATGCTCTGGTAGAAGGCCGGGCCGGCGGCGGTATTGCGCTCGTCGCGGACGTCGAAGGAGCACTGCCGCGAATGGTCGCCGCGGTTCTGCCGGTAGTTCGCCGCCCACTGCTCGGCGGTGCTGACGTTGATGTCCTGGCAGGACTTCTCGACGCTGTTCGGCGTGCGCCGCGAATCGGTGCAACCCTGCTGGGCGCGGTCGTCGGTGGCGGCGTCGATGGGGAAGGAACAGAGCACCGCATAGTCTTGGTGGTCCTTCGGATTACCGAAGATGGTGTCGAAGATGAAGCCACTCTTCAGGCCATAGGCGAGCTTGCGGTACTTGGCGTCCTTGCGCAGGTAGGAGGCGGAGACGCCGCCGCTTTTCTGGCTCTTCGGACTGATGCTGTAGAACATGTAGTCGGTCGAAGGCCAGGTGGCGCGGAACAGCACGCCGGAACAGAGGAATGCCGGCTTCGACGGTCCGCCGCAATCCTGGCGGGTGTCGTTGTACAACTGGTTGAGCCGGGCGACCACGTCGTTGCCCCGGTCGGCCTGGGCCGCGGGTGTCAGCGCCAGGCCGGCGGCGGCGAGAAGGTAGAGAAAGGTGGATCTGCTTCCGTTCATGGGATGGACTCCACGCAGGTTCGAAGGAGCGGGCCGGGGGCGGCCCGGTTGGTCCCGATGGGGACGAGCGCGACGGGCGGATCGCGGGGGATGAAGCGCTTGCGACGGCATGGCCGTCGGCGTTGGGACGTCAGTGGGACGTGGCGGCGCCAGTCTGCAAGCGGACGCTGTCGGGAATGCCGGGTGACCCCGGCGGGCGCTGGGCGGCGGGGGCCTGCCGAGCGCGTGGGGGAAGTCGCTCGAGGGAGGCGGTGAAGACCGCCGGCGGAGATACGAACAGGGTGGGTAGCGGGGCGGATACAGCGTCGATTCCGTTACGCATCGCAGGCCTCCTTTGCGCCGCGCCGATGGGCTTCCGTCTTACCGTTCGAGCCTAGAAGCGCGGGCCGCGCCGCTCCAGCGGCGGGGTGGCTAGCTAGCAAGGGGGATTAATGCATTCGCAACGGCGCTCGCTGCGATGCACCGTGGTCCGGCATCCACAGGCCACGCCGCTGCCAGGCAACCGTTCCTGGCCGCGCCTGTTGGCGGCGGCGTCGCCCTGCAAGCGCCAGGTATCGGGCTCCGCCGTCAGTCCATGTCGCCGCCATGGTGCGCGGACTGCTCCAGGAGGCTGCCCTTCGCCGTCCTGCCCCTCGCTTCCGGCGACAGCCGGGTTGCCTGCAAGGCGAACCAGAGGGTCGCCACATCGGCGGTGCTGTCCAGCGAGCGACCGCTGATTTCCTCGATGCGGCGTATCCGGTAGACCAGGCTCTGCTTGTGTATGTGTAGCCGCTGCGCGGCGTTCAACCAGGACCTGTTTTCCTCGAGAAAGACCTGCAGCGTGTGTAGCAGTGCGGAGCCATTGGCCGCGTCATAGTCGTGGAGGGCGCCGAGGACCAGACGGAACGCCCGCTCGGCCTCGGCGAGGCTTCTGGGTAGCCAGGGCGCCTCGTCGTCCAGTTCCGCGTAGCGACACAACGGTCGCCGGGAATGGCTGTGGGCCAGGGCCAGACGCGCTTCGCGCAAGGCCTCGGCGCAACGTTCGGCACGACGGAGCGGGGCGCTCACGCCCAGCGAGCTGTCCAGGGCTTCCTGCAGTGTCGAGGCGAGGCCGGCCTGGTGCAGCAGAATGATTTCCTGGCCTTGCGCGCGAACCAGCAGGCGTGAGTCGTGGCCCCGGAAAAGACCGATAGGGTCGGTCGCGAGCCCCTCGGAACTTGCCACGGAAACGACTGCATCGTCGAGATCGAGCCCGGGCAGCAGTTCCTCCAGCCGCTCCTCGGCTTGTTCCCGGTATAGCCGTCGTTGCAGCAGGTCGTCGAGCAATTCCGAACCCAGGCGCAGGTGGCGTTCGCTTTCGACGCGCAGCCGTTCGATCTCTATGCCGAGCACTGCCGTCAGGTGGTGCAGGAGACTGTAGTCCGGCAGCCGCTCGCCCAGGGCTATCAGCAGGCAGTTCCGGTCGGAAGGAATGCCGATGCTGAGCGCTTCGCCTTCCGCGAGCGGATGGCGAAGGACCATTGGCTGCGGCTCCGCCTGCTCGCGACGGCGGTTGCGCAGCGCGTCGGCCAACTCCACGGGCAGCCCTGGCAGGCCTGGCTGCCAGGCCGCCAGGGTGTCGGGAACGATGAGGTAGAGGCTGCTTCGCACGTCCTTGCCGAGGCGTTGCAGCAGCGCCGGCAGGCCCAGTCCCTGCATGCTCAACCGGGCGCTTTCGTATATCCGGGCCAGGGCGTTGCGGCGCTCGTATTCGTCTTTCTGTCCCGCATCGACGATGGCCCGGGTCACGGCGGCGAAAGGGACGCCGTAGTGGGTGAGAATCAACGGGAAGCCCAGGGCCTCGGCCGTCTCGCGTAGGGCATCGAGGTCGCTCGGGGCTTCCATGTTCTCGCCGATCATCATGCCTGCCAGGCCGGCCTCGGCCAGTCTTCGGACGTAACGCCGTTGCCGCTCGGCGTCGCTCGGTATGCCCAGCCCGGTGGTCATCAGCAGGTCACCCTCGCCGAGCCATTCGGTGGGGTCGTCGAGTTCGCAGACATGCGCCCAGCGAACCGGGCGGTCGAGGCCGCCGGCTCCGCTCAGCAGGCGCGAACGGAGTTCGGGGAGGGCGATCAGGTGGCGGATGCTCTGCGGCATGTCCAGGAAACTCCAGGCATGGGCCTTCAGTGTAATCGCCCCGGGCGCAGGCAGCGCGCCCTGTCACCAACTGGCGGGCAGCATCCCCAGTGCCGAGGCGATCGCGTAGACCCCGCTGGAGGCGAACACCAGGACGATCAGCCCCTGTATCAGCGGATGGGCATACCAGCCGCAGCTGAATGCCGGCAGTTGGTCGCCGTGGCGCCGCGCCGCGTTGAGCAGGAGGATGGGGATGATGCCCATCAGTACGCCGCCGAAGGTACCGGCGAAGTACAGCGCGTTCACGAAGCCGCCGAGCCCCGCATAGGCCAGCAGGAACGGCGGGACCGAGACCGCGGCGAGCACCGCCAGGCGTTTGCGCCGGTTGGTTTCGCTGCCCAGGCGGAAGTGGTCGAAGATATTGGTGAACAGGCACCCGCCGAGTCCCCAGTAGGAGGTCAGCATCGCCAGCAAGGCGAAGGTGTTCGCCACGTAGTAGGCCCATTGGCCGAGGGAGCGTCCCCAGCTCAAGGTCGCCACCTCGCTGAGGTTGTCGGGGCCGACCAGGGCGATGACCGAGGCAGGAATGGCCGCCACCAGCAGGAAGGTCAGCAGCATGCCGACCACGATCAGGCGCGGCACGCGCCCGGGGGTTGCCAGGTTGCCGCGCACCAGCTCCGGAACCAGGAACTGCGCGCCGAACACGAAGACCGCCAGGTTGAACACTGGAACCACGTATTGCCACTGGCTCTGCCAAAGGTGGGCGAGACGGGCGTCGTCGTGCATCAGGGTAGCGCCGATGAGGATGCAGACGATGGCCACCATGCCGGCGCTGATCAGCTTCTCGCCCACGCCGAGCGCCTTCAGGCCCAGGTAGAGCACCAGCGCCGAGGGGACGAAGAAGATCAGGCTGCCGACCTCGCGCGTGAGGCCGTACTGGCCGAAGAACTCGAGCATGATGTTGCCGCTGCCGGTCATGTAGGCGACCAGGGCCCCGTAGCTGTTGGCCGCCACCGCGATGAAGATCAGCCAGCCGCCGAGCGGACCCAGGTAACGCCGGGAGAGGCCGCTGAGCTGGTTGTTGCCGCGGGTTCTCAGGCAGGCTTCGGTCACGTAGAGCATGGTGACGATGCAGAAGAGGCAGGTCAGGGCCAGGCATACCAGCAACGGCACGTAGCCGACCTTGCGGGCGGCGTAGGCCATGCTCAGCACGCCGGCGCCGATGTTGGTGCCGATGATGATAGCGATCGTCTCGAGCGAGCCCAGGGGATGGGCCTTGAGGCCCGATGCGTTGTCGTTCGCTTCTCGCATACCCATTTCTTGTTTCCTCTGTCAGGGCGGTGGAGTTCGGTTCTTCGGGGTCAGTCGAAGATCAGGTAGGTCTTGCGCACGGTCTGGCGGATGTCCCAGGTGCCCTGGGTGGCAGCGGCGAAATAGAGCGCGTCGCCGGCGCGAAACTCCACGGCCTGGCCTTCGTCGGGGGTGAAGCGACCTTCACCGCTGACGATGTAGCTGTACTCGGCCTGCTCGACCTGTCGGCGGAAGCGCCCCGGGGTGCATTCCCAGATGCCGGTCACGCCGTTGCCGTCGGCGAGCGGGCGGTGGGCCGCGGTACGGGTCAGGGCTACCGGTTCGCCCAGGGGCTGGCCGACGGGCGTGGGCGAGGTGAAAGGACTTTCGTCGTCGAGACGGATGAGCGAAGGGTTCATGCCATGGGCTCCTCAGGATTTGTCTTCAAGGCCGGCGGGGGCGAAGCGCGCGAGAAAGCGGTCGGTGGCCGAGGGCGCGGTACCGGCGAGTTCCGCGCGTTCCTTGCGCAGGACGGCGTTGCGCACCAGGGAGCCACCCAGGTAGCGCAGCGGCTCGGGGGGGAAGCTCCGGCAGCGGCGTTCTACCAGCGGACAACGGCTCCACGGGTCGTCGCGGCCGAGGGCGAGGCTGGCGAGGATCCGCCCGCCCAGGCGGCTCGGTCCCACGCCGTTGCCGCTCCAGCCGATGCCGTAGTGGATGTTCTCGTGCAGGCGGCCGAAGACCGGCAGGCTGTCGTAGGTACGGTCGATGGGGCCGGACCAGCCGTCGACCAGCGGGATGTCGCCTAGCGAGGGATAGGTGCGGCGGAAGTCGGCCTCGGTCAGGGCCAGGCTCTCCCGGTCGACGTCGAATACCCGGCCGATGCGCGAGCCGTAGCTGATGGCGCCGGTGCCCTTGCCGAAGGCGATGCGCCCGTCGCGGGTGGTGCGGTAGTAGTCCACCATCAGTTGGGAATCGGTGATGGCTTCCCCGCCGGTCCAGCCGATTCGCTCCAGCCGTTGCGGTATCGCCTCGGTAACCGCGATGGAACTGTTCACCGGCACGATCAGCCTGGAGAGCCTGGGCAGGGCGGCCGACCAGGCGTTGGTCGCGAGAACCACCGCCTTGGCCTGGACCCGGGCCCCGGCGCTCAGCAGCTGTGCCGGCTGGCCGGGAACGATCTGGCTGACGCCACAACGCTCGTGGATTTCCACGCCGAGGGCCAGCGCCACGCGGCGCATGCCTTGCACCAGCAAGGCTGGTTGCACGGTGGCAT
The DNA here is from genome assembly GCF_001810205.1 of Pseudomonas sp. HMSC076A11. Lineage (NCBI taxonomy): Bacteria > Pseudomonadati > Pseudomonadota > Gammaproteobacteria > Pseudomonadales > Pseudomonadaceae > Pseudomonas > Pseudomonas sp. HMSC076A11. The sequence continues at coordinate 75,062 of NZ_KV800285.1, read as the reverse complement.
TGCTGCGCTCGAAGACCCCGGCGAGATGCACCGGCGAACCGGTCCGGCGTGCCACTTCGCTGGCGTCGAGGCGTTCGAAGGGACTGACGCCGAGCCGTTCGCAGGCGGCGAGGGTATCGTTCCAGGCGTCGAGGTGGTGCGCCGTGGTGGCGGTCCACAGCCAGCCCTTCTGCTGGAAGTGCGCATCGATGTCATGCCGCGCGCAGAACTCCCCGAGTTCCTGGATCGCCCGCTCCGCGCTTTCGCCAAGGAAGCGCGCCTGCGCCTCGCTGCAGAAGCCCAGCAAGGTGCCGATCTTCGGCCACCAGGACATCACGAAACCACCGTTCCTGCCGGAAGCGCCGCCGCCGCAGACGTCCTGCTCCAGCAGCAGGACCCGTGCGTCCGGCTCCAGTTGCTTGAGGGTGATGGCGGTCCAGAGCCCGACGAAACCGCCGCCGACTATCGCCACGTCCGCCGAGTGGGTGCCGACGAGGGGGGCGCTGGCGGCGTCGGCCAGGTCGGTCGAGCGCATCCAGTGGCTGGGGGTCAGGGGAGGGGTGAGCGTGAGTTTCATGGCGCGGGTCCGGGGTCGCTGAATCTGGAGCAAGGGTGGCGAGCGGCGCCGTCCGCGACAATTGGACGCAACTAGGAATCGAGGAGGTGCTCTCGTACGATCGTATGAGTCTTGTGAAGGACAGGCGTGGTCGGGACTGCCCGCCCTGTCCGAGCGAGCTGGCAGGCCCGAGCGGCGCCGCTGAACCGGAGGCTCAGGCGTCGCGCAGTTCGAAGGCGGGAAACAGCTCTTCCAGTTCTCGCCATAGCTGCGCAGCGCCCTGCGGCGCGGGCTTCGCGAGAAGCTGCGGATCGAGCTGGCGGGCCGGGCGCGCCAGTTGTACGGCGAAGCGCTCCACGCCCATCGCGCGCAGGCGCGTCGCCAGGCGCCAGAGGCGTTCGCTATCGAACAAGCGCCAGTGCACCGTGGTCCGGCATTCGTAGGCCACGCCGCTGTCCAGCAGGCATTCCAGGCTGCGCCAGTTGGCCGCGCCGCTGCCGTCCACGCCGGTAATGGCGGCGACGTCCTCGGCCGGCGCCTTGACGTCGAAGCCCACCCAGTCGCTCTGCGCCAGCACCCGGGCGAAGGCGCGGGGGTTGATGCCGGCGCTGTGCAGGCCGACGCGGAAGCCCAGTTCGCGGACCGTGCGCATGGCGTCGCCGAGGGCCGCCTGCAGGGTCGCCTCGCCGCCGCTGAAGACCACCGCCTGCAACAGGCCCTGGCGTCGGCGGAGGAATTCGAGCAGGCGTGGCCAGGGGATTTCCTCCGCGCCGCGCGGCGCGATCAGTTCCGGGTTGTGGCAGTAGCGGCAGCGCCAGGCGCAGCCCTGGCAGAACAGCACGCAGGCGAGCAGGCCGGGGTAGTCGAGGGTGGTCAGGGGCACCAGGCCCCCGACCCTGAGCGTGGCGCTCATCGCGTCTCGCGGAAATGGCGGCGTTCGCGATGCTCGGACTGCTTGCCGGCATTGAACGCTGCCACGGGACGGTGGTAGCCCATCACGCGGGTCCAGACTTCGCAGCGCTGGCGCTGGCCTTCGGGCAACTGGTTGGGGTTCATCGGTGGTACTCCTTGCTGGTGGATGAAAGGAACGACAGGCGACTCAACCGCCGCAGCCGCCGCAACAGCTCTTGGGCGTGGAGCGTTGCAGCAGCTCCTCGTCGCACTTCGGGCAGAACTCGTGCTCGCCGGCCAGGTAGCCGTGCCGCGGGCAGATCGAGAAGGTGGGGGTGACGGTCAGGTACGGCAGGCGGAAGCGACCGAGGGCGGTGCGCACCAGGGTCTTGCAGGCTTCGGCGGAGGAAATCCGCTCGGCCATGTAGAGATGCAGCACGGTGCCGCCGGTGTACTTGCATTGCAGGGCGTCCTGCAGCTCCAGCGCCTCGAACGGGTCGTCGGTGAAGCCCACCGGCAGTTGCGAGGAGTTGGTGTAGTAGGGCGCCTCCGGCGTGCCGGCCTGGAGGATGCGCGGATAGCGCTTGCGGTCCTCGCGGGCGAAGCGATAGGTGGTGCCCTCGGCGGGCGTGGCTTCCAGGTTGTAGAGGTGCCCGCTGTCCTCCTGGAAACCCACCAGCCGCGCGCGCACGTGATCGAGCAGGGCCAGGGCCATCTCGCGCCCGGCTTCGCTGTGCAGTCCCTCGCGGTCGTCGCTGAAGTTGCGCACCATCTCGTGCAGGCCGTTCACGCCGATGGTGGAGAAATGGTTGCGCAGGGTACCCAGGTAGCGTCGGGTGTAGGGATAGAGGCCGGCATCCATGTGCTGCTGGATCACCTTGCGCTTCAGCTCCAGGCTGGCGAAGGCGAGTTCGAGCAGGTGGTCGAGCTGGCGGTAGAGGCCGGCGGTGTCGCCACGGTGGCGATAGCCCAGGCGCGCGCAGTTGATCGTCACCACGCCCAGCGAGCCGGTCTGCTCCGCCGAGCCGAACAGGCCGTTGCCACGCTTGAGCAGTTCGCGCACGTCCAGTTGCAGGCGGCAGCACATCGAGCGCACCTGGTTGGGCTGCATGTCCGAGTTGAGGAAGTTCTGGAAGTAGGGCAGGCCGTAGCGCGCGGTCATCTCGAACAGGCGCGTGGCGTTGTCGCTGTCCCAGGGGAAGTCGTGGGTGATGTTGTAGGTCGGGATCGGGAAGGTGAATACCCGGCCGTGGGCATCGCCGGCCTGCATCACCTCGATGTAGGCGCGGTTGATCAGGTCCATCTCGGCCTGCAGCTCGCCGTAGGCGAAGGGCATCTCCTCGCCGCCGATGCGCGGCACCTGGTCGCGCAGGTCGTCCGGGCAGACCCAGTCGAAGGTCAGGTTGGTGAAGGGCGTCTGGGTGCCCCAGCGCGACGGCACGTTGAGGTTGTAGATGAACTCCTGGAGGGCCTGGCGCACGCTGGCGTAGTCGAGGCGGTCCTTGCGCACGTAGGGCGCCAGGTAGGTATCGAAGGAGCTGAAGGCCTGGGCCCCGGCCCACTCGTTCTGCAGGGTGCCGAGGAAGTTGACCATCTGCCCCAGGGCGCTGCCCAGGTGCTTCGGCGGACCGGCCTCGACCCGCCCCGGCACGCCGTTCAGGCCTTCGTTCAGCAAGGTGCGCAGCGACCAGCCGGCGCAATAGCCGGCGAGCATGTCGAGGTCGTGGATATGCAGGTCGGCGTCGCGGTGGGCGGCGGCAATGTCGGCATCGTAGACCTCATCCAGCCAGTAGTTCGCGGTGACCTTGCCGGATACGTTGAGGATCAGCCCGCCGAGGGAATAGCCCTGGTTGGCGTTGGCGCGCACCCGCCAATCCTCGCGGGACAGGTATTCGTTCATCGACGCGGCGACGTCCACCAGGGTCTTGCGCTCGCGGCGCAGCCGGCCGTGGCGTTCGCGGTAGACCACGTAGGCGCGCGCCGTGGGGTAGTGGCCGGCCTCCATCAGCACCCGTTCGACCAGGTCCTGGACCCGTTCGATATCCAGGCAGGCGCGTTCCGGCAGGCGTTCCACCACGCGTTCGGCGAGCGCCTGCGCCTGCTGCGGGTCGAACTCGCCGGTGGCTTGGCCGGCGGCGGCGATGGCGCGTTCGATCTTGCCGGGATCGAAAGGGACTTCACGTCCGTTGCGCTTGAGCAGGGTGGCCGGCCAGGTAGCCTTCCGGGGCTGGGTCATTTCAACTTCTCCACAACATGATGTGTTTTGATTTTGAAAAACAACAAGATGTTGTGGATTCTGGCGAGCGATGCCGAGCCGGCGTTGATCTGCGTCAACGTCCGGCGGATTGCCCGGGTTCCATTGGAGGTATTCCCCGTGCCCGGGTGACGGCGTATCAGGCCTGGGCGAGGCGGGCGAAGACGACGTAGTTGTCCAACTGCTGCCAGACCGTGGCGGCCTCGGCGAAACCCGCCTGGCGCAGGGCGGCGAGATGGAAATCGAGCGAGCAGTCTTCGTCTTCGCTGGCGCGCCTGAGCGGGCGCCGCGCGAAATGGGCGTCGCGCTGCGCCTTCAGCGGGGCCAGCCGGGGGATCTGCGCGGCGCGTTGCCACCAGTCTTCCCAACTGTCCGCGCCGCTGGCCACGGACGCCTGGAGGACCCGCTCGCGGTGCTTCCGGGACAATTCCGCGAGTCCCGGCCAGCGTCGGTCGTAGCGCATGTGGTCGGCGTTCAGCAGCACGCCGCCGGGGGCGAGCAGCTCGCCGGCCTGGGCGTAGAACCCGGCGAGTTCGGCGGGCGACAGCCAGTGCAACGCGGTGGAAGAGAGCAGCGCCGCGGGCCGTTCGCCGGCGAGGGACTCGCGCGCTTCGGCGACCCGTTCGGTCCAGCCTGGATCGGTGAGGTCGCACTCCACCACGCGGACCCGCTCGGCGAAACCGGCCAGCGCCGTACGCGCGATCTCCAGCAGCATGACGTCGGCGTCCAGCGCCACCACCCGCGCCGCCGGGAAGCGTTCGAGCAGGCGCCGGCCGAGGGAGCCCGGGCCGCAGGCGGCGTCGATGGCGGTGAAGCGCCCGTCGCGGCCGAAGAGGTCTTCGAGCAACTGGAACATCGCCTCGTAGCGCTCCTCGCGCTGGCGGATGTAGCCCTCCTGCTGGCGGTCCCAGCGTTCGAGGAGCGCCATGATCTGCTCGGTTGCGGTCATCTTTCCTCCAGGGGGGCATGCCCGGTTGAGAGTGGGGTCCTGTGCTTCGAGGGATACGGCGAGCGAGACGTTCCCTCGCCTCGATGAAGAAGAAACGGCGGGCATTCTTCATTCGAAGAAATGTTATGTTATAACTTATAAATATTCATAATTCATACCTGCCGACCATGACCCCCCATTCCTCCCCGCACCGTCTTCCTCCGCTGCGGCTGGCCCGCGCCGTGCCGTTCCTCTACCTGCTTCCCTGCCTGGCGCTGGCCGCGCCGGTCGACCTGGAGCCGACCGTGGTCAGCGCCACCACTACCGAGCGCAAGCTGCGCGACGCCCCGGCCAGCGTTTCGCTGATCGCCGTCGAGGACCTGCGGCGGCGCCCGGTGCGCGACCTGCAGGAAGCCCTGCGCGGTTCGGAAAGCCTGCAGTTCAACGGCGTCGGCATGTCCCGGCGGGGCATCAGCGTTCGCGGCATGTCCAGCGAGCACACCCTGGTGCTGGTGGACGGCCAGCGGATCTCCACCTCGTCCGGGGCCATCGCCCATTCCGACTTCGACCTCGGCTGGGTGCCGGTGGAGAGCATCGAGCGTATCGAGGTGGTACGCGGACCGATGTCCTCGCTCTACGGTTCGGAAGCCCTCGGCGGGGTGGTGAACGTGATCACCCGGCGCGCCACCGATACCTGGACGGGCAGCGGTCTGCTCGATGGCGGCGTGCGCGAGGACGGCCTCGGCGGGCAGAGCCACCAGCTCGGCGCCTATCTCGCCGGGCCGCTGGTGCCCGGCAAGCTGGGCCTCGCCCTGAACGGCGAGAGCCGCCGCCAGCAGGAAACCCCGGACGCCGATGAGCGCCGACTCTCCGAGCTGGAAGGCGGCAACGCCGACAGCGGTGGGCTGAACCTCAGCTGGACCCCGGACGACGCCCAGCGCATCGACCTCGGCCACCAGCGCGGGCGCGAACGACGCTGGCGCAACAGCGAGACCGGAGGGCCGCGCTCGCGCTACTACGAGTCGCGCGACGTGATCGAACGCGAGCGCTGGTCGCTCGCCCACAATGGCCAGTGGGACTGGGGCAGCAGCCAGCTGCGCACCTACCGCAACCGCCTGGAGCGGCACAACGCGCGTTCCGACGGACAACCGCCGAGCAACCCGCAGCGGCTTACCGACAGCGTGGTCGACGGCCACCTCAGCGTGCCGGCCTTCGAGCGACATCTCTTCACCCTCGGCGGCGAATGGCGCAAGGAAGAACTGGAGGATCGCTCGGTGAATACCGCCGGCGACGCCAGCGCGCGACACAAGGCGCTGTTCCTGCAGGACGAGATCGCCTTCGGCCCGGACTGGTCGCTGACCCTCGGCAGCCGCTTCGACAAGCACGAGGCGTTCGGCTGGGAAAGCAGTCCGCGCCTGTACCTGCTGCACCACCTTTCCGATGCGCTGACCCTGCGCGCCGGCGTCGGCCGCGGCTACAAGGCGCCGAGCCTGAAGCAGCTATCGCCGGAGTATGCGGCGGTCGGTGGCGGCGGGCGCTTCACCATCTACGGCAATCCCGACCTGAAGCCGGAGACCAATACGTCCTACGAACTGGGCGCCGACTACCAGGGCGATGGCTGGTCGCTGAAGGGCACGGTGTTCGAGAACGATGTCCGCGACCTGATCCAGACCGTCTGCGTAGCGCGCTGCGGGGTGCGCGGCGGCGAGATACGCAACTACGAGAACGTCGACAGGGCACGGATCCGCGGCCTCGAGCTGGGCGGCGGCGTGGACCTGCCGGCGGACCTGCGCTGGGAACTCAACTACACCTACCTCGACGCGCGCAACCGCACCGCCGGCCAGCGCCTCGGCGATCGCTCCCGGCACCTCGCCAACAGCCAATTGCGCTGGAGCCCCAATGCCCGCTTCAGCGCCCAGTTGCGCACCGAATACGTCGGCAGCCAGGTGGCCTACAGCAGCAACGTCGGCTATGCCTTGCCGGCCTACAGCCTTTGGCACCTGGAGCTGAGCCAGAAACTCAGCGAGAACCTGACGCTGCGCGGCGGCATCGAGAACCTTGGCGACCAGCGCCTGGCCGACGACGACACGCACTTCACCTATGCCGAACCTGGGCGGACTTTCCATCTCGGTCTGGTGGCGAGCTTCTGATGCGCCGTTCGCTACTCTTCTGCGGCGCGCTGCTGGCCAGTCTCTGTGCCTGGGCGGAGCCGGCCCAGGTGCGTCTGCTCAGCAGCGATTTCGTCCTCCCGGGCAAGCACCAGCGCCTAGCCGGTTGGGCGCGCGAGGCCGGTGTCGAGTTGCGCGGCCTGCGCCTCGGCATCGGCGAGGCGCCGCCCGGCGAGTGGCTGGACGGCGGCGACCTGCTGATCCTCGACACGCCGCGGCCGACCGATCGCGCCCAGGTCGAGGAGGCGCTGGGCGAGCGCTTGCAAGGCGGGACGCAACCCTGGATCCGCGTCGGCGGCGGTCCGCCGGGTTTCGGCAACCTGCCGGCGGCGCTGGGCGGGCGCCTGGTCGGCTACTACGCGAACGGCGGCGAAGCCAACCTGCGCCGGCTGTTCGAGGCGGTCCGACGCTGGCATGCCGGCCTGCCCGTCGACGCGTTGCCGGCGCCGCAGCCCCTGGCGCAGGCCGGCTTCTATCATCCCGACGCACCGGCGCCGTTCGCCGGCCTCGCCGACTACCTCGCCTGGGGCGCCTCGCGCTGGGCCAGCGATGCCCCGCGCATCGCCTTCCTGATCCCGCGCGGCGCCATCGCCGACGCCCAGACCGGCGCCATCGACGAACTGTTGCGGCGTAGCGAGCGGCACGGCCAGGCGCCGCTGGCGGTGTGGTTCGACGACAGCGATCCGGAGGCGTTGAGGAAGTCCTTCGCTGGCGCCGATGTCCAGGCGCTGGTCAACCTGCAGCACCTGCAGAACGGCCCGGCGCGCCGTGCCGAGTTCCTCGCGCTGGACGTGCCGGTATTGCAGACCCTCGGCTACCGCGACGGCAACGAGGCCGACTGGCTGGCCGCCGCCAGCGGGGTGGCGCCGCGTACCGCGGCGGCCTTCCTCGGCATGCCGGAAACCTGGGGAATGAGCGATCCGCTGGTGATCAGCGCCCTGGAGAACGGCGAGCCGAAGCTGATGGCCGGGCAGGCCGAGGCCCTGCTGGACAAGCTCGACCGGCTGCTGCGCCTGCGTCGCCTGCCGGCGGCGGACAAGCACCTGGCGCTGATGTTCTGGAACCACCCGGAGGGCGAGAAGAACGTCGCCGCCTCGCATCTCAATGTACCGGCCAGCCTGGCCCGTCTCGGCGAAGCGCTGCGGGCGGCCGGCTACCGGGTTGCGACGAGCGACGAAAGCGCGCTGATCGATACCGCCCAGCGCCTGCTCGGCGGCTACTACCGGCCGCAGACCCTGGACGCGCTGTATCGCGACGGCCTCGCCGCGAGCCTGCCGCTGGACGCCTACCTGCACTGGTTCGAGGCGCTGCCGGCGGACCTGCGCGAGGAGATGCGCGCGCGCTGGGGCGACCCGCGTCGACATTGGGCCTTGCGCGATATCGACGGCCAGCGACGCTTCGTGTTCCCGGCGGCGCGCCTGGGTAATCTGCTGCTGTTGCCGCAGCCGCCGCGTGCCGGCCGTCCGGGCGAGGCCTACCACGACAGCGCGGTGCCGCCGGACCATCTCTTCCTGGCGGTCTACCAGTTCGTCCGCGAGGGTTTCGGCGCCGACGCGCTGATCCATTTCGGCACCCATGGCACCCAGGAATGGCTACCCGGCAAGGACCGCGGGCTGGCGGTGGGCGACTACCCGCTGCGGGCGCTCGGCGACCTGCCGGTGTTCTACCCGTACATCCAGGACAACGTTGGCGAGGCGATCCAGGCGCGCCGGCGCGGGCGCGCGGTCACCGTCAGCCACCAGACGCCGTCGTTCGCCCCGGCCGGGCTGTACGACGAACTGCGCGACCTGCACCAGTTGATCCACGAATACCAGCAACTGGACGAGGGCGCGGTGCGCGAACGCAGCGCCGAGCAGATCCGCGCGGCGGTGCGGGCGGCGCACATGAACGACGACCTGGGCTGGAGCGAGGCAGCGATGCGCGAGGATTTCCCGGCGTTCCTCGGCGTGCTCCACGACCACCTGCACCGACTGGCCGGCTCGGCGATGCCGCTGGGGCTGCACACCTTCGGTGTCGCCGCCTCGCCGGAGCTGCGCCTGGGCACCGTCATGCAGCAGCTCGGCGAGCCCTACTACCGCGCGCTCGGTCTCGACCCCGACGAACTGTTCGCCGCCGATTTCAGGGCGCTGCGGGAAGGTCGTGCCTACCGCACGCTGCAACGCTACCTGCGCGACGGCGGCGAGATCGCCAAGGTGGCCGATCCGCGCCTGCGCGAGCAGTTGCTGCGCGCCCGCGAACTGGACCGCCAGCTCGCCGACACCGGCGAACTGGAGGCGCTGCTCGCCGGCCTCGCCGGGCGCTTCGTCGCGCCCGGGCCGGGCGGCGATCCGATCCGCAATCCGCAGGTACCCAGCGGGCGCAACCTGTTCGCCTTCGAGGCCGACAAGGTACCGACCCGCGCCGCCTACGAAGCCGGCGCCGAGGCCTTCGGCCAACTGCTGGAAAGCTACCGCGCCGAGCACCAGGGCAGGGCGCCGGAAAAGCTCGCCTTCAGCCTCTGGTCGTCGGAAACCATGCGCCACCTGGGCATCGTCGAAAGCCAGGCGCTGCACGCCCTCGGCCTGCGCCCGCGCTGGGACGCCGGTGGCCGCCTGCTGGCTCTGGACATCGTGCCGGCGGCGGAACTGGGGCGTCCACGGGTGGACGTGGTGCTACAGGTGACCAGTGTCTACCGCGACCAGTTCGACGGCTTCATGCGCCTGCTCGCCGAGGCCATCGAGCGCCTCGCCGCGCTGGACGAGCCGGGCAACCCGCTGGCGCGCAACAGCCAAGCGCTGGAGCGGCGCCTGCGCGAACGCGGCGTCGAAGCGCCACTGGCGCAGCGCCTGTCGCGCCTGCGGCTGTTCGGCAATGCGCCGGGCGACTACGGCACCGGGGTCACGCAACTGACCCTCGACTCCACCCGCTGGGACGACGACTCGGCGCTCGCCGAGCAGTTCCTCGGGCGCTTGCAATACGCCTATGGCAGTCGCGACTGGGGCGTGAAGCTGGATGGGGGCAACCTGTTCGCCGAACAGTTGAAGGGCGTACAGGCGGCGATCCTCTCGCGCTCCTCGACGCTCAACGGCGTGCTCTCCACCGACCACCCGTTCGAGTACCTCGGCGGCCTGTCACTGGCGGTACGCCACCTCGACGGCGCCAGCCCGGCGCTGTACATCGCCGACCTGCGCCAGCGCCAGCCGCGCACCACGGCCGCCGCGCAGTTCCTCGCCAGCGAGCTGCGCGGGCGCTACCTCAGCCCGCAGTGGATCGCCGCGATGCAGCGCGAGGGCTACGCCGGCAGCCTGGAAATGCTCGACCTGGCCAACAACCTGTGGGGCTGGCAGGCGGCGGATCGCACCATGGTCCGCGCCGACCAGTGGCAGGCGTTGCACGACACCTTCGTCATGGACCGCCGCGAGCTGGGTCTCGCCGCGTGGTTCGAAACGCATAATCCGACCGCCCAGGCGCAGATCATCGCGCGCATGGCCGAGGCCATCCGCAAGGGCTACTGGGACGCCAGCGAGCAGACCCGCCGCGAACTGGCCGAGCGCTGGCGGCAACTGGCGGCCGCCGGCGCCGGCGAGGTCGGCGCGGCGACCACCCGTGAATTCATCGAACGGATGGCCGGCGGTTTCGGCGAGGCCGCGGCGCAGGCAGAGGGCGCGGCCGCGTCCGGTGCCGGCGAAACGGTCAGCGGCCGCGTCCTCGAAGAAGTCGCGCCGCCGCCGTCCGGCGAGCCGCAGCCGTGGCTCCGGCTGGCCGCCGCCGTGCTGCTCGCGCTGTTCGCCGCCGGCGCCGTCCGGCAATCCGTAGTCAATCGTCGTCCGATGGAAAATCGCTCATGAATGGTCTGGAAACCAGCCTCTACGAACTCACCCGCCTGTTCCTGCAGCCGGTGCTGCTGTTGATCCTCGCCGCGCTGGCCTACGCCTTCGTCGCCCTCGGCGGCTTCGCCATGGAAGCCTGGCAGCGCCGTCGCGGGCGCTACCGCTCGCGCCTGGCGGCCTGGCAGGCGCTGCATGGCGGCAACAGCGACGATCTCGAACTGTGGATCATGCAGCGCCTGGAATGGCTGCGGATCACCTCGCGCAGCGCGCCGATGCTCGGCCTGGTGGCAACCATGATCCCCATGGGGCCGGCACTGCTGGCGCTGACCCGCAACGACGCACAGGGGATCGGCGAGAACCTGGTGGTGGCGTTTTCCGCGGTGATCCTGGCCCTGGTCGCCGCCAGCATCACCTTCTTCATCCTTACCGTGCGTCGCCGCTGGCTGCTCCAGGAACTGCGCGCCGTCGAACGTGCGCGGGAGGCCGGCTGATGCGCTTCCTCGAACACGACGAGGCGGACGACCCGATCCTCTCGATGGTCAACCTGATCGACCTGTTCCTGGTGGTGATCGGCATCCTCCTGATCGTCATCGTGCAGAACCCGCTCAACCCGTTCAGCCAGGACAAGGTGGTGGTGGTCGAGAATCCCGGCGAGGCGGACATGCGCATGCTGGTCAAGGACGGCAAGGAGCTGAAGCGCTACCAGGCCAGCGGCGAGATCGGCGAAGGGCAGGGCAGCCGCGCCGGGGTGACCTACCGCTTGGCCGACGGACGGATGATCTACGTGCCGGAGAGCGGCGGGGAGGCCGGCAAGTAGCGACGCGTACGGCGGAGAGCTGGGACTTTTGCCCGGAGTTCCCGGATAATGGCCGGTTTCCGTTTCTCTTGGTGCTCGCCGTGGAAGTAAAGGTCAATTTTCTCGATAACCTTCGACTGGAAGCCAGGTTCGATGATTTCACGGTGATCGCCGACCAGCCGATTCGCTACAAGGGCGACGGCTCCGCGCCGGGGCCGTTCGACTACTTCCTGGCGTCGTCGGCGCTGTGTGCCGCCTACTTCGTCAAGCTGTACTGCCAGACGCGCAACATCCCCACCGACAACATACGCCTGTCGCAGAACAACATCGTCGACCCGGAGAACCGCTACCGGCAGATCTTCAAGATCCAGGTGGAACTGCCGGCCGACATCTCGGAGAAGGACCGCCAGGGCATCCTCCGCTCCATCGACCGCTGCACGGTGAAGAAGGTGGTGCAGACCGGGCCCGAGTTCGTCATCGAGGAGGTCGACAACCTCGATGCCGACGCCCAGGCGCTGCTGATGCCCGGCACCGATGCCGCCGGCTGCACGCGCATCCCGGGCAAGGACCTGCCGCTGGAGCAGACCATCGCCAACCTGTCGGCCATCCTCGCCGGCCTCGGCATGAAGATCGAGATCGCCTCCTGGCGCAACATCGTGCCCAACGTCTGGTCGCTGCACATCCGCGATGCGCAGTCGCCGATGTGCTTCACCAACGGCAAGGGCGCGAGCAAGGAAAGCGCGCTGGCCTCGGCGCTGGGCGAATTCATCGAGCGGCTGAACTGCAACTTCTTCTACAACGACCAGTACTGGGGAGAAGAGATCGCCAATGCGGCGTTCGTCCATTACCCGGACGAACGCTGGTTCAAGCCCGGCCGCGACGATGCGCTGCCGCTGGGACTGCTCGACGGCCATTGCCTGGCGATCTACGACCCCGACGGCGAGCTGCGCGGCTCGCACCTGTACGACACCAACTCGGGCAACGTGCAGCGCGGTATCTGCGCCTTGCCCTTCGTGCGCCAGTCCGACGGCCAGGTGGTGTATTTCCCCTCCAACCTGATCGAGAACCTCTACCTCAGCAACGGCATGAGCGCCGGCAATACCCTGGCCGAGGCGCAGGTGCAGTGCCTGTCGGAGATCTTCGAGCGTGCGGTCAAGCGGCAAATCCTCGAAGGCGAGCTGGCGCTGCCGGACGTGCCGCCGGAGGTGCTGGCCAAGTACCCGGGCATCCTCGCCGGGATCCGCGGCCTGGAAGAGCAGGGCTTCCCGGTACTGGTCAAGGACGCCTCGCTGGGCGGCGAATTCCCGGTGATGTGCGTGACCCTGATGAATCCGCGCACCGGCGGCGTGTTCGCTTCCTTCGGCGCCCACCCGAGCTTCGAGGTGGCCCTGGAGCGCAGCCTGACCGAACTGCTCCAGGGGCGCAGCTTCGAAGGCCTGAACGACCTGCCCCAGCCGACCTTCGAAAGCCATGCGCTGACCGAGCCGAACAACTTCGTCGAGCATTTCATCGATTCCAGCGGCGTGGTGTCCTGGCGCTTCTTCAGCGCCAAGGCCGATTTCCCGTTCGTCGAGTGGGACTTCACCCGGCAGGGCGAGGCTGCCAACGCCGAGGAAGCCGCGACCCTGTTCGGCATCCTCGAAGCCATGGGCAAGCAGGTCTACATGGCGGTGTACGAGCACCTCGGCGCTACGGCCTGCCGGATCCTGGTGCCGGGCTACTCGGAAATCTATCCGGTGGAAGACCTGATCTGGGACAACACCAACAAGGCCCTGGCGTTCCGCGAGGACATCCTCAACCTGCACCGCCTCGACGACGCAGCGCTCGGGGCGTTGCTGGAGCGCCTGGAAGACTGCGAGGTGGACGACTACACCGACATCACCACGCTGATCGGCGTCGAGTTCGACGACAACACGGTCTGGGGCCAACTGACCATCCTCGAGCTGAAAGTGCTCATCGGCCTCGCCCTGAAGCGCTTCGAAGACGCCAAGGAAGGCGTGGAGGCGTTCCTCCAGTACAACGACAACAGCGTCGAGCGCGGCCTGTTCTACCAGGCGCTGAACGTGGTGCTGGAGGTCCTCCTCGACGACGAGCTGGAGATCGCCGACTACGAGGCCAATTTCCGCCGCATGTTCGGCGACGCGCGGATGGACGCCGCGCTGGGCTCGGTGGACGGCAGCGTGCGCTTCTTCGGCCTGACCCCGACCAGCATGAAGCTGGAAGGGCTCGACCGGCACCTGCGGCTGATCGACAGCTACAAGAAGCTGCACGCGGCGCGAGCCAGGATGCAGCCCGTGGTCGACGGCGAGGCCGGCGCTGCCGCGGCTGGCGGTCTCAAGCCTCGGCGCATGGCGATCCGCAAGCGCAAGTGAGGAGGGCGCCGAGGTCAGGGCGCGAGGATGATCATGAGGGAAACTTGATTTCATCACGAAGAAATTGAGTTTGTCTCATGGCATGAGCCTCACGAGAATCCCTCCATCGACCTTTCGACTGGAGGAACACCCATGGCCCTGGCCCACACTCTCGGCTTCCCACGCATCGGACGCGATCGCGAACTGAAAAAAGCCCAGGAAGCGTTCTGGAAGGGCGAGCTGGACGAGGCAGGCCTGCGGGCCGTCGGTCGGCAGCTGCGCGCTGCCCACTGGCAGGTACAGAAGGATGCCGGCATCCAGTTGCTGCCGGTCGGCGATTTCGCCTGGTATGACCAGGTGCTGACCCATTCGCTGACCTTCGGCGTGATCCCCGAGCGCTTCCGGGCGCACGGCGAGGCCGGGCCGACCCTGCATACCCTGTTCGGCATGGCCCGTGGCGTCAGCGACGACAGTTGTTGCGGCGGTGCCCATGCCCAGGAAATGACCAAGTGGTTCGACACCAACTATCACTACCTGGTCCCCGAGTTCAGCGCCGACCAGCAGTTCCAGCTGAGCTGGGAACAACTGTTCGAGGAGGTCGACGAGGCCAGGGCCCTCGGCCACCAGGTGAAGCCGGTGCTGATCGGTCCGCTGACCTACCTGTGGCTGGGCAAGGGCAAGGGCGCCGAGTTCGACAGGCTCGACCTGTTGGACCGCCTGCTGCCGCTCTACGGCCAGATCTTGCGCCGCCTCGCCGGCCAGGGCGTGGAGTGGGTGCAGATCGACGAGCCGATCCTGGTCCTCGACCTGCCGCAGGCATGGAAGAACGCCTTCGAGCGCGCCTACAACCTGCTACAGAGCGAACCGCTGAAGAAGCTGGTCGCCACCTACTTCGGCGGCCTGGAAGACAACCTGGGCCTGGCCGCCAACCTCCCGGTGGACGGCCTGCACATCGACCTGGTGCGAGCGCCGGAACAGTATCCGAGCATCCTCGACCGCCTGCCGGCCTACAAGGTCGTCTCGCTGGGCCTGGTCAACGGACGCAACGTCTGGCGCTGCGACCTGGAGAAAGCCCTGGAAGTGGTGCGCCATGCCCGGGAGCGCCTGGGCGAGCGGCTGTGGGTCGCGCCGTCCTGCTCGCTGCTGCACAGCCCGGTGGACCTGGAGCGCGAAGACGGGCTGGACGCCGAGCTGAAGAGCTGGCTGGCCTTCGCCGTGCAGAAGTGCCGCGAAGTCGCGGTGCTGGCCCGTGCCGCCACTGAGCCGGAGGCCGCCGAGGTGCTTGCCGCCCTGGAAGAGAGCCGTGCGGTCCAGGCCAGCCGCGCTTCTTCGCCGCGAATCCACAAGCCGGCCGTGCAGGCGCGCCTGGCCGCGATCAAGGCCAGCGACGCCCAGCGCCGCTCGCCGTTCGCCGAACGCATCGCCAGGCAGCGCGCCGGACTCGACCTGCCGGCGTTACCGACCACCACCATCGGCTCCTTCCCGCAGACCTCGTCGATCCGCCTGGCCCGCCAGTCGTTCAAGCAGGGCAAGCTGAGCGAGGCCGAGTACATCGAGGCGATGCACAGCGAGATCCGCCATGCGGTGCAGATCCAGGAGCAACTGGGGCTGGACGTGCTGGTGCACGGCGAGGCCGAGCGCAACGATATGGTCGAGTACTTCGCCGAGCAACTGGACGGCTACGTCTTCACCCGCTTCGGCTGGGTGCAGAGCTACGGCTCGCGCTGCGTGAAGCCGGCGGTGATCTATGGCGACCTGAGCCGTCCGCGGGCCATGACCGTGGAGTGGATCAGGTACGCCCAGAGCCTTACCGACAAGGTGATGAAGGGCATGCTGACCGGCCCGGTGACCATGCTGATGTGGTCCTTCCCGCGCGAGGACGTGTCTCGCGAGGTGCAGGCGCGCCAGTTGGCCCTGGCGATCCGCGACGAAGTGGTCGACCTGGAGGCCGCCGGCATCAGGATCGTGCAGATCGACGAGGCGGCTTTCCGCGAAGGCCTGCCGCTGCGCCGCAACGCCTGGCCGCACTATCTGGAGTGGGCCACCGAGGCCTTCCGCCTGTGCGCCTCCGGAGTCCGCGACGAAACCCAGATCCATACGCACATGTGCTACAGCGAGTTCAACGATGTGATCGAGTCCATCGCCGCCATGGACGCCGACGTGATCACCATCGAGACTTCGCGTTCGGACATGGAGCTGCTGGAGGCCTTCGAGCAGTTCGACTACCCGAACGAGATCGGTCCGGGCGTCTACGACATCCATTCGCCGCGCGTGCCGAGCCGGGAAGAGATCGTCGCGTTGCTGCGCAAGGCGGCCCGGCGGATACCCGCCGAGCGGCTCTGGGTCAACCCGGACTGCGGCCTGAAGACCCGCGCCTGGCCGGAAACCGAGGCAGCGCTGGTGAACATGGTCGCCGCGGCCCGCGAACTGCGTGGCGACCTCGCCCGCGGTTGACCGGCGGGCCTGGTGAGCGGAACGGGACGCCTGGCGTCCCGTTCCGCATTTGCACGTCGGTTCAGCGCGGAGCGTCCACCAGCGCCCGTAGCACATGGTCTTCCCAGACCCCGGCGATCTTCAGGTAGGCGCGGGCGTAGCCTTCCTTCTCGAAGCCGAGGCTTTCCAGCAGGCGCTCGCTGCGTGCGTTGCGCGGCAGGTGGCTGGCCATGATCCGGTGCAGGCCGAGCTGCTCGAAGCAATACCGGTTGGCTACCCGCAGGGCTCGTGCCATCAGGCCGCGGCCCTGCGCCGCAGCGGCCAGGGAAAAGCCCAGGTGGCAGGCCTGGAATACCCCGCGGACGATGTTGGTGTAGCTGCAGCGCCCCAGCACCTCGCCGTCGTCGGGATCGAGCAACAGCAGGAGAAGCGCCTCGCCGTCGTCCATGCTCGCCACCTGTAGCAGGGTGCGGGCGCGGGCGTTGTCCACGGAAAAATACCCCGGGTCGCGCAGCGGCTCCCATGGCGCCAGGTGCTCGCGGTTGGCGTTCTCGTAGCGGCTGGTCCGGACGAAATCGTCGGGTTGCAGCGCGCGCAGGAGGAAGTCCGCGTCGCGATGCAATATCGGCACCTGCCGCCGGTTGCCCGGCAAGACCCTCGGGTAGCCGGGCGGGAAGGGCGCCAGGGCAGACTTGAAGTCATTCATAGAACTTGCCCGCCAGCATCAGCTGCGCCGCGCGCCGCCAGGCATTCTCCGGCCTGGAATAGCCCGGCAGGCCGTCGCGGGAGTCCTCGCCCCAGGTCGCGGCGGCATCGAGGAAGCCACCGATGCTGCCGTTCTCCCAACCCAGCGGGCTGGGGCCGAACGGTTTCGGCGGGTTGGCGGCGGCGAGGCGGCGGTCTTCCTCCCAGTCCGCCGCCAGCGCGGCGAGGAAGCGCAGGAAACCCGCTTCGTCCTCGACCTGTTCGGCCAGCGCGTAGAGATCGGTTGCCATGTGCTTCCTCCTGGAAGTGGGTTTCGGGATACGACGGCGCGAGGTCGGAGCGCGGTCAGGCCGGGTGCAGCGATCATAGCGCGGACCGGCGCTGGCATGGCTCGCAGCCTGGCTGATGCGCGGGCGCGGGGCGATTGTCTGGGCGTACCAATGCCTGCCTCAACCAGAGCGTCTCGGTAGTCGGGCTGGCCGGCCTGGCGATCCTGGCATCGCGCGCCCCGCTGGGACCCGCCCGCTAGGGGACGGACGGCGATGCGGGCGCCGAGGAAAGTTGCCGGAGCCCGATCTACACTGGCGTTTAGCGGTAGGACGGCTATCTCCGGTTCTCCACTCCCTCGCGATGGACAGGCGCCATCAAGGAGTCGTGCGCGATGCTCTTCGGCAGAAAAAGCAGGGCGGTGGAAAGCGCCGCCAAGGATGAAGACCTGGCGTGGCGACTCGATGCCATCGGGCAGAACGTCGCCACCATCCGTTTCACTCCCGATGGCCAGATACTGTCCGCCAACCCGCTGTTCCTCGCGGTGGTCGGCTACTCGGCGGACGAGCTGGTCGGCAAGCACCATCGGATCTTCTGCGAAGAGGACTTCCAGGCCTCCGCCGCCTACGTGCGCTTCTGGAAGGAGCTGGCCAGCGGCACGCCCCAGCGCGGCGTGTTCAAGCGCCTGCGGCGCGATGGTACGCCGGTCTGGCTGGAGGCCACCTATTTCCCGGTGAAGAATGCCGAAGGGGCGGTCGTCGAGGTGCTGAAGATCGCCGCCGACGTGACCCGCAACCATTCCGAACTGCTCCTGCTCAACGCGATCAACGACGCCATACGCCAGTCCATGGCGGTCATCGAGTTCACCCCGGACGGCGAGATACTCGATGCCAACGAGAACTTCCTGCGTCTCTTCGGCTACAGCCTCAAGTCGCTCAAGGGCCAGCACCACCGCATGCTCTGCTTCGACGAGTTCTATCGGGAGAACCCGGATTTCTGGGCCCGGCTGCGGCACGGCGAATTCTCCCGCGGGCATTTCGAGCGCCGCAGCGCCGCCGGCGAGCGGGTACATATCGAAGCCACCTACAACCCGGTCAAGGACAGTTCGGGGCGGATAATCAAGGTCATCAAGTTCGCCATCGACGTTACCGAGCAGGTCAATCGCAACGAGGAGGTACGGCGCGCCGCCGAGCTGTCGTTCTCCACCGCGGAAGAGACCGCGCAGATTTCCACCCGCGGCATCGACTCCCTCGACCAGTCCGTCGCCCTGTCGGCCAAGACCCTGTCGATGGTCAACACCGCCGTCGGCCTGATTTCCCAGCTCACCCACCAGACCAAGGACATCGAGAACATCGTCACCACCATCCAGAGCGTCGCCGAACAGACCAACCTGCTGGCCCTCAACGCCGCCATCGAGGCGGCTCGCGCCGGCGACATGGGGCGCGGCTTCGCGGTGGTCGCCGACGAGGTGCGGCAACTGGCGGCGCGCACCAGCGGCGCCACGGTGGAGATCAAGAACGTGGTCACCGAGAACGTCAAGCTGACCCAGCAGATCAACCACAACATGCAGACCATCGAGTCCAGCGCCCAGGAGAACAACAACCAGATCACCACCGTGGCCGGCATCATGCAGGAGATCAGCAAGGGCGCCGAGCACGTGGCGCGGGTGGTGTCGAGCCTGTTCAAGTGACCTCGGCGCAGGCCTCCGGCGGCCGATAGCGGCGCAGGCGTCGAGCATCCGCCCGCCTTTGTGGCATGGCCATGGCCGTCATTTACTTTGAACGTATCTTCGAGCCGTTCGGTCGGACCTGAAAAAGCGGCATCCGCCGCGCCGATGCACCGACCGTGAGGCTTGTACCATGACCAATCCGGAGCCGGCGGACCTGCCGATCAGCCTGCTGATCAATGGCCAGCGCCGAGAGCTGAGAGTACCCCCGTGGCTGACGCTGCTCGACCTGCTGCGCGAGCGGCTCGACCTGGTGGGCAGCAAGAAGGGCTGCGACCACGGCCAATGCGGCGCTTGCACGGTGTTGTGCAACGGTCGCCGGATCAACGCCTGCCTGACGCTGGCGGTGATGTGCGACGGCGATGCACTGACTACCATCGAAGGTCTGGCCGAGGGTGATCGCCTGCATCCCCTGCAACAGGCGTTCATCCGCCATGATGCCTTCCAGTGCGGCTACTGCACGCCCGGACAGATCTGTTCGGCCCTTGGCCTGGCGAGCGAGGGGCGGGCGCGCTCGCGGGCAGAGATCCGCGAGGGCATGAGCGGCAACCTGTGCCGCTGCGGCGCCTACGGCAATATCCTCGACGCCGTGGAAGACGCCTTGCCGCTGCTCGATCGCGACGGGCAGGGAGGGCAGCGCGCATGACGCCCTTCGCCTATGCCAAGCCGGCCGACATCGAGCAGGCGCTGGGCCTCGCCGGTCCGGAGTCGCGCTACATCGCCGGTGGCACCAACCTGCTCGACCTGATGAAGGAAAACGTTGCCAGGCCCCGGCGACTCATCGACATCACCGGCCTCCCGCTGCGCGACATCCGCCGGACGCCCACCGGCGGCCTGCTGGTCGGAGCCCTGGTCAGCAACGCCGAACTGGCCTGGAATCCCGCTGTGGAGGCGGACTATCCCTTGCTAGCCCAGGCGATCCTCGCCGGCGCCTCGCCGCAGTTGCGCAACATGGCCAGCACCGGCGGCAACCTGTTGCAGCGTACCCGCTGCCAGTATTTCTACGACACCGGCACGCCATGCAACAAGCGCGAGCCGGGCAGCGGATGCCCCGCGCGCAGCGGGCTGAACCGCAACCATGCGATCCTCGGCGCCAGCGAACACTGCGTGGCGGTACATCCATCCGACCTGTGCGTGGCGCTGGCGGCGCTGGAGGCTCAGGTACTGGTGCGCGGCCGCGCTGGCGAGCGGCGGGTCGCTTTCGCCGACTTCCATCGCCTGCCGGCGGACACGCCCGAGCGCGACAACTGCCTGGCCGTCGACGAACTGGTCACCGCCATCGAGCTGCCAGCGCCGCGCTTCGCCCGGCATTGCCACTACCTGAAGGTGCGCGACCGGGCCTCCTACGCCTTCGCCCTGGTCTCGGTGGCGGCGGCCCTGGAACCGGACGGCGAGCGCATTGGCGAACTGCGCCTGGCGCTCGGCGGCGTGGCCCACAA
Organism: Pseudomonas sp. HMSC076A11; assembly: GCF_001810205.1. Classification (NCBI taxonomy): domain Bacteria; kingdom Pseudomonadati; phylum Pseudomonadota; class Gammaproteobacteria; order Pseudomonadales; family Pseudomonadaceae; genus Pseudomonas; species Pseudomonas sp. HMSC076A11. Next base: position 54,760 of record NZ_KV800285.1, on the reverse strand, counting down.
GCCATGGCGCGTCGCAGAGCTGGAGGAACGTTTCAGGGGCCACCCGGCGAACCGGGACAGCTATGTCCGCTTCGCCGAAGCGCTGCTGCGTGACGCCAGGCCGCTGGCCCACAACGCCTTCAAGATCGGATTGGCGCGCAACACCATCGTTCGCGCACTGGAAGAAGCCCACTCGGGAGGGATCGGCCAATGAGCAGCCTGCCACACAGCACCGGGCAAGCCCTGGATCGCGTCGACGGGCCAGCCAAGGTCACCGGCCAGGCTCGCTACGCCGCCGAATATCCTGCCGCCGACCTGCTCCACGGCAGCGTGGTCAGCAGCGACGTCGCCCGCGGCCGGGTGCGCGGCATCGACTGTGCGGCGGCCCTGGCGGTACCCGGGGTGGTCGCGGTACTGCATCACCTGAACCGGCCGCCGATGGCGGGCGACGACGAGCCCTACAAGGACGCCGATGCCGCCGAAGGCGAACCCTTCCGCCCGCTGTTCGACGACCGCGTCCTGTACAGCGGCCAGCCCCTTGCCCTGGTCCTGGCACGGAGCCTGGAACTGGCCCGCTACGCGGGCTCGCTGCTGCGCATCGATATCGAGCCCGAGCCGCACCAGACCGACCTGCTGGCCGCCCTCGACCAGGCCCATGAGGCTCCCGCCGAACTGCCCGCCGAGCGCGGCGATTTCTACACCGCCTACCGCGCCGCGCCGATTCGGGTCGAGGCCAGCTACAGCACGCCGATCGAGCACCACAATCCCATGGAACCGCACGCGTCCACGGTCATCGTCCAGCCCGACGGCAGCCTGCTGGTGCACGACAAGACCCAGGGGACGCAGAACAGCCAGGCCTACCTGCAAAAGGTCTTCGGCCTGCCCGCCGACAAGGTAAGGGTCTGTGCCGCCTACGTCGGCGGCGCCTTCGGCTCCGGCCTGCGTCCGCAATACCAGTTGGCCCTGGCGGTGATGGCGGCGCTGCAACTGCGGCGGTCGGTGCGCGTAGTGCTGACCCGCCAGCAGATGTTCACCTTCGGCTACCGGCCGCGCACCCTGCAGCGCCTGCAACTGGGCGCCGATGCCGAGGGGCGCCTCCTTGCGCTGGGCCACCAGGCGACAGCGCAGACCTCGCGCTTCGAAGACTTCACCGAGCACGTGGTGGAGTGGAGCGGCATGCTCTATCGCTGCGAGAACCTTTCCCTGGCCTACCGTCTGGTGCCGCTGGACGTCTATACCCCGCTGGACATGCGCGCCCCCGGCGCGGCGCTGGGGCTGATCGGGCTGGAATGCGCGATGGACGAACTGGCGGTGCGGCTCGGCATGGACCCCATCGCGCTGCGCCGGTTCAACTTCGCCGAGCGCAACGGCAACGAGGACAAGCCGTACTCCAGCAAGGCGCTGCTGGCCTGCTACGAGGAGGGCGCCCGGCGCTTCGGTTGGCAGGCCCGCGACCCACGGCCACGGAGCATGAGCGAAGGGCGCCAGTTGCTCGGCTGGGGCATGGCCGGCGGCGTCTGGGAGGCCATGCAGAGCAAGGCCAGCGCGAGGGCGCGGCTGGAGGCGGACGGCCTGCTGCGGGTGGCCAGCGCGACCACGGATATCGGCACCGGCACCTACACGGTGATGACCCAGATCGCCGCCGACGCCGCTGGCATGGCGCCGGAAGAGGTGCGCTTCCAGCTTGGCGACAGTGCGTTGCCCAAGGCTCCATTGCAGGGCGGCTCGTTCACCGTCTCGTCGGTCGGTTCCGCCGTCCGCCTGGCCTGCCTGCGCCTGCGCCAGGCCCTGGTCGCCCATGCCAGGGCCCGCCATCCGGAGCTGGCCGGCACCGCCGAAGAACGCTTCCGCATATGCCGTGGCCATCTGGAAGCGGGCGATACGCGATACGCCCTGGCCGACCTGCTGCAAGGGCTGCCGGAAGACGCGTTGCAGGTGGAGGTGGAAGCTGAACCCTCGGCGCGGCGCAAAGGCTACGCCACCGCGACCCATTCGGCGGTATTCGTCGAGGTGCGGATCGACGAAGCCCTCGGTACCCTGCGTGTGAGCCGGGTGGTCAGCGCGGTCGCGGCGGGGCGGGTGATCAACCCGAAGACCGCTCGCAGCCAGATACTCGGCGGGGTGGTCTGGGGCCTGGGCATGGCCTTGCAGGAGGAAACCCAGGTCGACCATGCGCTGGGCCGCTGCATGAACCACAACCTCGCCGAGTACCACATCCCGGTTAACGCCGATATTGGCGATATCGAGGTGATCTTCGTCGACGAACCCGACGATATCGTTAACGAACTGGGCTCCAAGGGCGTCGGCGAAATAGGCATCGTCGGCGTCGCCGCCGCAGTGGCGAATGCCGTGTACCACGCCACCGGCCGCCGCCTGCGCGACTTCCCGCTGACCGTCGACAAGTTGCTCGGCTGAGCCCGGCAGCCTGCGCAAGCGGCTTGGCGGCCACCTGCCGGGTCGCCGGGCTGGACTCTCCCCCAAGGGAAGATCGCAGGCCCCGCTCGCCACCCGCAACGGAGTCGAACACGACATGCCGCCGACAGCCTCGGTGGCGCCCTCGCCGAGCGCTACCGCGATGCCGGTCCAGGCGCACTTGTTGCATCGCGGCCACGCCGAAGCGGACCTGCCCGGCGCCCATTGGGCCATCGCCTGGGCCGAGCGTCCGGCCTGTGGTTGCAAGCGTTCGAGGGCAACCTGGCGGGCGCGAGGACCGTGTGGGTTGGAAGACCGGCGTTCCGCGTAGCGAGCGGTTTTCGCCTGGAAGCACGGTTGCGGGAAAAGTTCCGCTGGAAACCCTCCGACTTGCAGAACACGAGGCAGCCCGCATTCCTTGGCACTGCGCTTGATCGCGGCGAAAAGACCCACGGAAAATCACCGGGTCGTTCAGTCTTTGCCAAAGGAAATCAGTATGAAGAACGCAATGGCCCTGACCCTGGCCGGCCTGCTGGCCGCTCCTTCCCTCGGCTTCGCCGCCGCGCCGGATGCAGTGATGGTCTTCGCCCGCCAGGGCGACAAGGGCAGCGTATCCGTCGGCGACAAGCATTTCCGCACCCAGGCCTTCAAGGTCCGCCTGGTGAATGCGGCGAAGAGCGAGATCAGCCTGAAGAACAGCTGCCTGGTGGCGCTGTCCGCCGCCGGCCAGTCCTTCAGGCTGGATACCGTGGACGAGGAACTCACCGCCGAGACCCTCAAGCCGGGCGCCTCCGTCGAAGGCGACGCGATCTTCGCCTCCGAAGACGACGCGGTGTACGGCGCATCGCTGGTCAGGCTGAGCGACCGGTGCAAGTAGGCGACTAGCCGTTGCGCAGCGAAAGCCGCAGGGCAGCCTCGGCGGCTTTCGGGTGCGAGGAAACGGCTTTCGAAGGTTTCGGCGCGAATCTGAAATCATTCAGGGCGCGTTTCCGGCGCTTCTGGTTGCCTGGGCTGGGGGCCGAATTCTAGATACCCGGGGCCTAGAGGAGGGTAGACATCGTTCCAGGCTGCGCCCGAGCGAGGCGCTCGACCCACAAGGCACGCCCGGCCCCCTCTCCCGCGTGCGGGAGAGGGTTGGGGTGAGGGCCGCCAACACCACATTTCAAAAACCAAATCCGCAGCACTCAAGCCGCGACTATTGCGGTTAGCAGTGGGGGAGGTTGTGGTTCTGCGGGTGGCAATAGAGGTGCCCACCAGGTATGGGAGAGGCTATGGCTTAGGGAGGGAAGGGCTGTATACGGCCAATAGCAGTCACTCAAGGGCATCTGAGAAAGTTGGGAGAAACCCTGATCACCAATTGCGTGGCAATCCGTCCTAGTGATTTCGGCACGTAAGCCGCCCCCCCTTGCCTAACACCCAATTTGAAAGCTAATGTGCAATTCTGCCAGCATGCTAGCAGAAGAATTTTGCCGGGTTGATTCATAATCCAATGTCGGCGCAGAAAGCGTAATTTAGAGCTGTCGCCTGTTTAAAGGAGAATTTTATCCGCCAATTGGTGTCTAGTTATAGTTAGACGGTAGAGAGTATGTCTATAACCATATCAATGCGCAGTTATCTCTCAATAAGCCATATTTCTGCTGCAACTTTATTTGCACAAAAATGCTCCAAGATTGAAGAAAGTGTGGACCCGCTAAAAATTGAAGCAAGCGTTCGCAGCAGCCACAACGCATACGTCATATCAAGCATAATTCTCTCAGTTGCGTTTTTAGAGGCCGTCATAAATGAAATATTTTCCGATTGTGCGGATGATCATGTGACAGAGCGCATTAAAGAGCTGCCTGCAAAAGACCTTATGGCGCGACTTTGGAAGCTTGGGATACCAAGAACCGCCGCATACCCTATCTTGGAAAAATATGAAATTGCGCTTGAGCTGAATAATAAGCAACCAATAGATCAAGGTCTTAATCCATATCAAAACGCAAAAATCCTCATTGAGCTAAGAAATGCATTAATTCACTTTGAGCCAGAAACTATAATCAGCCAATCAGCTAGTGAGGGACGAAGAATTCATAAATTTGAAAAGCGCCTCACTGGAAAATTTGAAGTAAATAAACTAACTGGCATAGGCAATCCATTCTACCCCGACAAGGTTCTAGGGGCGGGCTGTGCCAATTGGGCCGTTTCAAGTGCTGTAAGTTTCGCAGATGTATTTTTTAATAACATAGGAATCACTCCAACGTATGAACACGTTCGCGGTGAGTTTCTGTAAATAAAAAAATGCCAAAATGCATCGACTAACAAATCGTTCGAACCACTCACTGAGTGGCCGGCTATAGTCGGCCTCTTAATCAAACGTTAGAGCAAGGAGAAGTATCGTTGGCATGGAACCGGACTAGGCAGCTAGAAAAGCAAGCTGAGTTAGAGTCATGGATCTCTTCCGAATTCGCCAAGCACGGTGTTTCGGATACGGAGGCGCGTCAGTTAGCCGACTCGTTTATGCAGCAGGCCGTCCAAGTCTCGCCACCGGATGAGGTAGAGCCGCTCCTCGAGTGCATCATGGTCGGCCGGTCCGGAAGGGGTGGTGGTCGTTCTTCGAAGCCCGGCAATGTCCGTTTTAACCTCCGCGCCCTGATAGACGCAGTTGCGAGCGGAACTTTGGGTATCACGGGAGCACAGGCTACCCCATACTTGATCCCATTGGTTGCTATCGTCTTCTGGAATGCTATCTGGAGAGCCATGAACATACAGCTCACGGAGCAAGAGGCGGTGGTGGTGTACGTCATGTGGATGCATAAGGACGCGAAGCACGAAGTTGTTTCCTCTGGGCTACTCCAGAAAGTCAACGATCATCAAGGGAAATACGGTCGATCGCCTCTTTCAAGTCAGGATCTTACTCATGCTCTCCGAAACTTGGAGAGCATCGGGTGCATTAAGAAGTCGCGGAATGGCACTGATGGCTGGTGGCTCTGTGAGTGGGTGAGGCCAACCTATCGGTAGTCCGAGCACAGAGGGCGGATGGAACAAGAGCCCTAGCAAAGCCATGGAGCACGACGGCTGCTTCGCAGCCACTGCTCATGGCTGGCGTTAGCTACCGCTTCTGGCCGGTAACAGCCATCTGCGAAGGGCCGCTATGGGTCGGATTGCGACGGTCATCCCTCGACCGCCGCAGTTGCTCGTCAGACCTCAGTCTGCTCCGCCATCTCCAATGCGTCATCGACCTCAATCCCTAGGTATCGGACCGTGCTCTCAAGCTTCGTATGGCCGAGCAGGAGTTGCACTGCTCTTAGGTTCTTTGTTCTGCGATAGATCAGTGATGCCTTCGTACGTCTCATCGTGTGGGTGCCATACATGGCTGGATCAAGGCCAATCGCTTTTACCCAAGCTTTGACGATTCGGGCGTATTGCCGGGTAGAGAGATGTTCTGAATCATGTAGCCGGCTTGGAAAAAGGCAATCCTCGCTCTGGAGATGGGCTTGATGTATCCAAGCTTCCAGAGCCACCCGCGTTTGCTCTGTAATCTCGAACTGCACTGGACGCTGGGTTTTCTGCTGCATCACGATCGCTCGCGAAGATACGTGTTCCCCATGGGCAACATCGCGGACGCGAAGCGTGGTCAAATCGCAGGCTCGTAGCTTGCTGTCGATGGCCAGATCGAAAAGAGCCAAATCCCGGGTTTCTTCCGCGATTTGGAGCCTTACCCGTATGGCCCAGATATCTTTGAGCCGGAGCGGGGCTTTCTGCCCGACCAGTTTTCCTTTGTTCCATGGTTGATGGTTGTATGTCGCAATAGTGTTCATGGTTTGTCCTCCATGTGGGAAGGACAAGGATGCCAACTAGAGCCAAGGACGCTTACCGACACAAAGGAGACTTTGATTGACCTAGGGCGCCTCTCTAGGCACTATTCTTCGGTATATGAACTGCTAAATTTTGAACATGAATAGGGGTGAAGGATGGAGGATGAGGCATTTAGTATCTGGACGCCGCACCAGGCGTTCTACATTCAGTCGATGCTCTTCAATACGGCCTCTGCCTTCCAGTCGTGCAACATTGCAGAAAAGATCATCCAGAAGATCTCAGATGGGAAGATTGATCCGCAAGAGAAGAAGGACATACTACTGGACTGCTTGCAGAACGTCGTCAACCAGTCTGGAGCTATATCGCGATACTTCTTCCCGTCGCGTGATGGTGTGAAAGGAACGGACAAGAAGACCATTCACAGGGATCGCGGACAGTATCTATCAAAGGTCTTTGGTGTAAAGGACGACAGCCCCCTGATGAATAGGGCGTTAAGAAATTCGATTGAACACTTTGACGAGCGGCTTGATCTTTATCTTCAAGACGGGATAGTCGGATACATCTTTCCTAGCCTCATTCTTCCTGAGCCTGAAGACTCGGATGTGCCTCATCACATTTTCAGGGCTTACTACTTGAAGGAAGGCATTTTTCAAGTGCTAGGTGAACGATACGAGATCCAGCCAATTGTTGATGAGATGGCCAGGATTCATGATCTCTTAGTCAAGTTTGACGGCAATGGCGGTGTCTTCCGCTCGTAAAAAGGGAGTAAACCTCCTTTTTATTGTGCTGACGCATAGATTTTGTCTAAGACGAAGTTCGCCACCTTGGCGATCTCTGGAGCCTCTGACGAATGTCCATTTTGGGCCGTTTTCTGACAGTCCAAATTGGTGAAATCAATACCAAGAGAGACGCCATACGCAGCTACCTTCCACCCAACTCTTCACCCATTCCTCCCCAACCTATACCCACTGACCGCCTCGTAAACCGCCTTCCGCAACCGGTTGATCCCGCCGATCGGCCGATGCTCCGGCAGTGCGTGCCAGGGGTTGAACGAGAGGTTGTCACAGAACAGGTTCTGTTCCCGGCTATCGAAATCCTGAGCTGGCACAATGATGTCGGCTATGGTGGCGAAGGGCGCGTCCGACTCCTTCCATTCGACGCTGGTGTCTTCGATGGGCATGTACTTGGCCGGGTCCTGGCGCTGCACCTGGAAGGCGTAGCAGGCGGGGGCGCGGTCGATGGAGAGTTGCTGGTACAGGGCGGCGCGGAGGAAGTTGGGCAGGTCCTGGTTCTGCTTCGGCAGCTCGTAGGCCGGGCACTTCTCCGGGGCGGGGACGACGCGGAACTTGATGTTGTGTTCGCCCAGCTTGTACGGCGAGATGCCGTTGTAGCCGGCGTGCAGCGGGCTGTCCGGGGCGGGGGCGAGGGTGCGCAGGGCGATCAGCAGGTGGCGCAGTTCCCAGCTGGCGGGGTTCCAGTTGGGGAAGAAGGCCAGGGCTTTCTTGCCGTCGGCCTGGGCGGCGAAGTTCTGCCGGTATTCGGCGATGTCGCGGATGAAGAACACCGGCTGGTTGAACATGACGAAGTCCTGCTCGCCGTCATGGCCGCGGCCGGGCAGGAGTTTTTCGCCGGGCACGTCGAGCAGCTTGATGGCCATGCCGCGCGCGTCGTTCTTGCTGTCGAACTGCGGGTAGGCGTTGCCGTTGGAGAAGCGCACCCAGGCGTTCCAGCTCTTGCCCGCTTCGGCGAACACGCCGCGACGCAGGGTTGGGTCGAGGTCGGCGCGTACCTTGAATTCGGCCTTCACGCAGCCGTGGGCCTTGGCGTGGGCATCGCGCAGGACGCGGGTGTTGTCGCGGTGCTGTTCGACCACGCGGATGGCGTCCTGGATGATCGCCTGGGTGATGCGGGCTTCGTCCGGGGCGATCTGCTCTTCCGCGGACACCGGGCCGGAGAATTTCCAGGCGTAGTAGAGGCTGCCGATGGCCCAGCCGCCGAGGCCGACGGCCAGCAGCAGGAGGAGCAGGCGGCCGAGCCATTTGCCGAGGAACAGCCAGGCGTGGGTGAGGAGTGCGCGCATGGAGTGGGTGTCCTTGGTGGTGTGCGTTGGCTGTGGGCTTTTATTCTTCTTGGGCGGGGAGTGCGCCACGATTGCTTCTCCCCGTCCTCTGGCCAGGCGTCCCCCCTGAAGGGAGAGGGGCTGCTCGGGGTGGAGAGGGGCGGCGGCGCCATGCCTCGCGCTTCTCCATTTCCCAGGTTCAGCGTTGCGCGGTCCGTTGCTCCGGCGCCGGGCATTTCGGGCCGGGCGTCCAGGGTGGGGTCTGGGCCGGGACCAGGCGGCGCTCGAATTCGGGGTTGCCGAGCACCTTCAGGTATTCCACCAGCGCCCAGCGTTCTTCCGGGCTGAGGGCGCGGCCGATCACGCCGTTCTGCCGGCAGCCGTCGCGGAATTCGTGGCCGCTGTTGCGGTTGCCGGTGAGACGGGTGTCGAGGAGGAAGCCGCCGGGGAATTTCTCGGTGCGGAATCCGACGAATTTCGGATCGAATTCGAAGGTGCCGACGTAGAACTGCGGCGAGCGTTCGGCGGCCGGGGAGAGCAGTTGGAACAGGTTGGGCACCGAGCCGTTGTGCAGGAACGGCGGGGTCGCCCAGACGCCGTCCAGCGGGCGGGCCTTGTAGGCGCGCAGTTCCTGTACGCCGATCGGCAGGTCGAAGCCGTTCATGGTCTTCTGCTGTTCCGGCGGGATGCCGGCGTCCCGGTAGGCGCGCTGCTCGACGAAGGCGGTGATGTAGGCCAGGCCCTTGGCCGAGGACAGTTGCGAGAGGTCGAGTTGCTGCGGATCGGCGCCGATCAGCTGGACGTTCATCCGCGCCAGTTCGTCGACGCTCCAGCCGAGCTTGCGCAGGTCGTAGCGGTGGTCGGCGATGTTGTCGGCGGTGGTCGGATCGGTGCCGATCACCTCGGTCGGCACCATGTGCATGCGCCACTCGGGATTGCGTCCGGGGGCGGCGTATTCCGCCGGTTGCACCTTGGGTGCATGGCAGAAGGCGCAGTTGGCTTCGAACAGGGCGCGGCCCTGGGAGGCGCGTTGCAGGTCGATGCGGCCGAAGAGGTCTTCCGGCCAGGTCGGCGGTTTCAGTTGTTGCAGGGTTTCTTCCAGGGCGTGCAGGTCGTGCAGGCGTACGCTGGAGGCGTAGCGCTGCTCGCCCCGCAGCGGCTGGCCGTGCTCGTCGAAGATCTGCAGGCGCGCGCCGACGCCGAGGGCCTCGCCGATATTGCGCGCCATCGGCTGCATGGCCGAGCCGTTCCATTGCACCCAGTCGAATTTCCAGATGTCCCAGAGCTGCGGATAGCTCACCGGGGCGTTGGCGACGCGGTAGTTGCCCGGGTCGATGGCATCGCCGAAGACGCTGTTGGCGATGCGCCCGAAGGCGTCGGTGCGGCCGGGGCCTTCCTCGGTGGGGTAGAGGTGGCGGCGGGTGTCGTTCCAGGCGGTGCGCAGGAGGGTGTCGAGCACGGCCTTGAAGTCGGCGCGCAGTTGCGACTTGTCCTGTTCGTAGCGTTCGCCGAGGACTTTCCTGGCGAAGCGGTTGAACTTGAACGGGTTGTAGTAGGTGGCGGCCATGCTTGCGCCGAGCGCCTGGCCGAAGGCGCCGCCGCGCAGGGTCGGCACGGTGGCGGCGATGGAGTGCATGGCGGCGCCGCCGTCGATGCGCAGCGACTTGCCCTGGTAGCGCAGTTCGCCGGTGTGGCAGGCGGCGCAGGTGATGTCCAGGTAGCGGGTGCCGGTCTTCTCGTCGCGGTGCTGGCTGAAGCCCACCGGCAGGTTGCCGGGGTTGAGGTCGCTGGCCTTCTGCTGCGGATCGACGAGGAAGCCGAAGCGGGCGAGGTATTCGGGGGCGGCGAAGGGTTCTTCGGAGAAGGGCAGTTCGAGGGCGGTGAACCAGTCGTAGTGCAGGCCCTTCACCAGGGTGCCCTGGGGCGTGTAGTAGAAGCGCTGGCGGGCCTCGTCCTGCCATTGCGGCAGGTAGCGTACCTCGCTCGGCGCCTGGTAGTGGGGGAGGTTGGGATTGGCGACGTAGTAGACCACCACCCCGACGACCGCCAGCACGATCACGCCGACAACCAGCAGAGCCTTTTTCACGGTGCGCATCAGGAACGTCCTTGTAGGCCTTTTTTTGGCACCGTTATGCCAAGGCGTTGGCATATTGGCAAGCTGCTATCAGCTTTTTTGACAAGGTTTTCTTGACAGCGAACGGGTGAAACGTTTGCGCAGGCCTCGCCTGGCGATGTTGGCGACGAAAGCTCGGTATTTCACCGGAGAAAGGCGGGACGCCGGAGCGTCTTGGAATGGCAGGGCGAGGCGCCAGCGGCCTGCCGGTCAGAGACCGGAGAAGGCCAGCCAGGCGATGATTGCGGCGTAGAGCATCCAGGTGGGATCGGTACGGCGGTCGAGCAGGGCTTTCATTTCTTCGCCTCCGCGCTCCAGAAGCCCTGGGCGTTGCGGAAGGGCTGGCGGGCCAGTTGTTCCAGGCGGGTGATGCCGTCGGCGCGCATGGCATTGATCAGGGCCGAGAAGGATTTGGCGGAGTAGCTCATGGTGTCGTCTCCAGTTCCGTTCTGGTTATTCGGGGATCTGGCGACTATGTAAACATCGGCGTTGGCGAATGAAAAATGGATAGTCTCACTAGCCACTATCGATGGAATTGATTGATAGGTGAGAACATCTCCCCGCCGCAGGGCGGGGCGATGCGGATCATTCCGGGTTGAACAGGATCACCGCCGCGCGCAGCTTGCTGCGGCCGAAGCGGCTCATCTTGTCGAACTCGGCGTGGCTTACCGGGATGTGTTGGCAATCCAGCGGCTGGCGGTGCTGGCTGTGGTCGACGTCGGGATCGTGGAGGTAGACGAAGTCCTCGTCGTAGTGGGTGACCAGCACCCAGTGCGGGGCCTTGGAGCGGGTCAGGCGGTAGCTGCTGATCAGCACCAGCGGCTGGCCGCCCCTGGCCAGCTGGCGCGGGATGTCGAGCCTGGCCGAGCGCTTCTGCTCGACGCCCGAGGCGTCCAGTTCCTCGCAGAAGTCCTCGTGGACCAGGCGCATCACCGCCTTCTTGTCTTCGTTGCGTACGCCGTCGAGGAACAGCGGGCCGCCGGCGGACAGCACCAGCTTGACCCGGAAGCCGCGCCGCCAGGCGGCCAGCGCCAGGCCCTGGGGGCTACAGCCGCCGTGCCCGGCGGTCATGTAGATGGTGGTCGCCTCGCGCCACAGGCGCAGTTCCTCGCGGCGGGTCAACTGGCGCTCCGGTTGCAGCGCGCCCATGGCCATCAGCAGGCAGGCCGGGCCGCAGGTGAAATCGGTGGTCTGCCGGTAGAAGGGCACGTGGCGGCGCTGGTCGTGGCCGGGATTGCGGATGCGTTTCTCGAAGCGCAGCGCTTCGCTGTGGTCCTCGTAGTAGTCGCGCACGGTGGCGAAGGGACGGTAGCCGTTGCGCTCGTAGAGGGCGATGGCGCCACGGTTGTCCGGGCGCACTTCCAGGCGCATGTAGGCGCGGTCGTTGTCCCGCGCGGCCTGCTCGGCGGCTTCCAGCAGCTTCTGGCCGAGGCCGATGCCGCGGGCGCGCGGGTCGATGGCGATGGAGTAGAGGCGGGCCAGCGAGGTGCCTTCGTGGAACAGCACCAGGGCGTAGCCGAGCACGCCGCCGTCGCCCTCGGCTACCGTCAGGCTGGCGTGGGCGCGGGTGAGCATCCACTGGAAGTTGCGGCGGGACAGGCGATCGTAGTCGAAGCAGCGGTTTTCCAGCTCGACCAGGGCGGACAGGTCGTCCACACCGGCCGGGCGGAGGGTCAGGTTCATAGCGGTCTCCACGGCCGCGGGCGGGAACTTCCGCGCGGGCGTGCTGTAATGGGTGCTGTACGCTTCGGTTTGCTGGCAGGCGCCATAGAGCGGTTTCGCAAGGGATTCCCGCCGAGTATTGGCCGGGATGCGTGCGCCGGCAAGCCGGTTCCGAATGCGCCGTGGTTTCGCTGTCACCCCGGGAGGTGTCGTGAGCAAGCTGTTCATCATCGTGGAACGCAAGGAAGACTGGACGTCCTATTACCCCAGCGAGGATGTGGTCACCGCCCAGGAATACCTGGAACTGCCCATCGACGACGACACTGGCAAGCGGGTCCAGGTGATCAACCTGTGCCGGCACTACAAGTACCTGCGCCATGGCTACTACTGCTCGCTGCTCGCCGAGGCGCGCGGGCACAAGGTGATCCCCTCGGTGCGGACGATCAGCGAGCTGGCCAGGAAGTCGCTGTACAGCCTGGTCCTGGAAGATCTGGATCGCACCCTGGACAAGGCCCTGGCCGCGCACCCCTACGGCAGCACCGATGGTTTCACCCTGACCCTGTATTTCGGCCGTACCGATATCGAGCCGCTGCAGGACCTGGCGCGACAACTGTTCGAGGCGTTTCCCTGCCCGTTGCTGCTGGTGGAGTTCAAGCGCAACCGCACCTGGCACATCGAGGGCATCAAGCCCGGCGCCATCCACAAGCTGCGCGAGGACCAGGAAGACCTCTTCGCCAACGCCCTGGACAGCTTCAGCCGGCAGATTTGGCGCAAGCCGCGTTCGCGCAAGCCGTTCCGCTACGACCTGGCGATCCTCCACGACCCCGGCGAGGCGTTCCCGCCTTCCGATGCCAAGGCGCTGAAGAACTTCGTGCGGGTCGGCCGCAGCCTCGGCATCGACGTCGACCTGATCGAGCGCAAGGACTATTCGCGGATCGCCGAGTACGACGCGCTGTTCATCCGCGAGACCACCAATGTCGCCGATCACACCTACCGTTTCGCCAAGAAGGCCGAGAGCGAAGGGTTGGTGGTGATGGACGACCCGGTGTCGATCCTGCGCTGCACCAACAAGGTGTACCTGGCCGACCTGCTGCGCAGCCACAAGCTGGGCATGCCGGCCACGGAGATTCTCTACAAGGAGAACCCGCAGGAACTGGAGAAGGTCGGCGAGCGCCTGGGCTTCCCGCTGGTGCTGAAGATTCCCGACGGCAGCTTCTCGCGCGGGGTGATCAAGGTGGAGGACCAGGAGCAGTTGCTGGCGGCCAGCGCCGAGCTGTTCGAGCGCTCGGTGCTGATCCTTGCCCAGGAGTTCTTCTATACCGAGTACGACTGGCGTATCGGCGTGCTCAACCGCAAGCCGATCTTCGCCTGCCAGTACTTCATGTCCAAGGGCCACTGGCAGATCTACGACCACAGCCCGGACGCCGAGGAGGTCAGCGGCGATTTCCGCACCATGCCCGTGCACGAGGCGCCGCGCAAGGTGGTGGAGCTGGCGGTGAAGACCGCCAATCTGATCGGCGACGGCCTCTACGGGGTGGACCTGAAGCAGGCCGGCGACAAGGTGGTGGTGATCGAGGTGAACGACAACCCGAACATCGACTGCGGGGTGGAAGATGTCTACCTCGGCGACGACCTCTACAAGCTGGTCCTGGAGGAGTTCGTCCGGCGCCTGGAAGTCAAGCGTCGCGGCTACGACTGATAAGACGATTTCGGCATTGGCGATATAAACAAAGATTCACTTTCGCGCGTCAAAAAATTGCTAGATTTTCCTTTCAGAGCGCCAACATGCCGTTTTTATGACGGCTCAAAGAATTGGCGCCGCAAAGGAGCACACATGCCAGATGCATCGAACCTCCGCCGTCTGCTGGTGGTGGACCCGTGCGACGATTGCCGGCGCCTGTTGCCGGGACTTCGCGAGGCGGGTTGGGCAGTGGACAGCTGCGCGCTGGAAACGGCGCGCGAACGCGCCTGCGACGTCGGCCTGCTGCGCCTGCGGCCGTTCCACCTGGAGCGGCCGGAGACGGTGAAGGACCTGATCAGCCGCAGCGGCACCGAGTGGATCGCCGTGCTCAGCCCGGACACCCTGCCGGTGAATGGCGTCGGCGATTTCGTCTGCGAATGGTTCTTCGACTTCCATACCTTGCCGTTCGACATGGCGCGGGTGCAGGTGACCCTCGGCCGCGCCTTTGGCATGGCCCGCCTGCGCGGGCGCGGCACGGTGCCCGGCGATGCCGAGGGCGAGCACGAACTGCTCGGCGAGAGCCTGGCCGTACGCGACCTGCGCCGGCTGCTGGCGAAGCTGGCGCCGACCGACTCGCCGGTACTGATCCGGGGCGAGAGCGGCACCGGCAAGGAACTGGTCGCGCGTACCCTGCACCGGCAGTCGCGGCGCGCGGACAGGCCGTTCGTCGCGATCAACTGCGGGGCGATTCCCGAGCACCTGATCCAGTCCGAGCTGTTCGGCCACGAGAAGGGCGCCTTCACCGGCGCGCACCAGCGCAAGGTCGGGCGGATCGAGGCGGCCGACGGCGGCACCCTGTTCCTCGACGAGATCGGCGACCTGCCGCTGGAGTTGCAGGCCAACCTGTTGCGCTTTCTCCAGGAACAGCAGATCGAGCGGGTCGGCGGTAGCCGGCCGGTCGAGGTGGACGTGCGGGTGCTGGCGGCGACCCATGTCGACCTGGAGGCGGCGATCGACGCCGGGACCTTCCGCGAGGACCTCTACTACCGGCTCAATGTCCTGCAGGTCGGCACCGCGCCGTTGCGCGAACGGAGCGAGGACCTGCCGCTGCTGGCCAATCATTTCTCCCGGCTCTACAGCCTGGAGACCGGCCGCCGCCCGCGCCGCTTCAGCGAGGACGCGCTGGCGGCGATGGCGATGCACGCCTGGCCGGGCAACGTCCGCGAACTGGCCAACCGGGTGCGTCGCGGGTTGGTCCTGGCGGAGGGGCGGCAGATCGAGGCCCAGGACCTCGGCCTGGAATGCGCGCGCGGCGACGGCCCGCCGTTGTCCAGCCTGGAGGTCTACAAGCTCTGCGCCGAGCGCCAGGCGATGTGCGACGCGCTGGCCCGCTACGGCGACAACCTCA
The DNA here is from genome assembly GCF_001810205.1 of Pseudomonas sp. HMSC076A11. Classification (NCBI taxonomy): domain Bacteria; kingdom Pseudomonadati; phylum Pseudomonadota; class Gammaproteobacteria; order Pseudomonadales; family Pseudomonadaceae; genus Pseudomonas; species Pseudomonas sp. HMSC076A11. The sequence goes on along the minus strand of NZ_KV800285.1, from coordinate 39,651 downwards.
GCGTGGCCGCGCGGATGCTCGGGGTGTCGCGGCCGACCTTCTACCGCCTGTTGCACAAGCACCGGTTGCGCTGAGTGGGCGGCGGGAGATCTGCCGGCCAGGCAAAATATCCTGCGTTTCCCAGCCGTAGCGAACTAGAATCCAACCGATCCCGACCGGTTCGCGACAGTTGCTCGTGGCGATTGACAGAATCTGTCAGATCGACGCATATTCACCTAACGCAAACGTTTGCGTCTGGATAATCTCCTGGAAAAGCCTCAATACAACGATAAGAAAAGCTGGAGGATACACCATGAAGCGGGTCGCTTCCCGGCGCCTGTTGGCTGCCGTTGTGCTGACTGCCTGTTCCTCGTTCCTGCCCCTGTCCGCCGTCCACGCGGAAACTCCCGAGAAGCCCAGGATCGCGCTGGTGATGAAGTCGCTGGCGAACGAGTTCTTCCTGACCATGGAGGACGGCGCCAAGGCCTACCAGAAGGAGCATGCCGACCGGTTCGAACTGGTTTCCAACGGCATCAAGGACGAGACCGATACCTCCAGCCAGATCCGCATCGTCGAGCAGATGATCGTTTCCGGGGTCGACGCACTGGTGATCGCGCCGGCCGATTCCAAGGCGCTGGTGCCGGTGGTGAAGAAAGCGCTGGATGCCGGCATCGTGGTGGTCAACATCGACAACCGCTTCGACCCGCAGGTGCTGCAGGTGAAGAAGATCGGCGTGCCCTTCGTCGGGCCCGACAACCGCAAGGGTGCGCGGCTGGTCGGCGAGTACCTGGCGAAGCGACTGAAGGCCGGCGACGAGGTCGGCATCATCGAAGGGGTCTCCACGACCACCAATGCCCAGCAGCGCACCGCCGGCTTCAGGGATGCGATGGACGCGGCGGGGATGAAGATCGTCTCCTTGCAGTCGGGCAACTGGGAAATCGAGAAGGGCAACGCGGTGGCTTCGGCGATGCTCAACGAGCATCCGGACCTCAAGGCGCTGCTCGCCGGCAACGACAGCATGGCCCTCGGCGCGGTATCGGCGGTGCGCGCGGCGGGCCGCGCCGGGCAGGTGAAGGTGGTCGGCTACGACAATATCCAGGCGATCAAGCCGATGCTCAAGGATGGCCGGGTGCTGGCCACTGCCGACCAGTTCGCCGCGAAGCAGGCGGTGTTCGGTATCCAGACCGCGCTCAAGCTGCTCGCCGGGCAAACCCCGGAACATGAGAAGGACGGCGTGGTCGAGACGCCTGTCGAGTTGGTGACCGCGCCCTGAGCCGTCCGATGGAGCCTTCCCATGTCTAGCGACGCATTGCCGCTGCTGAGCATCCGCGGGGTCGGCAAGACCTACGCGCAGCCGGTGCTGGCGGAGATCGACCTGCAACTGTTCGGCGGCGAGGTGCTGGCCCTGACCGGCGAGAACGGTGCCGGCAAGAGCACCTTGTCGAAGATCGTCGGCGGCCTGGAACGTCCCGGCGCCGGCAGCCTGGAGCTCCTCGGCCGGCCTTACGCCCCCGCTAGCCGCCGCGAGGCCGAGGCGCTGGGCGTGCGCATGGTGATGCAGGAACTGAACCTGCTGCCGACCCTGTCGGTGGCGGAGAACCTGTTCCTCCACGACCTGCCCCGGCGCGCCGGCTGGATCGACCGTCGGCGCCTGCGCGCGGCGGCCCGCGAGGCGATGGCCCAGGTCGGCCTGGAGGCGATCGATCCCGACACGCTGGTCGGCGACCTCGGCATCGGCCACCAGCAGATGGTCGAGATCGCCCGCAACCTGATCGGCGACTGCCGTTTGCTGATCCTCGACGAACCCACGGCGATGCTTACCGCGCGCGAAGTGGACATGCTCTTCGAGCAGGTCGAGCGGCTGCGCGAACGCGGCGTGGCGATCGTCTACATCTCCCATCGACTGGAGGAACTGGCGCGGATTTCGCAGCGCATCGCGGTGTTGCGCGATGGCCACCTGGTCTGCGTCGAGCCGATCGAGCGCTACGACGCCGACCAACTGGTGACCCTGATGGTCGGCCGCGAACTGGGCGAGCGCTTCGACCTGGGCCCACGGCAGACCGGTGCGCCGCTGCTGCGGGTGGAGCGGCTGAGCCGGCGCGGCAAGGTGCATGAGGTGTCGTTCGAGGTGCGCGCGGGGGAGATCTTCGGCATCTCCGGACTGATCGGCTCCGGGCGCACCGAATTGTTGCGCCTGATCTACGGCGCCGACCGCGCCGACGGTGGGCAGGTCCTGCTCGGCGATCCGCCGCAGCGCCTGAGCCTGCGTTCGCCGGCCGACTCGGTGCGCCAGGGGGTGGCGCTGATCACCGAGGACCGCAAGGGCGAGGGCCTGCTGCTGGACCAGTCGATCAGCGCCAACCTGGCCCTGGGCAACCTGCCGGCGCTGGCGCGCCACGGGGTGATCGACCGGCGCCGCGAGGAAGCCCTGGCGCGGCGTCAGGTGGAGGCGCTGCGGGTGCGCTGCGCGGACACCGCGCAGGCGGTGGGCGAACTGTCCGGCGGCAACCAGCAGAAGGTGGTGATCGGCCGCTGGCTGGAGCGCGACTGCCAGGTGCTGCTGTTCGACGAGCCGACCCGTGGCATCGACGTCGGCGCCAAGTTCGACATCTATGCCTTGCTCGCCGAACTGACCCGCCGGGGCAAGGCGCTGGTGGTGGTGTCCAGCGACCTGCGCGAGCTGATGCTGATCTGCGATCGCATAGGCGTGCTCTCGGCGGGACGTATGGTGAACACCTTCGAGCGCGACGCCTGGACCCAGGACGCGCTGCTGGCGGCGGCCTTCGCCGGTTACAAGAAACGCGACGCGCTGCTGGCGACGTCGTGAATACGCAACGCAAGGAACCAGAAATGAGCGACCCGACGTCTTCCGCTACCGCCGCCGCAGCGCCAACCCTGCGACGCGGCAACTATTTCGGCCTGGGCACCTACCTCGGCCTGGCCGGCGCGCTGCTGGCGATGATCGCGCTGTTCTCGGCGCTGAGCAGCCACTTCCTCAGCTATGGCACCTTCCTCGCCATCGCCAACCAGATCCCCGACCTGGTGGTGCTGGCGGTGGGCATGACCTTCATCCTGATCGTCGGCGGCATCGATCTCTCGGTAGGTTCGGTGCTGGCCCTGGCGGCCTCGGCGGTAAGCCTGGCGACGCTCGGCTGGGGCTGGGGCGTGCTGCCGGCGGCGATGCTCGGGATGGCCTGCGCGACCCTGGCCGGCTGCGTCACCGGTTCGATCACGGTGGCCTGGCGGATTCCCTCGTTCATCGTGTCCCTCGGGGTGCTGGAGATGGCCCGTGGGCTGGCCTACCAGATGACCGACTCGCGCACGGCCTATATCGGCGACGCCTATGCCTGGCTGTCCAATCCGCTGGCGTTCGGCATCTCGCCGGCCTTCGTGATCGCCCTGCTGGTGATGTTCGCCGCCCAGGCGGTGCTCACCCGCACGGTGTTCGGCCGCTACCTGATCGGCATCGGTACCAACGAAGAAGCGGTGCGATTGGCCGGTGTGAACCCGAAACCCTATAAGATTGCAGTATTCGCCCTGATGGGGCTGCTCGCCGGGTTGGCCGCGCTGTTCCAGATCTCGCGTCTGGAAGCGGCCGATCCCAACGCCGGGGTCGGCCTGGAACTCCAGGTCATCGCCGCGGTGGTGATCGGCGGCACCAGCCTGATGGGCGGGCGAGGTTCGGTGGTCAGCACCTTCTTCGGCGTGCTGATCATTTCCGTATTGGCGGCGGGGCTGGCGCAGATCGGTGCGTCGGAGCCGACCAAACGAATCATTACCGGGGCGGTGATCGTGGTAGCGGTGGTGCTGGATACCTACCGCAGCCATCGCGCCCGCAGACAGGGCTGAACGATGGCGACAATGAAGGACGTGGCGGCGATGGCGGGGGTTTCCTTCACCACCGTATCGCATGTGGTGAACAGGACGCGGCCGGTCAGCGACGCGGTGCGCAAGAAGGTCGAGGACGCCATCGCGCAGCTGCACTACGTGCCCAGCGCGGTGGCGCGCTCGCTGAAGGTGCGCACCACCTCGATCATCGGCCTGCTGGTGCCGAACAGTACCAACCCGTATTTCGCCGAGCTGTCGCGCGGCATCGAGGATTGCTGCGAGCGCAACGGTTACTGCGTGATCCTCTGCAACTCCGACGACAACCCGCAGAAGCAGGCCAACTACCTGCGCGTGCTCCAGGAGAAACGTATCGACGGCCTGGTCCTGGCGTCCGCCGGCGGCGACGGCGCGCTGGCCAAGGGACTGGCGAACATGCGCACGCCGACCGTGATCGTCGACCGCGAGGTGGAAGGCGTGGAAGCCGACCGGGTGCAGATCGACCATGAGATGGGCGCCTACCTGGCGACCCGCCACCTGCTCGAACTGGGCCATCGCGACATCGCCTGCATCGGCGGGCCGCTGTCGACCAAGGTCTCGACCCTGCGAGTCGAGGGCTACCGGCGGGCGATGGCCAAGGCCGGCCTGGAGGTGCGCCCGCAGTGGCTGCTGGAAAGCGAGTTCAGCAGCCCCGGCGGCTACCACGCGGCGCTCGGCCTGCTGGGCGGCGAGGGCGAGCGACCGACGGCGATCGTCGCCGGCAACGACATGATCGGCATCGGCGTGCTGCGCGCCGCGGCCGAGCTGAATATCAGGGTGCCGCACGAACTGTCGGTGATCGGCTTCGACGATATCGAGCTGAGCCGCTTCGTGTTTCCCGCCTTGACCACCGTGGGCCAGTCGATCCGCCTGCTCGGCGAGATCGCCGCGCAACTGCTGCTGCAACGCATCGCCGAGCGCGAGGAGCCGATGCAGCGACGGGTGGTGGCGCCGGCGCTGGTCCTGCGCGAATCCACCGCGCCGCCGCTGGTGCGGGTCTGAACCGGGCGCCGGGGGCGCCCTCGCTAGAGAGAGGCTGGAACAAGGACGCAACGATGCAAGCGAAAGTACTGGTGGTGGGCAGCCTGAACATGGACCTGGTAGTGCGCGCGCCGCGCCTGCCACGGGGCGGCGAGACCCTCGCCGGGCAGTCCTTCACCACCATTCCCGGCGGCAAGGGCGCCAACCAGGCGGTCGCCGCGGCGCGTCTCGGCGCTGGGGTGGCGATGATCGGCTGCCTTGGCGACGATGCCTACGGCGACCAGTTGTACCGCGCGCTGCAGGCCGAGGGCATCGACTGCCAGGGCGTCGAGCGGGTGGCCGGGGAGTCCAGCGGGGTGGCGCTGATCGTGGTCGACGACAGCAGCCAGAACGCCATCGTCATCGTCGCCGGCGGCAACGGCCACCTGTCGCCGGCCGTGCTGGCGCGCCACGAACACTTGCTGGAGCAGGCGCAGGTGGTGGTCTGCCAGCTGGAAAGCCCGCTGGAGACGGTTGGCCATGTGCTGCGCCGGGCCCATGCGCTGGGCAAGACGGTGATCCTCAACCCGGCGCCGGCCACCCGCGACGTGCCGGCGGACTGGCTGCCGCTGGTGGACTACCTGGTCCCCAACGAGACCGAAAGCGAACTGCTCTGCCGCCTGCCGGTGGACTCCCTGGAGAGCGCCGGGCGTGCCGCCGAGCGCCTGCGCGAAATGGGCGCCGGCAGGGTGATCGTCACCCTCGGCGCCCAGGGCGCCCTGCTGGTGGGCGAGGGGCGGGTCGAGCATTTCCCGGTGGCGCGGGTCAAGGCGCTGGATACCACGGCGGCCGGCGACACCTTCGTCGGTGGCTTCGCCGCGGCCCTTGCGCGCGGCCTCGACGAGGCGGCGGCGATCCGTTTCGGCCAGGCCGCCGCGGCGATCTCGGTGACCCGCCTCGGCGCGCAGACCTCGATCCCCTCGCGCGAGGAAGTCGAGCGGGCGCTCGCTGGCGAGGCTTGAGAGGGACGGTGCCGTTGCTACCGGCGGATAACGCCTGCGGCGTTATCCGCCCTGCGCAGCTAGGCGAGGATCGCTCCCAGGCTCACGCATCCCTTCGAGGGGTAAGGCATGCCCAGGCTCGAACGGTGGCCCCTCAGAAGTAGTAGGGGAATTTCACGCCGAAGGTGAAGTCCGGCGCGTCCGGAGTGATGCCGATGGACAGGCTGGGCACGATGCTGAACCTGTTGCTCACCGCATAGGTCATGCCCAGGCCGAAGTAGCCGGCGTTGGCGTCGCTGCCGCTGACGGTCTGCCAGCTCTGGCCGTCCTGCTTGACCTTGCTCTTCTGGCTGATCAGCTCTGAGAAGGAGAACGACATGCTCATCTTCTCGTTCAGCGCGAAGGCCACGCCGACGCCGAGTTGGAACCAGTTGCCGAGCTTGACCTTGCCGCCGGTCTTCACGCCTTGCTGCGGGTTGATGTCGTCGAACGACTCTTCGAAGTTGTAGGTATACGACAGGCTGCCGAACAGCACCGCCGGGTCCACCGTCTTCACCAGCGAGATGCCCGGGGTGATCGACCAGACGCCGTTGCCGGTGGGCAGGTCGTCGGGCACGTTGAGGTTGTTGTTGCCCGGTACCTGCTTCAGCTTGATGCCGTAGGGATCCTTGCCGGTGGGCGCCTTGACCCGCAGGCTGACCACCGCGTCCGGGGTGCTCTCGCTTTCGTCGAGGAACTTGTAGGCGACGCCGAAGCTGACGTCGCCCAGGCGTGGGTCGCCGGTCACCGATTTCTCGGTGATCTGCGAGGTCGAGCCGCCGGCGCCGGCGGACTGGTAGGTCGATTCGCGATAGACCACCGGGGCGTTGATATCCACCTGCCAGCGCTGGTTCCAGTTGTAGCGGCCGGTCAGGTCGAGGGTCCAGATGTCGGCATCGATCTGGTCCACGCCGATGTTGCCGAGGAAGATCGAGTCCAGCGCCAGGAAGCCGTTGAGGAACAACTGGCGGGTGTCGTAGTGGCTGTAGGTGAGGCCGGTCTCCAGGCTGAAGGTGCCGCCGCCGAAGAAGCCGCTGGCGTCCTGGTAGATGTTTTCCACGCTGGGCGCGGGCGCGCCATCGTCCTTGAGGCTGGCGCCGTAGGTGCCGGCGACCGCGTTGGCGTCGTTGCGCGCCTGCGCCGGCGGCTGGATCGACTTGACCAGGCGTTGCGGCTGCGGCGCCTGGGGTTGCGCCTCGACCTGGCGCACGCGCTGTTCGAGGACCATCAGGGCGTTCTGCTGGGCCTCGTAGCGTTGGCGCAGCTCCAGGAGTTCCTTCTTCAGCGCCTCGACCTCGGACTCCGTCGCGGCCTGCGCCAGGAACGGGGAAACCAGGGTGGTGGCGCAGAGGACAGCTCGCAGCGAGAGTGTCTGGGTCATGTTTGCCGTTCCGTTTTTATGGCCTTCCGATAGCACAGTGATTTCAGACTAGATCAACTTTCAGTAGCCGCTGGGGCGCAGCGCGCGCAATTGCTCCCAGGCGCAATTCAGTGCCGGATCGGCGCCCGGCCGGTCCTTGAGCATCACCTCGAGCGCCGCCAGGTTCTGCACCAGGTTGCGGTTTCCGCTGAGCGCCACGCTCTGCACCAGGCCGCCGGCGCCGAGGCTTTGCAGGCTGGCGCCCTGGCCGCTGGCCTGGATCGCCAGTTGCAGGGCGCCGCCGTTCGGCGTGACCTTGACCGTGCCGGCCTCGCCGCTGAGGGCCAGCGCACCTTCCAGCGGCGTGCCGCCCGGCAGTGGCGGCGGCGCCTCGCCGTGGCGGACCTCGATGCTGACGCCATTGCTGGCGCTGTTGTGGTCGCCGGCGGTGCGGATGCTCTGGCTGACCCCCTGGGTCTGCGCCAGTCCGGCGCCGCCGAGGACCTGGCCGTTGCCGGCGACGGGTGGCGGGGCGTCGCCTGGCCGATCGACCAGGGTGACGTTGAGGACCGGGCGCGCCAGGTTCTGCCGCACCTGCAGGTCGACGCGTGCGCCGAGGACCTGGCCGCTGGCGTTCTGCCAGGTGCTGCTCATGGTCACCCCGAAGCTGACGATCCGCCCCGGCAGCACGTAGCGCCCGCGCAACTGGGAAAGCTCCTGGTCGCTCAGTTCGGCGGGGGCGAAGAGGTCGCTGGCGGGGGCGGGCAGCGCAGCGCCCAGGCAGCAGGCGAGGACGAAGCAGTGGTGCGTGTACATGGCGTGCTCCCGGAGCATCCGGCTCCTGCGATCAGAAGAAATCGCTCTGGATGAAGCCGAATTCCATCAGTTCGGCGTCCCTGACCGGTTTGAAGCGGTCCAGGCGATTGCGCGCGGTCAGCGGCTCGGGCGGCGTCAGCAGCGGATTGCCGCGGTCGTATCCCTGGCCGATCACGGCGAAGACGATGCCGTTCCAGCCCTTGGCGAACTCTGTCAGCGCGTAGCGTTTGTGCCCCAGCGCCGGGTCACCCACGTACACGTACTCGCCCTGGGTGCGTTGCAGGACGACGAAGTGCTTGTAGCCGCGGATTTCCATCAGCACGATGGCGGGGATCTTCAGTTGTTCCAGTTGCGCCGCCTCGATCCGGTAGCCGCGCGCGCGCATGCCCATGGATTCGACGTAGCGCTTCATGTCGAGCATGGAGAAGCCCTGGGTGCGGACGATCTCCGGGTCGGCGTGGGCGAGCATGCCCTGGATCACCGCCTGCTCGTCGAGCGGGGCGCCGTAGGCCTTCTCCAGGATGGTCGCGAGGGCCGCGGCGCCGCAGCTGAAATCGGTCTTCTGCTCGACCAGGTCGGCGAAGCGCCGCTCGCGGATGCTCTGCACCTGCTTGTAGACCAGGCCGCCGCCGGGCAGGGCGGGAAAGCCGAGGGTCGCCGCCTGGGCGGTGAGGTCGACGAGCAGCAGCAGGGAAAGGATGAGCGTGCGCATGGCCGGTTCCTGTGTCGGGTGGAAAAGGGTTCCGGCTGGCGCCGGAACCCCTGGGCCAGGATCAGAAGCCAAGGCTCTCGCCACCGGCCGGGCAGCTGCTGCAACCGGCGGCGATGGACAGGGAGTTGCTCTGCTGGTTGCCGCCACCGGCGGCGATGTTCACCCCGACGTTGCCCGAGACGTTCTGCAACGAGTTGCTCAGGCTGGCGTTGTTGGTGACCGGGGTCTTGAAGCCGACGATCGCCGGGATGAAGCCGGACACCGTGCCTTTCAGGTCGACGTCGCCCTTTTCCTTGAAGGCGAACGCGCCGCCGTCGTGGTTCAGGTCCTTGGCGCCCTGGGCCTGGCTGTCCACGTCGATGTGGCCGGTATTGCTGCCGCCCGGATGGGTCTGGCCTTCCCAGGTGTCGAGGTAGACGTCGCCGATCTGGTCGGAGGTGCCCTTGTAGCTGCCGTCGGCGTTCAGCTTCAGCGACACGTAGGTGCCGCCATAGGCGTAGTTGGCGCTGTTGACGGTGGTGTTGCCGGTGGAGGTCTGCGACGCGGCGCTACCGGCAGTGCTGTACTGGCCGTTGGAGACGGCGGCGGCCAGGTCGTTCTTCTGCTGGTTGAAGTTGCCGGCGGCGACGTTCACGCCCAGGTTGCCCGAGACGTTGTTGGCCGAGTTGCTCAGCGATGCGGTGTTGGGGTTGGAGTAGTTGTTCAGCGTATTGCCGTAGCCGCTCTGCAGCACGCTGGTGCTGGCGGTCGCGGTGCCGAACACGAAGCTGGCGTCGGCGCTGGCCAGCGCGGCGGCGTTGGCCTGCTGGTTGTTGTCGCCGGCGGCGACGTTGACCCCGACGTTGCCCGAGGCATCCTTGATCGAGCCGCTCACCGAGGCATTGTTCAGCGTGCCGAAGTTGCTGACCTTGTTGTTGTAGTTCTGCTGCGTATCCACCACCAGGGCCGTGGCTCCGCCCTTGTTGTTCGACTGCGGGTTGGGTTTCGGCGGGTGCCAGCCACCTTCGTTTCCGGCGTAGGCCGATACCGACAGCACTGCAGCCATTGCCAGGGCCAGCGGGGTCAGGACCATAGTCGCTTTCATGGCGTTTCTCCTTGCATTTCTGTGCTTAGTGTTGGGCTTGTGTTGGCTTGGCAGAGTCATTCCATGACCCTGACGCTGAGGGTGTTCATCGACTGATTGCCCACCCCAGCGCTCTGGTTCACCTGCACCACGCCGCTGCTCCCGGCGAAGGCGCGATCGTCCGTCGAGACGCTGCGTCCCCCCGGGACCGGAGTGGCCGAACCGGAGACTTTGGTCAGCGCCACGCTTTGCGCGAGAACGCTGTCATCCAGGCTTTCCGGGCCGTTGCTGAGACTCAGCCGGAAGGCGTTGATCTGTTGGTTGCCGAGGCCGGCGCCCTGGTTGACGCCGAGGATGCCGCTGCCGCGCAGCGCCGCCCCCGAGATGCTGGCGCTGGCTGCGATCGGCTGGCTGGCGTCGAGTTGCAGATGCTGGCGCTGGTCGCTGCCGACGAGGGCCGCGGAGCCTACCGCGACGACACGAACGTTGCTCTGTTGCTGGGCGTCGCCGGCGGCCTGGTTGAGGGCGAAGTTGCCGCGGTAGGTGCCGCTGTCATCGATGCTGGCGCGATTGCGTGAGGCCAGCGGGTCGGCCTGGAGCGACGCGATACAGGCGAAGGCGAGGAGGAGGGCGGACAGGCGCTTCATTGACCACCCCCGAGCATCTGCAGCGGTGCCAGGCCCTGCTTGAGGCTGCCGTTGATCTGCCCGGCGAGGCCTGCGCCGGCGCCGCCTCCCGCGCCGTGGGTGGTGCCGAGGTTGCCGACGGCCTGGACCGTCGCCGGGTTCGCCGGCTGGCTGGCGAAACCCGGCAGGGCGCTTCCGGTGAGAATCATGCTGCGAATCCCGGAACCGCTGGTCACGATGGCGAAGTCGGCATCGCCCAGTTCGCGGCTCACGGTATTGCCGCTGGCCGCCCCGTTGGCGAGGGCGTTGACCTCGGCGGAGACGTTGGTGTCGACGACGGTGGGATGTGGGTCGGGCACCATGCTCGGACGGTAGGCGACCCGTGGCTGGACCTGGCGCTGGACGACGATCGTACCGTCCGCCGCATGCGCGGGGAGGCTCACCGGCACGGAGCCGACGATGACCAGCAGCGCTGGAACGACGATGCGTAGCGAACTCCCCGACATGATGGCGCTTCCTTCGTTGGCGCTGAGCCCTAATCAGCGTTGGCAGGGAGCGAGCATGGGGCGTGCCGGTTTTGCGTTTTCCTTGTCAATCAAGGGCTTGGAGGTGAGCGCCGGGGGAACCTGGCGGACAGTGTTGCATCCGTGCAACAGCAGGCCCGCCGACCATGGGGTCAAGCCTGCCGGGGAAGCGCCCGGAGCTGTTTCAGCGCCGAGACAGCTTTCCGCGGCGCCGTCGCGAAACGCTCTGCGCCAAGGGCCGGACTGTGCTGGCGGTGTATCGCTGGCGTGACAGGGCCGGCCCTTCAGCCGTCCCGGAGCAGCCCTTGCACTGCGGCGAAAGCCTGGCGCCGGCGCTCGGCCCAGTCGCCGGCGATGGCGCGGTAGGGCTGCCGATGGCGCTCCAGCCAGGCTTGGCATTCGCGGTGGAAGGCCTGGCGCTGCGCCAGTTCCGGCTGGCAGCGCTGGCCGTCGGCGCTCCAGGCTACGCCCTCCGGCGAGAACAGCAGGTGCAGGTCGTAGCGCCGCCGCAGCAGGGCGGGTTCGAGCCAGTCCGGGCAGGCGCCGAAGAGAATCCGGCTCCAGAGGATGTTGCTCAGCAGGTGGGTATCGAGGATCAGCAGCGCCGGCCGTTCCGCGCGAGCGGCGTCCTCCCAGGCCAGTTGCCCGCGGGCGATGGCGGGGATGTCGGCGTAGCAGGTGTCGCGGCGCTGTTCGTCGATGAAGTGGCGGACGTACTCGCCGACCACCCGGCCGCCGAAGCGGGCCTGGAGCTGCTCCGCAAGCCAGCTCTTGCCGCTGGATTCGGGCCCGGTGAGTACCAGCACCTTCATGCGGCGACGCCCTCGCGCAATGCCGGGTCGCGGCGCCAGGTCCGCCAGCCGTGGATCGCCAGCAGGGTGAAGAGGGCGTAGAGGGCGGCGGTCAGGTACAGCGCCTTGCTGGCGAAGAGCGCCACGAACAGCACGTCCACGGCGATCCACAGGGCCCAGCATTCCAGGCGCTTCTGCGCCATCCAGCATTGCGCCACCAGGCTGAAGGCGGTCAATCCGGCGTCCCACCAGGGACTGGCGGCATCGGTGTGGTTGGCCATCAGGTAACCGAGCGCGACGCTGCCGACCAGGCCCGCACCGAGCCCGTAGAGGCGCTGCGCGGCGTTCAGGCGGCTCACCGAGCGGCCGTCGTGGTCCTGCCCGCCGCGGGTCCACTGCCACCAGCCATAGAGCTGTAGCGCCGCGTAGACCATTTGCAGGAGCATGTCCGAATAAAGCTTCACCTCGAAGAATATCCAGGCGTAGAGCGCCACCATCACCAGGCCGATAGGCCAGCACCAGGGATTCTGGCGGACGGTCAGGTAGACGGCGATGGCGCCGAGCGAAGCGGCGAAGAGTTCAAGGGGTGACACGGAAGGCCCTCATGCGACGAGGACGCATTGTAGCGAATGTATCCGGCGCTTCGCGAAGACCAGGGCGGAGGGGACGGGCGCGGACAGATTTGTTCAGACGCCGGCTGGCAAGAATTCCAAGATTCCTGGCCGGCCGCTCTGGTAGCATGCCCGCCGGTTTCGACTTCGGCAGTGGGGGAACTGGTCGGGTTCTTCGGAGTCGTAAGGCCTTCATAAAAGACGGCGAGTGTATCGCCGAGAACAACGAAAGCTCGTTCGGGACAGTAGTAGAAGGGGGAGAAACATGGAGTGGTGGACTGCTTTCCAGGCGTTCATCCTGGGCGTCGTGGAGGGGCTGACCGAGTTCCTGCCGATTTCCAGCACCGGGCACCAGATCATCGTCGCCGACCTCATCGGCTTCGGCGGCGAACGCGCCAAGGCGTTCAACATCATCATCCAACTGGCGGCGATCCTCGCTGTCGTCTGGGAATTTCGGGGAAAGATCTTTCAAGTCGTCCGTGACCTGCCGAGCCAGCGCCAGGCCCAGCGTTTCACCGCCAACCTGCTGATCGCGTTCTTCCCGGCGGTAGTCCTCGGCGTCCTGTTCGCCGACCTGATCCACGAGTGGCTGTTCAATCCGATCACCGTCGCCCTGGCGCTGGTGGTGGGCGGGGTGGTCATGCTCTGGGCCGAGCGCCGGAAGCATGTGATCCGCGCCGAACACGTCGACGACATGACCTGGAAGGACGCCCTGAAGATCGGCTGTGCCCAGTGCCTGGCGATGATCCCCGGCACCTCGCGGTCCGGCGCGACCATCATCGGCGGCCTGCTGTTCGGCCTTTCGCGCAAGGCGGCCACCGAGTTCTCGTTCTTCCTGGCGATGCCGACCATGGTCGGCGCGGCGGTCTATTCCGGATACGTGTACCGCGACCTGTTCCGCCCCGAGGACCTGCCGGTGTTCGCCGTCGGCTTCGTCACCTCGTTCGTCTTCGCCATGCTGGCGGTGCGTGCCTTGCTGAAGTTCATCGGCAACCACAGCTACGCGGCTTTCGCCTGGTATCGGATCGCCTTCGGCCTGCTGATCCTGGCGACCTGGCAATTCCACCTGATCGACTGGAGCACCGCCGGCGAGGTGTGAGGCCCGGGAACAGGCAAGAGGCGCGGCGCGAGCCGCGCCTTTTTTCGTCTGGCCGCCGCGGGTGGCTAGAATGCAGCGCGAAACGGGTAGCGAGCGAGTGGATGTGGATATGGAAAAGCCGGGCATGATCAGCCGCTGGTATGACGACAAGGGCTTCGGCTTCATCCTGCCGAAGACCGGCGGGGAAGAAGTCTTCCTGCATATCTCCGCGTTCCGCGGCGACCGCCGTCCCCGCCAGGGCGACCAGGTGTGGTTTCTCGCCAGCCAGGATGCCCAGGGCCGCCTGCGCGCCGAGAGGGCGCGGCTGGACGCGCTGACCATCGATCCGCCAACTGTCCGCCGTGGCGCCCAGGCGCCGGTGACGCGGGCCCAGGCGCGGCCGGCGCCGACTCCGCCGAGCGCGTTGCAGCGCCCGTTGGCGAAGCTGCTGGTCCTGCTGATCCTCTGCGTGCTGCCGGCCGCTGGCGCCTGGCGGATGTACCTGGACGGACAGGCCCTCTGGCCGCTGCTGGCCTATCCGCTGGCCAGCCTGCTCGCATTCGCCCTCTACTGGCGGGACAAGCGCAGCGCCGCACGCGGCGACTGGCGTACCCCGGAGGTCCGCCTGCACCTGTTCGAGCTGCTCGGCGGCTGGCCTGGCGCGCTGGTCGCGCAGCAGGTATTCCGCCACAAGACCCGCAAGCTCTCGTTCCAACTGGTGTTCTGGGGCATCGTCCTGCTGCACCAGCTGTTCTGGCTCGACAGCCTGCTCGGCGGGCGCCTGTCCGCCGCGCTGTTGCAGTGGATCGGCTGAACGGCGCGGCTCACTCGCGGGCGCGGCGGTAGGCCGGGCCGGTCTCGCCCGAGGGGCGTTGCAGGGCTTCCACGAGAAAGTCGATCAAGGCACGGATCGCCGGAATCTGGCTGCTGCGCGGCAGGTAGGCGGCCTGCATGGTGCTTTTCGGCAAGGTCCACTGCGGCAGGATGCGCACCAGGCTGCCATCGGCCAGTTCCCTGTCGCAGTAGCCTTCGGGCAGCAGGGTGACGCCGAGGCCGGCCACGGCGGCTTTCTTGCGCAGGACGAAGTCGTCGACGCCCAGGCGCGGTTCGCGTTCCAACTGGTAGCGGCTGCCATCCGGCCCGATCAGGGTCGCGTGGACCTTGCGGTCGTTATGAATAGCGCCGAGGAAGGGCAGGTCTTCGAGGTCTTCCGGATGTTCCAGGCGACGCCCGGCGATCAGCGACGGGGCGGCGAGGATCTGCGTGGTCGCCGGAGCCAGGCGCCGGCAGACCAGCGCAGGGTCCTCGTCGCCGAGTTCGCGCACGCGCAGTGCCACGTCCACCCCCTCGTTGAGCAGGTCGACCCGGCGGTTGGTCAGGAGGATTTCCAGCTGGACCTGCGGGTGTCGTTCGAGAAACCGCGGCAACAGGTCGGCCAGGTTGCTCGAAGCCATGGCCACCGGTGCGGAAAGGCGCAGCCGGCCACGCGGCTCGACGCTCAGCTCGGCGATCACCTGTTCAGCCATCTCCGCTTCCAGCAGCAGGTTGCGGCAGTGCTGCAGGTAGCGTTCGCCGACCTCCGTGAGCGCCAGCTTGCGTGTCGTGCGGTGCAGCAGGCGCACCTGAAGGCGCTCCTCCAGCTCGGCGATGCGCCGCGACAGGCGCGACTTGGGAATCCCCGTCTCGCGTCCGGCCGCGGCGAAGCCGCCGCATTCCACCACCTTGGCGAAGTAGTAGAGGTCGTTGAGGTCGTGGGGCATGCAGGCGCTCCGCTGGGGGGAAAAACAGATTGTCCTATGTGTGGGACGAATAGTCATGTTTCTACCGACTAATCGTCGATTGGCCTTGCCGGTAGGATGCAAACCACTCGATCGCCACACTGCGATCCCCCACTTTCAGGAGCGAGACATGAAACTTTTGCATATCGATTCCAGCATCCTCGGCGACGCCTCCGCTTCCCGCCAACTGAGCGCCGAGCTGGTCCAGGCCTGGCGGCAGAACGAAGACGGGCTTGACGTCACTTACCGCGACCTGGCCGCCGACGCGGTGGCGCATTTCTCCGCCCTGACCCTGGCCGCCGGCAGCACCCCGGCGGAGCTGCGCGATGCCGCGCTGAAGCATGAAGTCGCGGTGGGTGAAGAAGTGCTGGAAGAGTTCCTCGCCGCCGACGTCGTGGTCATCGGCGCGCCGATGTACAACTTCACCATCTCCAGCCAGCTCAAGGCCTGGATCGATCGCATCGCGGTCGCCGGCAAGACCTTCCGCTACACCGAGAACGGCCCGGTTGGCCTGGCCGGCGACAAGAAAGTGGTGATCGTCTCCACCGCCGGTGGCGTGCATGCCGGCCAGCCGACCGGCGCGGCCCACGAAGGCTACCTGCGCACCGTGCTGGGTTTCTTCGGCATCACCGATATCGAAGTGGTTCGCGCCGAAGGCCTGGCCTATGGCGAGGAGCCCCGCGCCCAGGCCATCGCCGTCGCCCGCCGGCAGATCGCCGGGCAGTTCGCCGCGGCCTGATCCCCGCGTCATCGGAAAACCCCGCTTCGGCGGGGTTTTCGCGTTGTGCGCAGCGGCGCGCTGCGTGTAGATTGGCCGGACAATTACAAGCACAAGGAACCGGCCTGTGAGCGCGTGTTACTGCCGCAACTGCGGCGCCCGAGCGACCCGTCTCGTCGAGAACGGCATCTGCGAAGCCTGCAAGCGGCGCTCGGACATCAATCCGAAGAACGTCCTGATCGCCGCCGCCCTGATCGTCTACATCGGGGTGAACGTGGCTGCCTACATCAAGGACCACCCGCCCCGCGAGCTGACCGCCGAACAGCGCGAGAAGATCGCCGAGGGCCAGCGCCTGGCGACCCGCGCGGCGATGATGGCCGGCTACGTCGACTGAGTCGCGCTCCCCATAGGCCCTGCGCGTCCATGCCGGAATGAAAAAGCCCCGCGGATGCGGGGCTTTTGCGTTGCGCGACGGGGACTCAGACGATCACGCCCTGGCTGCGCAGGTAGTCGTCATAGCTGCCGCTGAAGTCGGTCACGCCGTTCTCGCCCAGCTCGATGATGCGGGTAGCCAGTGAGGAAACGAATTCGCGGTCGTGGCTGACGAAGATCAGCGTGCCCGGATAGTTGTCCAGCGCCAGGTTCAGCGCCTCGATGGACTCCATGTCCAGGTGGTTGGTCGGCTCGTCCATCACCAGCACGTTGGGGCGCTTGAGGATCAGCCGGCCGAACAGCATGCGGCCCTGCTCGCCGCCGGAGATCACTTTCACCGACTTCTTGATCTCGTCGTTGGAGAACAGCATGCGGCCGAGGGTGCCGCGCACCAGTTGTTCGCCGCCCTGGGTCCACTGGGCCATCCAGTCGAACAGGCTCATGTCGTCGGCGAAGTCGTCGGCATGGTCCTGGGCGAAATAGCCGACGTCGGCGCTGTCGGTCCATTTCACCTCGCCGCCATCCACCGGCAGGTCGCCGACCAGGCAGCGCAACAGGGTGGTCTTGCCGATGCCGTTGGGGCCGATGATGGCGACGCGCTCGCCGGCCTCGACCTGCAGGCTCAGGCCCTTGAACAGCGGCTTGCCGTCATAGCCCTTGCTGATGTTTTCCACGGTCACCGCCTGGCGGTGCAGCTTCTTGTATTGCTCGAAGCGGATGAACGGGCTGACCCGGCTGGACGGCTTGACCTCCTCCAGCTGGATCTTGTCGATCTGCCGGGCGCGGCTGGTGGCCTGCTTGGCCTTGGAAGCGTTGGCCGAGAAGCGGCTGACGAAGGATTGCAGCTCGGCGATCTGCGCCTTCTTCTTGGCGTTGTCCGACAGCAGGCGCTCGCGGGCCTGTTCGGCGGCGGTCATGTACTCGTCGTAGTTGCCCGGGAACAGGCGCAGCTCGCCGTAGTCCAGGTCGGCCATGTGGGTGCAGACGCTGTTCAGGAAGTGGCGATCGTGGGAAATGATGATCATGGTGCTGTTGCGCGCGGTGAGCACGCCTTCCAGCCAGCGGATGGTGTTGATGTCCAGGTGGTTGGTCGGTTCGTCGAGCAGC
>NZ_KV800285.1:0-22092 GCF_001810205.1 Pseudomonas sp. HMSC076A11 | reverse complement strand
TCCAGGTGGTTGGTCGGTTCGTCGAGCAGCAGCACGTCCGGGTCCGAGAACAGCGCCTGGGCCAGCAGTACGCGCAGCTTCCAGCCGGGAGCGACGGCGCTCATCGGGCCGAAGTGCTGCTCCAGCGGGATGCCCAGGCCGAGCAGCAGCTCGCCGGCGCGGGACTCGGCGGTGTAGCCGTCGAACTCGGCGAACTGGACTTCCAGCTCGGCCACCGCCATGCCATCTGCCTCGCTCATTTCCGGCAGGGAGTAGATGCGGTCGCGTTCGGCCTTCACCGCCCAGAGTTCCTCGTGGCCCATGATCACCGTATCGATGACGCTGAAGTCCTCGTAGGCGAACTGGTCCTGGCGCAGCTTGCCCAGGCGCACGTTGGGTTCCAGCATGACCTGGCCGGCGCTCGGCTCCAGGTCGTTGCCGAGGATCTTCATGAAGGTCGACTTGCCGCAACCGTTGGCGCCGATCAGGCCGTAGCGGTTGCCGTTGCCGAACTTGACGGAAACGTTCTCGAACAGCGGCTTGGCGCCGAACTGCATGGTGATATTCGCGGTGGAGATCAACTTCTTTACCTATAGAGGACTTACGCACGCCTGGACCATGGCGATACCGGTCTGCTACCGGTCTCGGCTTTCCGCTGCGCTCCATCTGGAGCATGGGGCGATCCTGCGGGCATTCGTGGAGTGCCGCAGCCAGCGTCATGACGTGGCTGTAGCGCGATGAAGGCGGGGTGTGATGCCTGGCATTCGGCGAATTGTCTCACAGGTGCGCCTGCCGTTGCATGACAGCGTACGCCGAAGCGGTTTTTCCCGCTGCCCGGCAGGTGGTAGAGTCCCGTCTTCCGCTCATCCGCAAAGGACTCCCCGATGAAGCCCGCTGTTCTCCCCGCGTTGTTGGTTCTGTCGCTGCTGGGCGGTTGCGGGGATTCATCGTCGGACGGAAAGGCCGCTTCCGGGCCGCTGGCGTTGCACTGCGGAGACTTCGGCAAACTCGAGGTGATCGACGGTTTCGCCAGTCTAAAGCTGCCCGACGGCAGCAGCGTCCAGTCGCTGGGCGGCGATGTCCGCAGCCTCGCCGATGGGCAGGCGCTGAGCGCGATTTCCTATAGCGACGGTTCGGTCCTGTACCGCCAGGCGGGCGACACGCCCGGCTACCTGTACACGCCGGCCAAAGGCCAGCGGCAGGCCTGCGAGACGCGCTGAACGATCCCGCCGGAGGGAATGCCCATGCCCGGTGCCGCCGATATTGTCCGTCATCACGACAGCGACCCGCTGGAAAATCCCTGGGTCGACGGCCAGCCGCCAAGCGCGGCGAGCAACGGGTGGCGGACTACAACCGGCGCAAGGAGCCGCTGATCCGCGCCATCTACGCGCGGGTTTTCGCGGCCGCCGGGTTGATCTGAGCCACGCAGGCGCAGGCCGGCTGTCGCATCGCTCGTCGAGCCGCTAGAATCCCGCTCCCCATTCCCCGCAAGGCCCGCCAGCATGCCGCATCTCGTCATCGAAGCCACTGCCAACCTCCGCCTCGAAACGTCCCACGGCGAACTGCTGGAGCAGGCCAATGCCGCGCTGTTCGCTTCCGGGCAATTCGGCGAGGCGGACATCAAGTCGCGCTTCGTCACCCTGGAGGCCTACCGGCAGGGAACCGCGGCGGTCGAGCGCGCCTACCTGCATGCCTGCCTGTCGATCCTCGACGGGCGCGACGCGGCGACCCGCCAGGCGCTGGGCGAGTCGCTCTGCGAGGTGCTCGCCGGAGCGGTGGCGGGCGGCGGCGAGGAGGGCGTGCAGGTCAGCGTCGAAGTGCGCGAGATGGAGCGCGCCAGCTACGCCAAGCGCGTCGTCGCCCGGCAGCGCTGAGAGACTGGCGCGCGCCTGGCTCAGATCCAGGCGTTCAGCGTCGCGCGGGCCTGCGTCGGGTCCTCTTGCCGTCCCGGCGCCTGGCCGTTCTGCATGGCGATCATCTCGCGCATGCGTTCGCCGATGCCTTTCTCCACCTGTTCGCGTTTCTCCGGCGGCATCGCGTCCAGTTCCTCCTCGGTCAGGCCGAGGCTCTTCAGGACCTGCTCGCGCATCCGCTCGGCAGGCGATTTCTGCATGTACTCCTTGAACTCTTCATAGGCCGACTTGCCTTCGCTGGCGCCGGCAGGGGCATTCGCCTGGTTCTGCTTCAGCGTCAGGTTCAGCTTCGCAAAACCCTCGTCCATGGCCTGGCGGGCGGACTCCGCGGCGGGATCGACGGCCTCGTTGCGCAATGGCGTGCCAAGGGCGGGGCGCGGTTTCAGCAGATCGCCGTTGCCGATCTCGGTGTTGGCTTGCCGCTGGTTGTTCAGGTAACGCGCAGACCAGCCGGAAAGGCTGGCGGGACCTATGCTGTTCATGACCTGCTTCCATGGAAATGAATGACCGCCGCTCCGTCGCAAGGGCCGTGCCAGGTCGCCGAACCCCGCGCCAGAGGGCTCGGCGCATGGCGCAGGGCGGGGCGGAGGCAAGCGCTTGCCGCGAACGGCAACGGCGTTCCGCGGTTAGAATGTCCGACTTGTGCAGCAGGTTGCGAAGAGAGCCATGACCGACACTCCCGACGATCGAACCGGAGATGCCTCCGGCCTGTCGAAGCGCCAGGCATTCCATCGGCAGCACCGGCAACGGGCGGAGGAAGAGGCGCGGCGCCTGCTCGACGCCCGCGCCGAACAGGGTGGCCGCTGGCTGGACTGGGTCGCGGGCCAGCTCTACCTCCTGCGTCCGCCGGAATACGCGGCCATGGTGCGTCGCGAACTGCAGCGCCTGAGCGGCGACTGAAGCTGGCGAATTTGTCAGCGCGGATTGCAGTTTCGCCAGGAAACCCATGCCACTGGTAAGGTGGCGATCCCAGAAGATCAGAGGAGGCGGTATGCCTTTGAAGCAGTTTTCCAGTGCACTCGTTCTCGCGGCCCTGCTCGCCGGTTGCAGCAGCAACGGCGACGGCCCGTCCACCGAAGGCGCCAGCGTAGCCACCGGCAGCGCCAGCGCGCCCGCGGCCACCCCGGCAGCGGACGGCCGTTGCGATGCCAACGCGGTGCAGGCCTATGTCGGCAAGCAGGCTTCCGCGGCCATCGTCGAAGAGGCCCGCCGCGCCGCCGGAGCGGAAGTCGCCCGGGCGCTGCGCCCGCACGATGCCGTGACCATGGACTACAACCCGCGCCGGCTGAACATCGATGTCGACGACACGCTGGTGATCAAGCGACTGTCCTGCGGCTGACCGCCCAGCCCCGAATACGAAGAAGCCCCGCATCGCGGGGCTTTCTCTTGGCCGTTCGAAAAGGCCTCAGATGGCGGTACTGCGTAGGGCGGCGTTGGACTGGCTGACGGCGGTTTGCGGTTTTTCCTCGAGAATCGCCTGACGCTTGGCCTGGTATTCCTCGAACGACAGGCTGCGCCGGGCCAGGTCTTCCAGCGCCAGTTGCCTGACCTCGTCGCTGCTGTACGGGCGAGAGGGGTTGTAGTCGCTGGCGCAGCCGGCGAGGGCGAGGGAGAACAACAGTACGCTGATGAGTGCCTTGGCCATGACCGGCTCCTGGATTCGCTTTCCTGGGGGAATGGTCGAAAGGCTAACAACCGCGCCGCTGCGCTAGAAATCATCCCGCTCGATAGTGCTTATTCGTTCGGCTGAACGCGGGAAGAAGCGCTGCCGGCGGCGGCAGGCGCCAGCCGGGCCGTGGGGCGGACGCCGCGATTGGCGCCGCCCGCCGGCATGTCCCGCGCTCGGCCGGGAGAACAGGCGGCAGGCCGCTGGGGCCTGCTCAGGCGGCGACTTGCGCAGGCTTGCCCAGCAGGCGGTCGACCAGGCTGCAGGCGGCGAGAGTGGCGACCGAGGGGATCAGCCAGGCCAGGCCCTGTTCGGCCAGCGGCAGGTGCAGCAGCCATTGCGGGAAGTCCTGGCCCAGGCCCGCCGCCTTCAGGGCATCGAGCACGCCGAACGCCAGGGAAACCAGCATCACCGGGGCGAGGATGCGCGTCGCCGAATGCCAGAGGCCGATGCAGAAGCTCAGCGCCACCAGCACGATGCACGGCGGATAGATCGCGGTGAGCACCGGGATCGAGACCTGGATCAGCTTGGTCAGGCCGAGGTTGGAAACGATGAAGGAGAACCCTGCCAGGATGATCACCAGGCTGCGGTAGGACAGCGGCAGGCGCTGGCAGAAGTACTCGGCGCAGGCGCAGGTCAGGCCGACCGCGGTGACCAGGCAGGCCAGCGCGATAAGTCCCGCCAGGAACGAGCTGCCGAGGCTGCCGAAGGTATGTTGCACGTAGGCGTGCAGGACCGCCGCGCCGTTGCTGGCGTCGGCGGCGATGGCATGGCTGCCGGCGCCGAGCCGGAACAGGCTGACGTAGACCAGCACCAGGCCGACGCCGGCGATCAGCCCGGCGACGATGGCGTAGCGGGTGATCAGCCGCGGCGACTGCACGCCGCGGGAACGGATGGCGTTGACGATGACGATGCCGAAGACCAGCGCGGCGAGGGTGTCCATGGTCAGGTAGCCGTTGACGAAACCCTGGGAGAACGCGGCCTGGGTGTACTCCGGCTGGGCCGTGCCGATCGGGCCGGCGGGCCAGAGGAAGGCGGCGACGCCGAGAATCGCCAGGGCAAGGATCTTCAGCGGGGCGAGGAAGCGTCCGACGGTGTCCAGCAGGCGACCGGGGTAGAGGGAGATGGCCAGGGCGAGGAGGAAGTACGCCAGGCTGTAGACGAACAGCGCCGTGCCGCTCTCGCCGAGCAGCGGCACCACGCCGACCTCGAAGGACACCGTGGCGGTGCGCGGAATGGCGAACAGCGGGCCGACCGCCAGGTAGCAGACCGCCGCCAGCAGGCCGCCGGCATACCTGCCGATCGGATGGCTGAGGGCGTCGACCGAACCGCCGACCTTGGCCAGGGCGATCACGGTGATCACCGGCAGCCCCACCGCGGTGATCAGGAAGCCCAGCGCCGCCAGCCACACATGGGGGCCGGACTGCAAGCCGACGATGGGCGGGAAGATGATGTTGCCGGCCCCGACGAACAGGGCAAAGGTCATAAAACCAAGCGCCAGGATGTCCCGGCCTTTCAAAGCGTTCATGCTGGAGAGGTACCGCGCTGCTCGAGGAAATTCACAGAAGGGTTTCCCGGAGGGTAGGGGAAACGGCACTCATCTGGATGGGACGAGCAGGGGAGGCGGCCGCTGTCCTTGTGGGAGCCGGGCCGGAAACTTGGCATGCTAACGAAAATGCCGGGGTCGCGGGATAGACATTGGTCTGGCTGTCCTTTTGTTGAAAAACGACGTCGCAATCAGAACAGTCCGTAGGCGCCAGCGCCGGAGCGCTCCGCGCTCCTTGCCGCTTGTTGTCTTCCGCCCGCATCGGCGGCGCCATGCGGGGGGTATGCCGGCGAACCCGGAAAACGCCCGGAAAGCTTCCCGCGAACTTTTTGCAATCCGGCTGAAAGCCCCGGAACACAAGGGCTGCGGCGCTTCTGAAGGGTTACGTTTTCTGTAGGTATTCTTCACGAAAGATTGACGGATCGCCGAGCAGACTGCCGCCGTCGTCGAGTGCTGCCAGGGGCAACGCTGCGCACGGCAACCCGGAAGTCAGTGAAGATCCGTGCCCATGTCGAAAGCCCGCGCCGTCCGTCCCGAACTGCTGACCCTGCTGGTCAGCCTCGCCTTCCTGCTGTTCTACAACCTGCCGCTGTGGCAGCGCCTGCTGGCGATCACCCCGGCGGGCTGGCAGGGCCTCGGCATGATGCTGGCGGTCGGCCTGATGATCGCCGCGATCTTCAACCTGGCGCTGACCCTGCTGGCGTTCCGCTGGCTGCTCAAGCCGGCGCTGACCCTGCTGATCCTGGCGGCCGCCGGTACCACCTACTTCATGACCCAGTACGGCGTGCTGATGGACGTCGGCATGCTGCGCAACGTCATGCAGACCAACCCGGCCGAGGTCGCCGACCTGCTTTCGCCGAAGCTCGCCGTCTACCTGGCGTTGCTTGGCGCGCTGCCGGTCTGGCTGCTGTGGCGCACGCCGGTGCGCTACCGGCCGTGGCCACGCGAGCTGCTGAGCAAGCTGCTGGTGGCGCTCGCCTGCCTGGCCCTGCTCGCCGGGGTGGCGCTGGCCAATTACCAGGGGCTGTCCTCGCTGTTCCGCAACAACAAGGAACTGCGCCTGCAGGTCACCCCGAGCAACCTGGTCGGCGCCGCCATCGGCTACGCCAAGGGCCAGGCCCAGGCCGCCAGCCAGCCGCTGCGGCCGATCGCCGTCGATGCCCGGCGCGCCGACCTGTGGCAGGGCCATGCGCGCAAGTCGCTGACCGTGCTGGTGGTGGGTGAGAGCGCGCGGGCGCAGAACTTCGGCCTCAACGGCTACGCTCGCGAGACCAACCCGCGGCTGAAGGCCGAGGAGGGCCTGATCAACTTCTCCAACGTGCACTCCTGCGGTACCGAGACCGCGGTGTCGGTGCCCTGCATGTTCTCCAACCTGGGCCGCGCGGACTACAGCGACGCTCGCGCGCGCACCCAGGAAGGCCTTCTCGATGTGTTGCAGCGCGCAGGCCTGCGGGTCCTGTGGCGGGACAACCAGTCCGGCTGCAAGGGCACCTGCGACCGCGTCGCCTTCCAGGACCTGAGCGAGAGCAAGGATCCGGCCCTGTGCGCCGGCGGCGAGTGCCATGACGAGATCCTCCTGCGCGACTTGCAGGCCTTCATCGACGGGCTGCAACAGGACACCGTGCTGGTCCTGCACCAGATGGGCAGCCACGGCCCGGCCTACTTCAAGCGCTATCCCAGGGAGTACGAGAAGTTCACCCCGGTCTGCGCCAGCAACGACTTCAGCGCCTGCTCGCGGGACAGCATCATCAACGGCTACGACAACACCCTGCTGTACACCGACCACGTGCTGGCCAGCCTGATCGACCTGCTGCGCAAAAACGAAGAGCGCATCGATACCGGCATGCTCTACCTCTCCGACCATGGCGAGTCGCTCGGCGAGTACAACCTCTACCTGCATGGCACGCCTTACCTGCTGGCGCCGGACCAGCAGAAGCACGTCGGCATGCTGGCCTGGTTCTCGCCCGGCTACCAGAGCGCCTTCGGCCTCGACAGTGGCTGCCTGCGCCAGCGCAGCAACGAGGAGCTGTCCCAGGACAACCTGTTCCACTCGATGCTCGGCCTGCTGGAAGTGCGCACCGGCGCCTACGATCCCGGCCTCGACCTGTTCGCCCCGTGCCGTGCGCCCGAGGTCCTGCAGGCGCTCAAGGCCGACGGCGGACGGGCGCTGTACTCCGAGGAAGCGTCTGGCCAGGAGCCGCCGGCTTCCTGATACGACCCGGCGAAAGGACTATTTCCTTCGCCTCGCGGAAGGGTAAGGTTCAGCCTCGGAACCCGCGAGGACGCCCATGGATCGCCACGCCCAACACCACCCCAGGAGCCGCGCCTGCGTGCTGCCCAACGGCCTGCGCCTGCACCTGGCGCATGATCCGGCGGCATCGCGCGCCGCTGCCTGGCTGCGGGTGGCGGCGGGCAGCCACGACGAGCCGAGCGCGCATCCCGGCCTGGCCCACTTCCTCGAGCACCTGTCGTTTCTCGGTGGCGCGGCGTTTCCCGGCGACGAGCGCCTGATGCCGTGGTTGCAGGTGCGCGGCGGCCAGGTCAACGCCAGCACCCGGGGCAGGACCACCGACTATTTCTTCGAGGTAACGGCGGAGCACCTTGGCGCCGGTCTGGCACGGCTGATCGACATGCTCGCCCGCCCCTTGCTGGACATCGATGCGCAACGGCGCGAGCGCGAAGTACTCGAGGCCGAATACCTGGCGCGCTCGGCCGACGAGCAGACCCTGATCGACGCGGCGCTGGCCCTCGGCCTGCCCGCCGGACACCCCCTGCGGCGTTTCGCTGCCGGGCGCCGCGACAGCCTGGCCCTGGAGAGCGATGCGTTCCAGCGGGCCCTGCGCGAATTCCATGCCGCCCACTATCACGCCGGCAATTGCCAGCTATGGCTGCAAGGGCCGCAGGCACTGGACGAGCTGGAGAGGCTGGCGCAGCGTGCCTGCGCCGACCTGCCGGGGCGCGCGCCAGGCGCGAGTCCGCCGCCGCCGCCGTTGCTGCCCTTCGCCGGCGAAGCGCTGGCGCTGCGCCTGCCGGGACCTCCGCGGCTGGTGCTGGGCTTTGCCCTCGACGCTTTGCGGGGGACCGACGAACAGACCCTGCTGGCGTTCGCCGAATTGCTCGGCGATCGCTCGCCGGGTGGGTTGCTGGCGGCACTCGGCGAACAGGGCCTGGGCGAATCGGCGGCGCTGCGGGTGGTTCATCGGGACGCGCGGCAGGCGCTCCTGGCGTTGACCTTCGAACTGTTCGACGGCAGCGCGGCGGCGGCGCTGGAGGCGGCCTTTTTCGACTGGCTGGGCGCCCTGCGCGACGATGCCGCCAGCTTGCTGGCGGCGCGCCGGCCGTTGCTGGCGGAGCCCACTGCGCCGCTGGAGCGACTACGCCAGCGCGTTCTCGGCCTGCCGGCGGAGATTCGCCCGGCCTGCCTGGACGCGCTGCGCGCCGACCGCTGCCTGCGGCTGCACCTGGACGGCGAACTCGACGGCGCCGAAGCGCGCTGGTCGGCGGGCTTCCGCCTGAGCGTGGCGCCGGTTGCCGCAGCGCCGCCGCTGACCGCGCAGCGGCATGCCTGGCGCTTCGAACTGCCGTTGCCGCCCAGTGCCGCCGCCGAGGGCGCGCTGTTCCTGCGCTGGCGCTTTCCCGGTGTGCCCGCACGGTCACGCTTCCTGGCGCTGCGCCAGGCGTTGCGTCCGCTGTGCGGCCAGGCGCGCCTGGGGGGAGTGGAGATGGGCCTGGAGGCGCTCGGCGAAGACTGGTCGCTGAGCCTGCTCGGTCCGCGCGATCGCCTCGAGGCCGCCGTGCGCCCGGCCCTGGCCCGGCTCCTCGCGGCGCCGCCCGACTGGCGCGCAAACGGCGAGCGTCTGTCCTCTGCCGAGCGGCGCCGCAGCGCCACTGGCCTGCCGATCCGGCAGTTGCTGGACGCCTTGCCCGGCCTACTCGGCGAGCCGCTGGCGGAGGTCGACGACTGGCGGCGGACGCGCTGGGACGCCTTGGTCATGCAGGCCGCGATGCCAGATCCCCGATGGATGCCCGGCCAGGCTGCCGGCGAGCGCCTGGAGCCTATGCCGCCGAGGCCCGGACGGCATCGCCGCGAACTGGCCGTGGACGGCGAGTCGGCGTTGCTGCTGTTCTGCCCGCTGCCCTCGCCGGAGGTGCCGATGGAGGCGGCCTGGCGCTTGCTGGCGCGCCTGCACGAACCGGCCTTCCAGCGGCGCCTGCGCGACGAGCTGCAACTGGGCTACGCGTTGTTCTGCGGCTTCCGCGAGGTCGGCGCCCGGCGCGGCCTGCTGTTCGCCGCGCAATCCCCGCGTGCCTCCCCGGAACGCCTGTTGGAGCATATGGAGACCTTCCTCCAGCGCTCCGTCGAGGCGCTCGCGCAACTGCCGGCGCAACGCCTGGCCGGCCTGCGCGAAGCCCTCGCCGACGACCTGCGCCGAGCGCCGGGTAGCTTCGCCGAGCGAGCCCGGCGCGCCTGGGCGGAGCACCTTGGCGGTGGCGCCGGTCGCTCCCGGCTGCTCGCCGAGGCCGCCCTCGGCCTGAGCGGCGACGACCTGCTCGCGGCCCAGGCCCGGTTGCTGGAGGCGCGCGGCGGCTGGTGGGTGCTTTCCAGCCGGCGCTGAAGCGAGCCACGCGGTAACTCGACGACAGCCTTGCCGGCGTCACTGCGGCGTTAGGTCGAAAGCCGCGCTGCTTCGGTGGCGCTCCCGCCGCGACCAAGGTTGCGCTACCGCCGGAGGAGCGCTGCCCGCGCCTTGCGCAGCGGCACCCACGCCCACCATGAAGAAGCGTCGAAGCAGGCCCAAGGAAGCGTATGGCCGGGCTTTCCCGGTTTCGATAATCGGCTCCGCCACGACCGGCCCGGTCGTTTCACCTCGCGGAGTGCGCCATGAACAAGAACAACACCGCCGTTCGCCGAATCCTGCCGCTGACCCTGGCCTCGCTGGGTGCCCTGGGCGGCCTGCAACCGGCCGCCGCCGATATCCTGCTGTACGACAAGGACGAGACCACCTTTTCCACCGACGGCTACTTCAATGCCTTCTACGTCAACAGCGACGTCGACCGCCAGGGCGAGACCTACGATCGCCGCCAGTCGCGGGTGAAGATGGGATTCCTGCCGAACTACATCGGCTTCAACTTCGGCAGGAAGATCGACGAGCTGAGCCTCGGCGGTCGCGCCTCCTTCTGGGTGACCATCAACGACAGCGAGACCGACGGCACCGATACCGCCATCGACGTCCGTCAGTTCTACGGCACGGTCGCCGGCGACTGGGGCGAGGTGCTGATCGGCAAGGACTTCGGCCTGTTCTCGCGCTCGAACATCTTCCTCGACGAACTGCTGGCCGGTTTCGGCAACCCCAGCGACACCCTCGGCCTGGTGGACGGCAAGGGCGTCTCCTTCGGCAACATCGGCACCGGCTATCCGTATCCGTTCCCCACCTCGCAGATCACCTACCGCAACAACGACCTGCTGCCCGGCCTGCGCATCGCCGTGGACATCCTCGACCCGATCGACTCCAACCAGATCGACAAAGATGCCAGCGACGGCCTCGACGACAAGGCCTACCAGGACAACCCGCGCTACGAGAGCGAGGTCAGCTACCAGTTCGACCTGGCCGGGGCGCAGGTCTACAGCTGGATCAACGGCGGCTACCAGACTTCGAAGAACACCAGCGACAGCGTCGACAGCGTGACTTCCAAGGGGGTCGGCTATGGCTTGCAGGTGAAGATGGGCGGTTTCTCCGTGACCGGTTCGGGGTTCACCGCCAAGGGCATCAATCCCTTCTTCACCAACAATGCCGGCGAAGCCGCGCTGCGCGAGGTGGACAGCCGCGGCGCATTGCTGCAGGGCTCGTATTCATGGGGCAAGAACCGCCTGGCGCTGTCCTACGGCAAGACCGTCGACGACGGCAACGGCCTGGGTTCCGCGGCCGACTACGAGAGTCGCGGCATCGCCTATTTCCGCACGATCAACGACAACCTCAAGCTGGTCGCCGAGCTGAACCGCTACCGGATCGACGGGCGCGACGGTGCCGCGCTCGACGAGGACACCGACACCGTGGCCCTCGGCGCCGTACTGAACTGGTGATACCGCTACTTTCGAAGGACCCCGCCGCGACCCAAGTAGGATAGGGGCCGCGGCGGCGCCCTTCGTAGAATGCTGGCGAGGCGGAACGACGGGGGAGCGGGCATGTACGAAGGGCAGGGGGAAGGGGTCTGCAGGGGCATGTCCAGCGCGCGCGACGTCGAAGTGGTGGCCCAGGACCTGGCGCGCCAGCTTATCCATCCGCACCTGGGCTTCGTGCTGTTCTTCTGTTCCGCGGAATACGACCTGCCGGCCCTTGCCGAGATGCTCGAACGCTACTTCGGCGGCATCGACCTGGTCGGCTGCACCACAGCCGGCGAGATCACTCCGGCGGGCTACGGGCGCGGCTGCGTCAGCGCGGTGGGCTTCGACGTACGCAGCTTCGCCATCAGCAGCGCGCTGATCGACGAAATGGAGCGCTTCAGCCTGCTGGACGCGCAGCAGATGGTCGAGACCCTGGTGGCCGGCTGTCGCCGCGGCGGCCTGGCGCCGATCAAGGACCACAGCTTCGCCCTGACCCTGCTCGACGGCCTGTCCAGCCGCGAAGAGGTGGTGCTCGCCGCGCTTGGCGCGGCGCTCGGTGCGATCCCGCATTTCGGCGGCTCGGCCGGCGACGACCGGCACCTGACCCACACCCATGTCTACCACCAGGGCCAGTTCCATACCGGGGCGGCAGTGGTGGTGCTGGTCAACACCTGGCTGGACTTCGAGGTCTTCACCACCCATCACGTGGTGCCGCGCGCCGAGAAGCTGGTGGTGACCCGCGCCGACAGCGGCAGCCGGCGGGTCCACGAACTCAACGCCGAGCCGGCGGCGCTGGAATACGCCCGGCTGATCGGGGTGGCGCCGCAGGCGCTGGATTTCGCCCTGTTCTCCGCGCATCCGCTGGCGGTGCGGGTCGACGAACGCTATTACGTGCGCTCGATCCAGCAGGCCAACGAGGACCTGAGCCTGACGTTCTACTGTGCGGTGGAGAACGGCATCGTTCTCACCGCGATGAGCACCGGCCCGCTGTTGCCCAACCTGGAGGCGCAGTTCCGCCGCCTCCACGAGCGCCTCGGACCGCCGTTGCTGACCATCGGTTGCGACTGCTTCCTGCGGCGCCTGGAGCTGGAGGTCGGCGGTGACACGCAAGCGACCGCCGCGTTTCTCCGCAGCCAGCAGGTGATCGGCTTCAACACCTACGGAGAGCAATTCAATGGCATGCATATCAACCAGACCTTCACCGGGGTCGCCATTGGCCGACCCCGCGGAGGTGTCCGTCGCTGAGCTGCAGGCGCGGGTCGTCGCCCTCGAAGAAGAGCGGCACAAGTTGCAGCGGATCAACCAGGCGCTGATCGGACGCATTGAGTCGAGCGCCGCGCAGAGCGACGAGGCCTACGGCGCCTTCCAGTATTCCGTGGTGCTGGCCGAGCAGGTCCGCGAGCGCACCGACGCGCTGAGCCAGACGATGCTCGAACTGAAGGCCAGCAACCAGTTGCTCAGCGACGCTCGCCTGCGTGCCGAGACCGCCCACCAGCATCTGCTCGACGCCATCGAAAGCATCTCCGACGCCTTCGTCCTGTTCGATCCGCAGCAGCGCATCGTGCTGTTCAACGAGCGCTTCCGCGCGCTGTGGGTCGACAGCCGGGCGCGGATCGGTCCTGGCATGCGCCGCGCCGAACTGCACCGGCTGGCGCGTAGCGGTGGGCTGATCGTCGAGGAACAGCGCGGCGGCGACCAGCAGACCCTGTATCGCCTACGCGACGAGCGCTGGCTGCGGATGAGCGAGCGACCGACCCGCGACGGCGGGCTGGCGGTGCTCTACAGCGACGTCACCGAGATCAAGCTCAGCGAGACCGCGCGCCGCGAGCAGGCGCTGGCGCAGAAGTCGCACCTGTTGCAGCGGGCGGTGGACAACCTCTCCCAGGGCGTGGCGATGGTCGGTGCCGACGGCGTGCTGGAGTTGTGGAACCGGCGCTTCCTGGAGCTCTGCGGGCTGGCCCCGATCGCCGGGCACCGGGCCTTCGCCGAAGTCATGGCGGAGAGCGAATTGCCGTTGCTCACGCCGCGCAGCCAGGACTCCCAGGGGAGTCCGCTGAGCGCCCGCGAGCAGCGCCTGTTCGATGGCCGGGTGCTGGAGATCCGTACCCATGCGCTGCCCACCGGCGGCTTCGTCAACACCTTCACCGACATCACCGAACGCTATCGCCACGCCGAGGCGTTGCGTGCCAGCGAGCGCTGGATCCGCCTGATCACCGACCAGGTGCCGGCGCTGATCGCCTATCTCAGCGACGAACTGGTCTACGAATTCACCAACAAGGTCTACGAGGAGTGGTACCGCTGGCCCAGCGGCTCGATGCTCGGCCGCTGCCTGCGCGACGTGCATGGCGCCGAGCACTGCCGGCGCCTGGAGCCGTACTTCGAGCGGGCCCTGGCCGGCGAAAGCGTGACCTTCGAGATCGCCGAGACCGCGTTGTCCGGCGAGGAGCGCTACATGCAGCGCTCCTACGTGCCGAACCGCCAGGCCGACGGCCGGGTCGCCGGGCTGTTCGTGCTGATTCGGGATATCACCGAGCGCCGGCGGACCGCCGAGGCGCTGCACCAGGCCTACCAGAACCTCGAACAGCGGGTGCGCGAGCGGACCGCCGAGCTGACCACCCTCAACGACCAGTTCAAGCGCGAGATCCACGAGCGCAGCCAGGTCGAGGCGCGCCTGCGCGAGGCCAAGCGCGAGGCGGAACAGGCCAACCTGTCGAAGACCAAGTTCCTCGCGGCGGTCAGCCACGACCTGCTGCAACCGCTGAACGCCGCGCGGCTGTTCACCAGCGCCTTGCAGGAGCGCGGCAGCGCGACGCGGGACAACGAGGCGCTGGTGAACAACATCAGCCATTCGCTGGAGGACGTGGAGAACCTGCTCGGCACCCTGGTGGACATTTCCAAGCTGGACGCCGGCGTGATCACCCCGGACATCGCCCCGTTCGAGCTTGGCGAACTGCTCGGCAACCTGGCCGCGGAGTACCGCCAGGTAGCCGCCAGCGAAGGGCTACGCCTGGACTTCGTGGCCTGCGGGGCGCTGGTCCGCAGCGACCAGCAACTGCTCGCGCGAATCCTCCGCAACCTGCTTTCCAACGCCATCCGCTATACCCCGCGAGGGCGCGTGCTGCTGGGTTGCCGCCGGCATCGGCAGCGCCTGTCGATCGAGGTCTGGGACACCGGGGTGGGCATCGCCGCCGACAAGCTCGGCGAGATTTTCCAGGAATTCAAGCGCGGCGAGTCACAGCGTTGTCACCAGGACCGCGGGCTCGGCCTGGGATTGGCGATCGTCGACAAGATCGCCCGCATGCTCGGCCACCGGGTCCGGGTCGGCTCGCTGCCGGGCAAGGGCTCATGCTTCGCCATCGAGGTACCGCTGGCCCGCCATGCCCCGCGCAGTCGCGCCGAGCCGCTGGCCAGCGCGGACGACCTGCGCGAGCGCCTGCGTGGTTCGCGGGTGTGGGTGCTGGACAACGATGCGGCGATCTGCGCAGGCATGCGCACGTTGCTCGAAGCCTGGGGCTGCCGGGTAGTGACGGCGCTGTCGGAGGAAGACCTGGCGCGACAGGTCGACAACTACCATGCCGAGGCCGACCTGCTGATCGTCGACTATCACCTCGACGACCAGCGCAACGGCGTCGACGCGGTCGCCGCGATCAACGCCCGGCGCGGCTCGCCGCTGCCGGCGCTGATGATCACCGCCAACTACAGCAACGAGCTCAAGCAGCAGGTCCGCGAGCTTGGCCATACCCTGATGCACAAGCCGGTGCGGCCGATGAAGCTGAAGACCGCGCTCTGCCACTTGCTGGAGCGCGAAGCCTCGGTCTGATTCAGGCGCCTTCGCGCGCCGCGCGGCCCAGGCGCGGGGCGAGGATCAGGGCGATCCCGCCGAGCACCGCCAGGGTCGCCGGCGGCAATCGCGGGGCGAGCGGCTCGCCGAGCAGCAGGGCGCCGCAGAGGGCGGCGAGCACCGGCACGCTGAGCTGCACCGAGGCGCCCTGGATCGCCGTCAGCCCCGGCAGTGCGCTGTACCAGACGGCGTAGCCGAGGCCGGAGGCGAGGGCGCCGGAAAGCAGGGCATAGGCCAGCCCGGCGCCGTCCAGCCGCAACTGCCCGTGGAATGCCAGGAGCAGCAGGGCGGCGAAGGCAAGGGCACGCAGGAAGTTGCCCGCGCTGACCGCCAGCGGCTCGCCGCCGCCGCGGCCGAGCAGGGTATAGAGGCCCCAGGCGAGGCCGGACAGGAGCATCAGCAGGGCACCGCCCAGCGGCGGCGCGCTGGCTCCGGGGAGCAACAGGAACAGCAGGCCGCCCAGGGCCAGCAGGAAACCGAGCAGCGCCTGTCCGCCCAGCCGTTCGCCGCGCAGCAGGCCGGCCAGCAGCAGGGTGACCTGTACCGCGCCGAATAGCAGCAGCGCGCCGGTGCCGGCGTCCAGCTGCACGTAGGCGTAGGAGAACGCGGCCGCGTAGACGAACAGCGCCGCCGCCCCGCGCCAGCCGCCGCGCGCGGGCGTGGCCGGGCGCCGGCGCAGATGCAGCAGGACGGCGAGCATGAGGGCGCCGGAGAAGAGACGCAGGGCGGTGAAACTGACCGCGTCGATGGCGGTGTCCTTCAGCGCCGCGCGGCAGAGCAGCGAATTGCCGGCGAAGGCCAGCATCGCCAGGACAGTGAGCAGCAGGGTACGGCGGTCGGGCATCGGCGGGTCTCAGCGGCGCAGGTAGGCGGCGAAGTCGATGTCGCCGGCGCTGAGGATCGCCTGGACCCGGTTGTGTACCTTGAGCTTGCGCAGGATCGCCGAGACGTGCGCCTTCACCGTGGTCTCGGCGATGTCCAGGTTGTAGGCGATCTGCTTGTTCGACTCGCCCTTGGTCATCCGCTCCAGCACCAGCAGCTGCTTGCGGGTCAGGGCCTGGAGCAGTTCCGGGGAGATGCCGTGTTCTTCGTGGCCGCTGCGTCGCGGCGAACTCTTCTGGGTGCGGATCACGTCCGAGGGCAGGTAGACGTTGCCGTTGAGGATCTGCTCGATGGCTTCGGTCATCTGCGCGCGTGGCGAGGACTTGGTGATGAAGCCCACCGCGCCGTAGGTGATGGCCTGTAGCACCACCTGCTTGTCCTGCTCGGCGGAGACGATAACCACGGGAATGGTCGGGGCCTCGTTGCGCAGGTTCATCAGGCCGTTGAGGCCGTGCATGCCGGGCATGTTCAGGTCGAGCAGGATCAGGTCGAGGTCGTCGTGTTCCTGGGTCAGGCCCAGGGCGCTGTCGAGGTCGGCGGTTTCCATCACTTCGCTGCCGGGGAATCCGTCGGCGATGACATTGTGGATGGCCTCGCGGAACAGCGGGTGGTCGTCGGCGATCAGGATCTTGTACATGGCCTGCACCTCGTTATTGTCGTTATGGGCGGCTGGTGGCGGCTCGGGGCACGCGGGCGGATGCGAATGCGCTCACGGTAGCAGTCGTGGGCGCGATAGCCCAGCGGGTGGGCGTTCCGCCGCGCGCTGCCGGGGACGCGTCGCGGACGGTCGGCAGCCGGGTAGGCGGAGAAGGCGAACTCGGTACTGCGGCGGGACCGCCGCAGGGTAGTCGGGCGCTACGCGGGGCAAGGCAAGGCGGGGCATGGCGGCTTCTCGTCGTTTCTTCTTGTATGCGTCATTACAGGGCAGGCGCGCTGCTTTGGAAATTCGACGTCCGGAGGGGTGAACCAGTACCAAAGTAGCAGGACCAGGCGCTTGCGCAGCGCTCCTGCTGCATCGGCGGCGCCCGCAAGGGCGGCTGGAGGCGGGTGGCCGCGCAAAAGTAGCGGCCCGGCAGTACCAAGGTAGTAGCACGCCGTGGCTCCGCGCGTCCTAGCATGTCTCGACAACGACAATGGACAGGAGTCGCCGCCATGCGCATCGCCGTCACCCTGGTGTTGCCCATCCTGCTGATCCTCAGCCTGCTCGGGTTCGATTTCCTCTATTCCCGCCACCTCGGCCAGGAAAGACCTGCCGCCTGCGCCGTCGGACAGGCCTGTCGGATCGCCCCCTGAGCCACGCCATGGATGACCTGCGACCCGCCGGCCCGGCGGAGTACCGCTGGCTGCTCGCCGTGCAGGAGCGCGAGCGGCGCTTGCTGGCCCAGGCGGTGCATGACGATATCGGCCAGTACCTGACGGGCATCCGCACCCAACTGTTGTTGCTGCGCTGCACGGCAGGCGACGGGCAGCCGGCGCTGGCACGCCTGGAGCGCTACTGCCAGGGGCTGGACGACAGCTTCCGCGCGCTGCTGCGCGGTCTACCGCCGCCGGCCCTGCAACGCCAGTCGCTGGACGAGGCGCTGCGCGCCTGCGTGGCGGACTGGCAGGAAGGCCAGGGCATCGCCTGCGAGCTGCGCCTGGGCGGTCCGCTGCCGCCCCTGGATGCGGCGGCCGGGACCCATCTCTACCGCCTGTTGCAGGAGGCGCTGAACAACGTCGCCCGGCATGCCGGCGCCAGCCGCGTGCGGATCCGCCTGCAATGCCGTGGCGGCTTTCTCTACCTGAGCGTACGCGACGACGGTCGCGGCTGCGCGGCGGACCCGGCACCCGGCTTCGGCCTGGACTCGATGCGCCAGCGCGCGCGCTGCCTGGGCGCTGAACTGAGCCTGCGCAGCCGTCCCGGACAGGGCCTGGCGTTGCGCCTGCGGATGCCGCTGGAACGCGACGACTGAGAGGAGAGGACGATGAAGATCCTGCTGGTGGACGATCATTTCGTGGTCCGCGAAGGGCTGGCCGCGCTGTTGCGCGGGCTGCTCCCCGACGTGGAGGTGAACGAGGCCGGCGACGGCGAAGAAGCCTTGCAGGCGGTGCAGCGGGAAATTCCTTCGCTGGTCATCGTCGATCTCGGCCTGCCGGGCATCAGCGGCCTGGAACTGACTCGCCGGCTGCGCCAGCGCCTGCCGCAGTTGCGTGTGCTGTTCTTCAGCCTCCACGACGAACTGGCCCTGGTGCGCCAGGCGCTGGATGCCGGTGCCCGCGGCTACGTGACCAAGCGAGCGGCGCCGACGGTGCTGCTGGAGGCGATACGGCGAGTGCTCGCCGGCCAGCTCTATCTGGAGCAGCCCCTGGCCACGCGCCTGGCCTGCCAGTCGTGGGAAGAGCAGGGCGGGGCAGCGTTGCGCGGGCTGACCCGTCGCGAGTTCGAGATCTTCCGCCTGCTCGCGCGTGGCCTGGCCCTGCGCGAGGTGGCCGAGCACCTGGGGGTAAGCGCCAAGACCGTGTCCAACCATGTCAGCCTGCTCAAGCAGAAGTTGCAGGTGAGTACCCAGGCGGAACTGGTGCACCGGGCCATCGACAGCGGCGTGCTGCGGCTGGGCCTGCCGCTGCCGCTCGCCGAGGAGGCTCGCGGCAGCCTCGGCTAGGGGGGCCGTCGCTGCTGTCCGGCGCTTCACTGCCAGCCCGCGGGGCAATCCTTGCAACCCTGCATGTTGCTGCCCTGGAAGTTGCCGAAGCGCACCTTGCTGCCGCGCAGGTCGGCATCTTCCAGGTTGGCCTCGGCCAGCTTGACTTCCTGCAGGTTGGCGTCGCGCAGGTCGGCGCCCTTGAGATCGGCGCGGGACAGCCAGGTCATCTCCAGGTCGGCGGCGCGCAGCGTGGCCTGGTGCAGGCGGCCGCCGCTGAGACGGGCGAACTCCAGGTAGGCGGCGGTGAGGTCGGCGCCTTGCCACTGGGCGCCCTGGGCGAACAGGCCCCAGGCCTGGATCGCCACCGCCCTGGCGCCGGAGAGGTCGGCGCCGCGCAGGTTGGCTTGCTGCAGGCTGGCGCGGGTGAGGTCGGCACCACGCAGGTTGGCTTTTTCCAGGTTGGCCAGGTCGAGCCTGGCGTGACGCAGGTCGGCGCCGGAGAGATCGGCGCCGGCCAGGTCGATGCGGCCGAGGTCGAGGTTGCGCAGGTCGGCGCCGCGCAGGTCGGCCTTGGCGCAGCGCGCGCCGGGCTCCAGGCGGCAGCCGGCGATGACGCGGACGTCGTCGATGTCGTCGGCGGCCTGGGCCAGGCCGGCGCCGAGCAAGGCGGCGCAGAGGAGGAAGGTCTTCATCGGGATACTCCGCAGGCGGGGAAAGCCGCGCCTCGCAGGGCGCGGCGCGGGGATCAGCGGCTGGCGGTGCGGTTGTCCCAGCTGGGCAGCTTGAATACCCAGAAGGAACCGCCCTGGGCCACCGGCCGGGTCAGGTCGGCCATGTCGCCGCCCCACAGCGGCACGGCGCCGCCGTAGCCGACGGTCACGCCGAGGTACTGCTCGCCGTCCTGTTCCCAGGTGATCGGTGGCGAGACGATGCCGCTGCCGGTCTGGAATTTCCACAGCTCCTTGCCGCTCTTCGCGTCGAAGGCCTTGAAGTAGCCGTCGCCGGTGCCGGTGAACACCAGGTTGCCGGCGGTGGCCAGCACCCCGGCCCAGAGCGGCAGGTGTTCCTTGTGTTCCCAGACCACCTTGCCGCTGACCGGGTCCATGGCGCGCAGGCTGCCGACGTGGTCGTCGTACATGCGCTTGATCCGGAAGCCCATGCCAAGGTAGGCGCTGCCCTTCGTATAGCTGACCTCCTCGGTCCAGTAGTCTTCCTTCCAGTGGTTGGCCGGCACGTAGAACAGGCCGGTGTCCTGGCTGTAGGCCATCGGGTTCCAGTTCTTGCCGCCGAGGAACGGCGGCGATACTTCCACCGCCTTGCCATGCTTCTGCCCCGGTTCCGGCAGCGGCGGGCGCTGGCCCTCGCGCTCCACCGGGCGGCCGGTCTTCAGGTCGATGTGGCTGGCCCAGGTGATGTTGTCGACGAAGGGGAAGGCGTTCTGCAACTTGCCGTTGCTGCGGTCGACCACATAGAAGAAGCCGTTGCGGTCGGCGTGGGCGGTGGCCTTGACGATCTTGCCGTCCTTGGCCTTGTAGTCGAACAGCACCAGTTCGTTGTTGCCGGAGAAGTCCCAGGCGTCGTTGGGGGTGTGCTGGTAGAACCACTTCACCTCGCCGCTGCTCGGGTCCACCCCGACCTGGCCGGAGGTGTAGAGGCTGTCGTAGTCGTGCGGGTTGCCGCCCTTGGCGGTGCGCGCCCAGGTGTTCCACGGGCCGGGGTTGCCGGCGCCGACGATGATGGTGTTGGTCTCGGCGTCGAAGCTGGCGCTCTGCCAGGGAGCGCCGCCGCCGTGGCTCCACGACTCGACCTTGCCGGTCGGCGAGTTGCGATCGTCCGGCCAGGAGGGCGCCTTGACGTCGCCGGTCACCGTGCTGTCCTTGCCGTTCAGGCGGCCCATGTGGCCTTCGACGAAGGGACGCATCCAGATTTCCTCGCCGGTATCCGGATCGCGGGCGAACAGGCGGCCGACCACGCCGAACTCGTCGCCCGAACTGCCGTGGATCAGCAGGACCTTGCCGGTCTTGCCGTCCTTCACGATGGTCGGCGCGCCAGTCATGGTGTAGCCGGCGCCGTGATCGGCGAACTTCTTCTTCCACACCACCTTGCCGGTGTTCTTGTTCAGCGCCACCACCGAGGCGTCGAGGGTGCCGAAGAACACCTTGTCGCCATAGATCGCGGCGCCGCGGTTGACCACGTCGCAGCACGGGCGGATGTCGTCGGGCAGGCGGTGGTTGTAGGTCCACAGGCGCTTGCCGGTCTTCGCGTCGAGGGCGAACAGCCGCGAGTAGGAGGCGGTCACGTAGATCACGCCGTCGCTGACGATGGCCTGGGACTCCTGGCCGCGCTGTTTCTCGTCGCCGAAGGAGTACGACCAGGCCGGGGTCAGCTTGAACACGTTGTCGGCGTTGACCTGCTTGAGCGGGCTCCAGCGCTGGGCGTGGGTGCCCATGCCGTACTGCAGCACGTCGCCGGTGGTCTTGTCGTCGTTGGCGATGTCCTCCCAGGTCACATCCTTGGCCAGCGCGGCGCCAGCGCTGCCCAGGGCGACGGCGAAGGCGAGGCAGTGCAGGCTCGGACGCAGGAGGCCGGCAGGGGCGGGTGAGGTTCTTGTTGTCATGATCGGGTTCCCGTTTGGAGTGAGGGTCGAGAAACGGCAGGCCGCTGCTCGGGCCGCGGCGGCTTCATGGTGGAAGCGGGGCGCGCCGACGGGAACGGAAGATCGCCCGATTCGTCCGGGAAGACTTCCCGGACGGGGCATGACTTGGACTTGCTGCCAAAGCCCCGCGTAAGGCCTTCCGAGGCTCTACTCCGAAGGGAGTAGGCAAGGACGCCCAAAGCAGGATTCGGGCGCGCGGCGGAGCTTCCTAGGATGGCGATGAGCGCCGTTTGGCGCCCGTGCCTTGTCCTGTCTCCCCGGAGGAATGAAGTGATGAACAAGAACAACGCCTTGCGCGGCCTGCTGGTGCTGGCCGGTCTCAGCCTCTCGAGCCTGGCGCTGGCCCACGGCGATGTGACCCCCCAGGCAGTGGACACCAAGGGACTCGAGCCGCTGGGCAAGGAATGGCGCGACACCAACCCCTACCGCAAGCCCTACGCCAAGCACGACCTCGCCGTCGAGATCGGCGCCTCCGCCTACAACCAGAACTGCGCGCGCTGCCACGGCCTGGAAGCCAAGTCCGGCGGCATCGCCCCGGACCTGCGCCTGCTGGAGACCGGCGCCGAGGGCGACGAATGGTTCAAGGAGCGGGTCATCAACGGCGCGGTGCGCGATGGCGCGGTGTACATGCCGAAGATGGCCGACTTCATCAGCCAGGAAGGCCTCTGGGCGATCCGCAGCTATCTGGAAAGCGTGCACGTCGACGAGTGACGCGCCCGACCCTTCGCCGCCGACCGCGGCGCCCTTGCACGAGTCCGCCGCGCCACGGCGGAACGACCACACAGGAGAGCTTCGCCATGATCTACGCAGCGCCCGGAACCCCCGGTGCCGTCGTCACCTTCAAGCCTCGCTACGGCAACTACATCGGCGGCGAGTTCGTGC
>NZ_KV800284.1:0-245 GCF_001810205.1 Pseudomonas sp. HMSC076A11 | reverse complement strand
TGCGCGCCGTAGGCGTCGGAGAGCACCAGGATGTGGCGCTTCTGCTCATGGCGGAACCAGTAGTAGATGCCTTCCTGTTCCATCAGCCGGCTGATGAAGTCGAAGCTGGTCTCGCGGTACTGCACGCAGTATTCCCACTCGCGGTAGGAGCGGCTCAGGGCGTCCTCGAAGTCGGAGAAGCCGAGGTCGCGGAACACCTGCTTGATGATGTCCGGGACCTTCTGGTTCTGGAAGATGCGGCAGTC
>NZ_KV800283.1:0-296 GCF_001810205.1 Pseudomonas sp. HMSC076A11 | reverse complement strand
GGCCCGCAGACTGCGGTGGTGGTCGGGCCCAAGGGCGAGGAGATCTGGACCGACCAGTACGGCCGGGTCAAGGTGCATTTCCATTGGGACCGCCACGACCAGTCCAACGAGAACAGCTCCTGCTGGATGCGCGTCTCGCAGGCCTGGGCCGGGAAGAACTGGGGCTCGATCCAGATCCCGCGGATCGGCCAGGAAGTGATCGTCAGCTTCCTCGAAGGCGACCCGGACCGGCCGATCATCACCGGGCGGGTCTACAACGCCGAGCAGACGGTGCCCTACGAGCTGCCGGCGAACGC
>NZ_KV800282.1:161160-184900 GCF_001810205.1 Pseudomonas sp. HMSC076A11 | reverse complement strand
CGAATAACCGCGTGCGGTTATCCGCCGTGGCGGAGGCCGGGTGCCGCGCCGGAGAACCTCGTTGCCCTCAGGAGGGCAGGGCGTCGCCCTGGCGGCGGCGATCGCGTTCGCCGACCCAGTAGGCGATCAGCTCGCGCAATTGCGACAGCTCCACCGGCTTGGCCATGTGCCCGTCCATGCCGACCAGCCGCGCGCGTTCCTTGTGCTCGCTGAGGATGTGCGCGGTGAGCGCCACCACCGGGGTATGCGGGCGCTGTTCGTGGGCTTCCCAGGCGCGGAGCTGCTCGGTGGCGGAGAAGCCGTCCAGAACCGGCATCTCGCAGTCCATCAGCACCAGGTCGTACTGGGTCGCCTTCATCGCGCTGAGCGCCTCCTGGCCGTTGCTGGCGGTGTCCGGCTGCAGGTTGAGCTTGTTCAACATGCCGCGGATGACCTTGGTGGAGATGCTGTTGTCCTCGGCGACGAGGATCCGGAAATCGCTCGGCAGGCTCGGCGCCTGCGCTTCCTTGGCCGGTTGCAGGTAGTTGGTGACGCCGCTGACGCCGCGCTGGGCGAGTTCGTCGGCGAGGGTCGCCTTCAGCGTGTAGCCGGCCACCGGCTTGGCCAGGATGCGCTTGATCCCGGCGTTGCGGGCGATGATCTTGCTCGGCGCGTTGCTGATCCCGGTGAGCATGATCAGCAGGATGTCGTGGTTGAGGTTGGGGTCTTCCTTGATCTTCGCCGCCAGTTGCATGCCGGTCATGCCGGGCATGTCCTGGTCGAGCAGGACCACGTCGAAGTACTCGCGCAGGTGCGCCTTGGTGCGCAACTGGGCCAGCGCCTCCTTGCCGGACGACACCGCGCTGACGTTCAGGCCCCAGCCGCTGCACTGCTGCACCAGCACCTTGCGGCAGGTTTCGTTGTCGTCCACCACCAGCAGCCGGGCGCCCTGCAGCGGGCCGTCGAGGTCGGCGGTGGGGTTCTCCAGCTGCTGCGGGTCGAGCGGCAGGGTCAGCGACAGGGTGGTGCCCTGGCTGCTGCCGGACTGGATGCCGAACTCCCCGCCCATCAGCCGCACCAGTTGGCGGGCGATGATCAGGCCGAGGTGGCTGCCGAGCTTGCTGGCGGAAAGGAAGTCGCCGCTGTGCAGCTCGGCGGTGAGCAGCGCCTCGCGCTCCTTGGCGTCGAACGGGTGGCCGCTGTCCTGCACGGCGATGCGCAGGCGTGGCGTCTCGCCCTGGTCGTCGAGGGCCACCACCAGCAGGATCTCGCCTTCCTCGGTCTGTTTGAACGCGTTGTCCAGCAGGCTCAGGACCACCTGGCGCAGGCGCGTCGGATCGCCGCCGATGACCCGCGGCACCTGCGGCTGGGTGAAGCTGATCAGCTCGATGCGCTGCTGCTCGGCCTTGACCCGGAAGATATCCAGGCAGTCCTCGATCAACGCGTTGAGGTCGAACTGCACTTCGTCCAGCTCGATCTGCCCGGACTCCAGCTTGGAGATGTCGAGTATCTCGTTGATCAGCGTGAGCAGCTCGTTGCCGGCGCTGTGGATGGTCTGCACGTAGTCGCGCTGCTTCGCCGACAACGGGGTGCCGAGGAGCAGTTCGGTCATGCCCAGCACGCCGTTCATGGGCGTGCGGATCTCGTGGCTGATCTTGGCCAGGAACTCGGCCTTGGTCTGCAATTCCGCGGTGTGCGCTGCCTCGCTGGTGCGCTGTTGCAGGTTGAGCTGCTGGATCAGCCGCTGGCGTTCGGTGAGCGAGACGCTCAGGACCAGCCCGGCGAGGGTGGCGAAGCTGAACACGCCGAGCACCAGCCAGCCCGGATCGAGTTGCTTGGTGCCGAACAGTACCGGCAGGAACACCATGAAGCCGGCGTTGAACACGATCATCCCGGCAACGATCAGGCGCGCCGGCTGGTAGCCGCGATACCAGTGCCAGGCCGCGATCAGCGGGACGCTGAGCGAACTGAGGATCACCAGCAGGTAGATCAGCCAACTGAACCAGAGTTGCTGGGTGAAGGCGATGATCGCGCCGACCGCCAGGATCAACAGCGCCTCGCCTTGCAGGAGGCGGTTCAGGCGGCTTTCCGCAGTGCCGCGGAAGAAGCTGCAGGCGAACCACAGCAGGCTCACCGCGGCGCCGAGGGCGCCGAGGTCGGCGGTCAGCGACTGGTTGAACTTGAGTCCCGGCAGCCAGAACGCCACCAGCCCCAGGTTCGCCGCGGCGCAGACCGCCAGCGCCGCGTGCACCGCCGCCAGCCACAGGCTGCTGGCGCTGCGCGAGTAGGCGAAGCGGATCAGGTTGTACATCAGCAGCAGGAGCATGCCGCCGAGCAGCATGCCGAAGGCGTAGGCGGGCTTCTCCAGGCCGACCAGGCCGGCTTCGTCGATCTGGTCGAACCAGGCCATCAGCGGATGGTTGGAGGTCATCCGCACGTACAGGGTCATCGGCTTGCCGTCGACCGGCAGCGAGAACAGGTAGGAGCGCGAGGGCAGCGGGCGCTCCTGGAACGGTCGCGACTCGCCGGTGTGCTGGTCCCGCACCAGTTGGCCGTCCTGCACCAGGTAGTAGTCCAGGTACTGCACCCGCGGGGCGAAGATCCACAGCCAGCTCGGCACCTTCTGCGCGGGAAGCTGGACCTGCAGCCAGACCGCCTGGGGGCTGGCGGGGAAGATGAAGGAGCGCTTGGCCAGCGGGCGGAACTGCTCCTTGCGCTGGAGGACGTCGGCGATCCGCAGTTGCGCGCTCTCGTCGCGCAGCAGGCGCCAGTTCTGGTTGACGCTGGGGGTGGTGGCGGTGGTTTGCAGGGGAACGCTGGAAACGCCGGCGTCGTCCGCGACCGCCGGCGACATCGGACCGAGCAGAAGCAGCAGGAAGCTGACGAGTAGTCCTATGGCGATCCGAAGCCGTACCACGGCGAAGTCCCTTCGAAGGTGAATGGCCGGATTATAGCCAAGTGGCCGTGGCAACGGCATAGGCCGCGGAAGCGCCGTGCGGCGCCCGCGGCTTCGGGCCCGGTCAGGACTCGCCGCGCTCGCGGGCGATGGCACGGTAGCCGATGTCCTTGCGGTAGAAGCAGCCGTTCCAGCGGATCTTCTCGGCCAGGCGATAGGCCTGTTGCTGGGCGGCGGACACGCTCTCGCCGATGGCGGTGGCACAGAGCACGCGGCCGCCGGAGGTGACCACCTGGCCATCCTTCAGCGCGGTGCCGGCGTGGAACACCTTGCCGTCCAGCGCGGCGGCCTCGGCCAGGCCTTCGATGACCTCGCCCTTGGCGTAGTCGCCCGGATAGCCGCCGGCGGCCAGTACCACGCCCACGGTCGGACGCGGGTCCCAGGTCGCCTCGACCTTGTCCAGCGCCTTGGCCAGGGCGGCCTCGACCAGCAGGACCAGGGAGGACTCCAGGCGGACCATGATCGGCTGGGTTTCCGGATCGCCGAAGCGGCAGTTGAATTCGATGACCTTGGGCGCGCCGCTCTTGTCGATCATCAGGCCGGCATAGAGGAAGCCGGTATAGACGTTGCCTTCCTCGGCCATGCCGCGCACGGTCGGGTAGATCACTTCGTCCAGCACCCGCTGGTGGACCTCGGCGGTGACCACCGGGGCCGGCGAGTAGGCGCCCATGCCGCCGGTGTTCGGCCCGCTGTCGCCATCGCCGACGCGCTTGTGGTCCTGGCTGGTGGCCATCGGCAGCACGTTCTGGCCGTCGACCATGACGATGAAGCTGGCCTCCTCGCCATCGAGGAACTCCTCGATCACCACGCGCGAGCCGGCGTCGCCGAAGGCATTGCCGGCGAGCATGTCGCGCACGGCGGCTTCGGCTTCGTCCAGGTTCATGGCGACGATCACGCCCTTGCCCGCGGCCAGGCCATCGGCCTTGATGACGATGGGCGCGCCCTGCTCGTGCAGGTAGGCCAGGGCCGGCTCGACCTCGGTGAAGTTGCGATAGGCGGCGGTGGGGATCCGGTGGCGGGCGAGGAAGTCCTTGGTGAAGGCCTTCGAGCCTTCCAGCTGGGCGGCGCCGGCGGTCGGGCCGAAGATATCCAGGCCGCGCTCACGGAACAGGTCGACCACGCCTGCCACCAGCGGCGCCTCGGGACCGACGATGGTCAACTGGACGTTCTTCGCGGCGAAGTCGGCCAGTTGCTCCAGGGCCAGCACGTCGATGGCGAC
Source organism: Pseudomonas sp. HMSC076A11 (assembly GCF_001810205.1). Lineage (NCBI taxonomy): Bacteria > Pseudomonadati > Pseudomonadota > Gammaproteobacteria > Pseudomonadales > Pseudomonadaceae > Pseudomonas > Pseudomonas sp. HMSC076A11. The sequence goes on along the minus strand of NZ_KV800282.1, from coordinate 180,746 downwards.
GTTCTCGCACTTGGCTTCGGTGGCGGTGCCGGCGTTGCCCGGGGCGACGAAGACCTTCGCCACGCGCGGGTCCTGGGCGACTTTCCAGGCCAGGGCATGTTCACGACCGCCGCTGCCGATGATGAGTACGTTCATGGGGTTCTCCTGGCGCAACGGCGGGTAACGCGCCGCGTTATCCGCCCTGCGTGAAATTCGTGGGTAGGGCGGCTGGCCGCATCGCGCTCAGCCGCCGTGATACTCAATGGCGGAAATGGCGCATGCCAGTGAACACCATCGCGATATCCGCCTCGTCGGCCGCCGCGATCACTTCGTTGTCGCGCATCGAGCCGCCCGGCTGGATCACCGCGGTGATGCCGGCCTTGGCCGCGTTGTCGATGCCGTCGCGGAACGGGAAGAAGGCGTCGGAAGCCATCACCGCGCCTTTCACTTCCAGGCCGGCGTGCTCGGCCTTGATCGCGGCGATCCGTGCGGAGTTGACCCGGCTCATCTGGCCGGCGCCGACGCCGACGGTCTGGCGGTTCCTGGCGTAGACGATGGCGTTGGACTTGACGAACTTGGCCACCTTCCAGGCGAAGATCAGGTCGTGGATCTCCTGCTCGGTGGGCGCGCGGCGAGTGACGATCTTCAGGTCCTCGGCCTTGATCATGCCGATGTCGCGGCTCTGTACCAGCAGGCCGCCGTTGACCCGCTTGAAGTCCCAGCCCGGGGCGCGCTCGGCTGGCCATTCGCCGCATTCGAGCAGGCGTACGTTGGCCTTGGCGGCGACCACCTCGCGGGCGGCGGCGGAAATCTTCGGCGCGATGATCACCTCGACGAACTGGCGCTCGACGATGGCCTTGGCGGTTTCGCCGTCCAGCTCGCGGTTGAAGGCGATGATGCCGCCGAACGCCGATTCGCTATCGGTGGCGTAGGCCAGGTCGTAGGCCTTGCGGATGCCGCCTTCGTCTTCCGGCACCACGGCGACGCCGCAGGGGTTGGCATGCTTGACGATCACGCAGGCCGGCTTGAGGAAGCTCTTCACGCATTCCAGGGCGGCGTCGGTGTCGGCGACGTTGTTGAACGACAGTTCCTTGCCCTGCAACTGGATGGCGGTGGAGACGCTGGCCTCGCCCTTCTTCGCCTCGACGTAGAACGCCGCGCTCTGGTGCGGGTTCTCGCCGTAGCGCATTTCCTGGGCCTTGACGAACTGACTGTTGAAGGTGCGCGGGAAGGCGCCGCGGTCGGCGGTGCCTAGGGTATCGCGGGTCTGGTCGATGGTACCCAGGTAGTTGGCGATCATGCCGTCGTAGGCGGAGGTGTGCTCGAACGCCTTGAGGGCCAGGTCGAAACGCTGGGCGTAGGTCAGGCCGCCGGCCTTGAGGGATTCGATCACGGCGGCGTAGTCGCCGGCATTGACCACGATGGCGACATCCTTGTGGTTCTTCGCCGCCGAACGGACCATGGTCGGCCCGCCGATATCGATGTTCTCGATGGCGGTAGGCAGGTCGCAGTCGGGCCTGGCCACCGTGGCCTCGAAGGGATACAGGTTGACCGCCACCAGGTCGATCGGCTTGATGCCGTGCTGCTCCATGACCGCGCCGTCCAGGTCGCGGCGACCGAGGATACCGCCATGCACCTTCGGGTGCAGGGTCTTCACCCGACCGTCCATCATTTCCGGGAAGCCGGTGTAGTCGGCCACTTCCACGGCAGAGATGCCGTTGTCCCGGAGCAGCTTGTAGGTGCCGCCGGTGGAAAGGATTTCCACGCCGAGGGCGACCAGCTCACGGGCGAAGTCGACGACGCCGGTCTTGTCGGAAACGCTGATCAGCGCGCGGCGGATGGGCAGGCGGGTGGTTTGGTCGGTCATTGCAAGGGTCCTGAGGGCTGGCTTCCGGCCGCGGGTGCCGGCCGGGACGCGCGCCCTTGGCCGGAGCCCGCCGCCGCTCTTAAAGAAGATCGTATTGCTTGAGTTTCTTGCGCAGGGTCCCGCGGTTCAGGCCGAGTAGCTCGGAGGCCTTGGTCTGGTTCCCCTTGACGTGGTTCATGACGGTTTCCAGCAGCGGCGCTTCGACTTCGCAGAGCACCATGTTGTAAACGTCCGTGACCGGCTGCCCTTCGAGGTGGGCGAAGTAGTTGTGCAATGCCTTCTCCACGCTGTCGCGCAGGGTCTGCCCTTCTTGCGTCGGCGTGGTGAGGTGCTGTTTCAGGTTGGCGTTGTCGCTCACGGGCGTTGTTCCACTCACTAAAGTCTCGGTCGTCATCGTTGTCATGCGGCCACCCCTGTTCCGTTGTTCTGGCGCTCGGCGAAGAACTGCCTGACGCTGGCGCACTGCGCATCCGTGTCCTGCAAACGATTGAACTGGGCGCGGAATTCCCTTGCGCCCGGCAGAGTCGCGAGATACCACCCCACATGCTTGCGGGCGATCCGCACACCCATTTCTTCCCCATAAAAAAGGTGCAGCTCCGCGAGGTGTTCGAGCAGGATGCTCTGCACTTCGGGAAGCGGCGCCGCCGGCAGGTGCTCGCCGGTCCGCAGGTAATGGTCGATCTCGCGGAAAATCCACGGTCTTCCCTGGGCGGCCCGACCGATCAGCAGGGCATCCACCCCGGTCTGCTCGATGACTTTCCTGGCCTTTTCCGGCGAATCGATGTCGCCATTGGCGAACACCGGTATCGACACGGCCTGCTTGATCGCCGCGATGGTCTCGTACTCCGCCTCCCCGGTGTACAGGTCGGCGCGGGTCCGGCCATGCACCGCAAGAGCCTGGATCCCCGCCTGTTCGGCGAGCTTCGCGACGGTGACGCCGTTACGGTTGTCCCGGTCCCAGCCGGTCCGGATCTTCAGGGTGACCGGTACGTCGACCGCCCTGACCACGGCATCGAGGATCTCGGCGACCAGCGCCTCGTCCCGCAGCAGGGCGGACCCCGCTGCCTTGTTGCATACCTTCTTCGCCGGGCAGCCCATGTTGATGTCGATGATCTGCGCACCGAGTTCCACATTGCGCTGCGCGGCCTCGGCCAGCATGGCCGGATCGCCACCGGCGATCTGCACCGAGCGCGGCTCGTCCTCGCCATCGTGGATCAGGCGCAGGCGCGACTTGCGGCTGTTCCACAGGCGGACGTCGCTGGTCACCATCTCCGATACCACCATCCCGGCGCCAAGGCGACGGCAAAGCTGACGGAACGGACGATCGGTCACCCCGGCCATCGGCGCGAGGATCAGTCTGTTGGGCAGTGTATATGGGCCGATGCGTACCACCGACATGGGGCTTCCCTGTCTTGCGGTGCTGCGAAAAAAGGGAGGGCATGATACCCGCTCTGGATGACCGGATAAAGGCTGTTTTGGATAAATTCTGAACAGCCGATTCCTTAGTTCTTACAGTTGGAAGACGAGCGGCACTTGCGCCTGGCGCTCCGCGCGAGCGGGTGGGCGTAGCGGCCCGGCGGCGACCGGCGAGGGCTTTCCGGTCACTCCGGGGAATGGAAGCTCAGGCTGTAGTTCACCGCCTTCGGACCCGGGTCGAGGATGTCCAGCGACACGTGGATCGGTACCTGCGGTGGCATTTCCGTTCGTCCGGCCAGCTCGCCGCCGAGGTACTCGCCGGGCTTGAAGCGGCGATTGGCGATGAGGTGGCCGTTGAGGTCGGCGAAGCGCAGTTCCAGCAGCGGGAACGGCTGCGAGAAGCTGGCGCGGTTGTAGATGATCGCGTCGACCACCAGCGCGCCGCTGAATTCGGGATGGCTGCGGACCACCAGGTTGCTGCTCCTGATCTGCTCCACGTCGACCTTGGAGGGAAGGGTGCAGCCGATTTCCGGGCAGAGCTGGGCGAACCAGGGGCGATAGGCGTCCTGGCGCGCCAGTTCGTCGAAATGGTAGGCGATGTACTGAGCGGCGAGACCGCCCAGCGCCAGCAGGATCAGCAGCAGCCAGCCGAGACGCCGCGGCCATTGGCGCCGGGGCTTCTCCCAGGCCAGTTGCAGCGGCTCGTCGCGCAACTGGTCGAGACTCTCGACCGGCGCCTCGTCCGGTTTGCGGGCGCTGCCCAGGGGCGCGACGGACTGTTCCTCGGCGCTTTCCTCGTCGTCTTCATCCAGGGCGCTCAGGCCGTGGCGGCGCTTGCCGAGGCTGGGCTCGTCGTCATCGTCGTCATCGAGGCTGAGGCGAAGTTCCGGCGGATCCTCGGCGCGGCGCAGCGGCACGAAGGATACCCGCTCTTCCGCCAGCGGTTCGCCGAGGCTCGGTTCCTGGCGCGGATTGCCGCGCGCCGGCTGGGCCGGTTCGGCATCGGCGATCAGCGCCTCGGCCCAGCGTTCGTCATGTGGATCGCGTTCGTCGTCGCGGCGCGCCAGCAGGCTCTCCGCCGGTCGCGGGGCCTTCTCGATGCTGGAGAATTCCTGGTTCAGCTCGAATTCGTCGAGCTTGGCCAGTTCCTCGTCGAGGTTGAGGCTGTCCAGGTCGAGGTCGTCATGGATCCACAGGGTTTCGTCGCGCGGGCGCGCTGCCGGGGGCGCGGCCGAGGTGGCGGCCGCGACGCTGGGCGCGGGTGGCGGAGCGGCGGCCGGCTTCGCTTCGGCTGCCGAAGGAGCGTTCGCGCGCGGCGCGCCACCGACCTGGTGTTGCAGGGCGTTGAAGACTTTCAGGCAGGTGCCGCAGCGGACCGCGCCATTGGCGGCGCCCAGTTGCGCGTCGTTGACGCGGAAACTGGTGCTGCAATGGGGACATTGGGTGATGACGCTTTCGCTCATGCGGCGATCCGTAGGGAAAATCCGGCGGCTAGTCTACCCCAAGCTTCTTGCACGAAGGCAGTGGGGCGGGATCAGTGGTGGCTGGCGGCGCGCCATCAATCGGCGCGGCGGCGGCCGCTGATGCGGATCCAGCCTTCGCGCTCGGCGGTCGGGTCGAGATCGAAGTGTGCGGAGTAGGCCTCGCGGACCTCCGCGGCCTGCTCGGCGAGGATGCCGGACAACGCCAGCAGGCCGCCGGGACGTACCAGGCCGGTCAGTTGCGGGGCGAGGGAAACCAGCGGGCCGGCGAGGATATTGGCGACCAGCACGTCGGCCTGTCGCTGCGGCAGGTCCGCCGGCAGGTAGACAGGGAACCGCGCGGGCTCGATACCGTTGCGCGAGGCATTGTCGCGCGAGGCTTCCAGGGCCTGTGGATCGATGTCGGTGCCGACCGCCCGTTCGGCGCCGAGCAGCAGCGCGGCGATGGCGAGGATTCCCGAGCCGCAGCCGAAGTCGAGCACCTGCCGGCCGGCCAGTTCCTGGCCGTCGAGCCATTCCAGGCACAGCGCGGTGGTCGGGTGGGTGCCGGTGCCGAAGGCCAGGCCCGGATCGAGCAGCAGGTTGACCGCGTCCGGCTCGGGGGCGGCGTGCCAGCTCGGCACGATCCACAGGCGGCGGCCGAAACGCATCGGCTGGAAGTTGTCCATCCAGCTGCGTTCCCAATCCTGGTCGGCGATTTCCTCGACGTGGTGCTCGGGCAGGTCGCCGCCGGTAAGCAAGGCGAGGTGGGCGAGCAGGGCGGTCTCGTCGGTGTCCGCTTCGAACAGCGCCAGCAGGTGGGTGCGCGACCACAGCGGGGTGGTGCCGAGGTCCGGCTCGAAGATCGGCTGGTCTTCGGCGTCCATGAAGGTCACGGAGACGGCGCCGACTTCGAGCAGGGCGTCTTCGTAGGTTTCGGCCTGTTCCGGGGTGATGGCCAGGCGAACTTGTAACCAGGGCATGGGGCGACCTCTGTTGCGGCTGTAAACGAAACGGGCCGCCCAGGGGCGACCCGTTTTCCACCGCGCAAGCTTACTTGAGGCTAGCCGGCGCTGCCACTCTCTGCCGTGGCCTCGCCGCGCAGTTGCGCCAGGCCGCGATTGGCCAGGTGGCAGGTACCGCCGCCGAGCACCGCCGGCAGCAGCAGGTTGAGCAGCGGCACCAGCGCCAGGAGCAGTATCAGCAGGCCGAACAGCAACAGGCTGCCGCGGCGAGCACGAAGCACGGCGAGCTGCTCGCCGGCATCGGCCAGCCCGGCCAGCGTGGCGGGCAGCAGGAAGCGGATGTTCAGGTAGGCCAGCGCCAGCAGCAGGAGTACACCGTTGTAGAGCGGAACCAGCAGGCCGACCAGGATCGATCCGGAAACGCCCAGCCAGGGTGCCAGGCGGAAGCCGGCGGCACGCCACAGCGAGATCCTTTCGCCGGAGGCAGGTGCCAGTCGCGGGTAGCGTTGGCGGACCTGTTCCTTCAGTTGTCCGAGCAGGCCGATGGTAGGCCCAGGCGGATGCCGAAGACGATGCTGGCGGCGTACAGGGCGACGAAGAACAGCGCGGCATAGCCGACGAAATAGAACGCCAGTTGCGCCAGTCCCGCCAGGCCGTTGAAGGCCGCCAGCGGATCGAAGTACGGGCCACCGCTGCCGGCCTCGATCAGCGAGCCGCTGGGGATCAGGGCGAAGTTGGCCACGCTGAATGCCGTGTACAGCGCGGCCCAGCCGCAGAGGCGGATGATCGGTTCGAAGAAATGCACGAACAGCCAGGTGCACAGCACGCTGACGAGAATGCACAGGCTCGCGGAGCGGAAGAGTGCGGCGGGTTGCAGGCTTTCCCTGAAACCCAAGGCGAAGCAGGTCGCGGCCTCGGTCGCGGCGGCCAGCGATTGGCGGTACCAGCGGCGGATGCGTTCCATGCAGGAGTCCGGTGGTGGAGGGGCGACGAGGATAGCACCGTTGGGGCGGCCGGCAGGCGGAAACGACAAGGGCCGCCCGGAGGCAGCCCTTGTGCGCAGCGACTGACGGATCAGTGCTTGTCCATACCCAGTTTCTTCTCCAGGTAATGGATGTTCACCCCGCCCTTGCAGAAGGCGGCGTCGCGCACCAGGTCCTTGTGCAGTTCGGTATTGGTCTTGATACCGTCGACGATCAACTCGTCCAGGGCATTGCGCATCCGCGCCAGCGCCTCGTCGCGGTCGGCACCGTAGGTGATGACCTTGCCGACCAGCGAGTCGTAGTTCGGCGGTACGCTGTAGCCGCTGTAGAGGTGCGAGTCGACGCGCACGCCGTTGCCGCCGGGGGCGTGGAAGTGCTTGACCTTGCCCGGGCTGGGCATGAAGGTCTTCGGGTCTTCGGCGTTGATCCGGCACTCCAGCGCATGGCCGCGGATGACCACGTCCTCCTGGCGGATCGAGAGCTTCTCGCCGGAGGCGATGCGCAGCATCTCCTTGACGATGTCGACACCGGTGACCATCTCAGATACCGGGTGCTCCACCTGCACGCGAGTGTTCATCTCGATGAAGTAGAAGCGGCCGTTCTCGTAGAGGAACTCGAAGGTGCCGGCGCCGCGGTAGCCAATCTCGATGCAGGCCTGGACGCAGCGGGCGAAGACTTCCTGACGGGCCTTCTCGTCGATGCCGGGGGCCGGCGCCTCTTCGATCACCTTCTGGTGGCGGCGCTGCAGGGAGCAGTCGCGGTCGCCGAGGTGGATGGCGTTGCCCTGGCCGTCGGAAAGCACCTGGACTTCCACGTGGCGCGGGTTGGTCAGGAACTTCTCCAGGTAGACCATCGGGTTGCCGAACGCCGCGCCGGCCTCGGTGCGGGTCAGCTTGGCCGACTTGATCAGCTCGGATTCGTCGTAGACCACGCGCATGCCGCGCCCGCCGCCGCCGCCGGCGGCCTTGATGATCACCGGGTAGCCGACCTCGCGGGCGATCGCCAGGGCGGTTTCTTCATCTTCCGGCAGCGGGCCGTCGGAGCCCGGCACGGTGGGGACGCCGGCGCGCTTCATGGCGTCCTTGGCCGAGACCTTGTCGCCCATCAGGCGGATCACCTCGGCGGTCGGGCCGACGAAGGTGAAGCCGGAGCGTTCGATCTGCTCGGCGAAGTCGGCGTTCTCGGCGAGGAAGCCGTAGCCGGGGTGGATCGCGGTGGCGCCGGTGACCTCGGCCGCGGCGATGATCGCCGGGATCTGCAGGTACGACTGGGTGGCCGGGGCCGGACCGATGCACACCGATTCGTCGGCGAGCGACAGGTGCATCAACTCGCGGTCGGCGGTGGAGTGTACCGCCACCGTCTTGATCCCCAGCTCCTTGCATGCGCGAAGGATGCGCAAGGCGATTTCGCCGCGGTTGGCGATCAGCACTTTTTCCAACATCGCAGGTTCCCCGCGGCTTAGACGATGGTGAACAGCGGCTGGTCGAACTCAACCGGCTGGCCGTTCTCCACCAGGATCGACTCGATGGTGCCGCTAACTTCGGCTTCGATGTGGTTCATCATCTTCATGGCTTCGACGATGCACAGGATGTCGCCTTTCTTCACGCTCTGGCCGACTTCGACGAAGTTGGCCGAGGTCGGCGAGGCGGCGCGGTAGAAGGTGCCGACCATCGGCGAGCGAACCACGTTGCCGTTCAGCTTCGGCGCGGCCGGGGCGCTTTCCGCGGCAGCGGCGGCCGGAGCGGCGGCTGCCGGCGCCGGCGCGGCGACCGGAGCGGCGAAGGCCGGAGCCTGTGCGTACACCGGCTGGGCGGCGGTCTTGCTGTGGCGGCTGATGCGTACCGACTCTTCGCCTTCGCGGATTTCCAGCTCGTCGATACCGGACTCTTCCAGCAGCTCGATCAGTTTCTTGACTTTACGAATGTCCATTAGCGCTAGCACTCCCAGTGAGGTCAGGGGCGTTGAAGTTGTTCAAGGGCGGATTCCAGGGCCAGGCGGTAGCCTGTGGCGCCGAGACCGCAGATCACCCCTACCGCCACGTCGGAGAAGTAGGAGTGATGCCGGAAAGGTTCACGTTTGTGCACGTTCGACAGGTGCACTTCGATGAATGGGATGCTCACCGCAAGCAGCGCGTCACGTAACGCGACGCTGGTATGGGTGAATGCCGCCGGATTGATGATGATGAAGTCCACGCCTTCGTCGCGCGCGGCATGGATCCGGTCGATCAGTTCGTATTCGGCGTTGCTTTGCAGATGCAGCAGGTGGTGGCCGGCTTCGCGGGCGCGGCGCTCGAGGTCCTGGTTGATCTGCCCGAGGGTGGTCGAACCGTAGGTGCCGGGCTCGCGGGTGCCCAGCAGGTTCAGATTCGGCCCGTGCAATACGAGGAGGGTCGCCATTGTCTTGTTGATTGTCCTGTACAGGCTGCAAACGGCAAGCGGGCACTATGCCGGAATTTCCGTATGACTGTCCAGTCACTGTTAGATTGCAGTAGATCGCCGCATGTTGACCGGCAATTGCGGCAGAAGTATGTCAGCGCATGTCACTGCCGGGTAGCGGCCCGGCGCAGTCGTTCGGCGAGCCCGGCGGCGTCGATCTCTCCGATGACGCGCAAGTCGCTCCATTCGTCACCGCCCGGGGCGAAGAACAGGATCGCCGGCGGACCGAACAGGTTGTAGCGGTCCAGCAGGCCGCGCTGGGCCGGGTTGCTTTCGGTGATGTCGAAGCGCAGCAGGCGGTAGGCCGGCAGTCGTGCCTGCACCATGGGATCGGTGAGAACCTGGCGCTCGATGACCTTGCAACTGATGCACCAGTCCGCATACCAGTCCAGCAGCACCGGCTTGCCGGCCTGACGTGCCTCGGCCAGGGCGGCGTCCAACTGCGCCGGGGTGGTCAGGTTCTGCCATTCGCCGGGCGTGCTCGGCGGCCCGGCATGGATCGACGGCACCGAGCGGCCCAGCGGATGGATCGGGTCCGACTCGCCCTGCAGGGCGCCGATCCAGGCGGCCACCGCGTAGGTCAGGAACATCAGGCCAAGCAGTTGCAGCAGGCGGCGTGCGGCGCTCTTCGGGGTGAATTCGAGGGCGCCCAGGGCCAGGCCGGCGCCGCCGGCGAGCATGCCCCAGAGCATCAGCGCCACCGGGCCGGACACCACCCGCTCCAGCAGCCACACGGCGACCGCCAGCAACAGCACGCCGAAGGCGTTGCGCACGCCGTTCATCCAGGCTCCGCTCTTGGGCAGCAGGGCGCCGCCGCCGGCGCCGAACACCACCAGCGGCGTACCCATGCCCAGGCCGAGGGCGAACAGTTGCAGGCCGCCCCCCCAGGCATCGCCGCTGGCGCTGATATAGAGCAGCGAGGCGGCCAGCGGGGCGGAGACGCAGGGCGAGACCAGCAGGCTGGAAAGCACGCCGAGGGTGGCGGCGCCGAGGATCGAGCCGCCGCGCGCATCGCCGGCCAGGCGGTCGAGCGGTTCGCGGATGAAGCCGGGCAGGCGCAGCTCGAAGAAGCCGAACATGGCCACGGCGAACAGCGCGAAGAACGCCGCGAATGGCACCAGTACCCAGGGCGACTGCAATTGCGCCTGGAGATTGAGGCTGGCGCCGAACATGCCCATCAGCGCGCCGAGCAGGGCGAAGCAGAGCGCCATCGGCAGCACGTAGGCGAGCGACAGGACGAAGCCGCGACCACCGCCCGGCCGGCCGCGCAGGACCACTCCGGAGAGGATCGGCAGCATCGGCAGCACGCAGGGGGTGAAGGTCAGGGTCAGGCCGGCGAGGAAGAAGAACAGCAGGCTGCGCTTGCCCTTGTGCTCGAGCGGGCCCTTGCCGGCCGCGTCGCTCGCGGCTGGCGGCGCGGCACCGCCGTCGATGTCGAAGCGCCTGGTTTCCGGGGGGTAGCAGAGGCCCTTGTCGGCGCAGCCCTGGTACGTCACCACGAGGGTATAGGGCTGCCGGGCCGGGTTGTTCAGGGGAATCTCCAGGTCGACGATGTTGTAGTAGACCTCGGTATCGCCGAAGTACTCGTCGTGGTGCTGCTTGCCCGCCGGCAGCTGCACCTGGCCGAGGCTGACCTGGGCTGGCTCGACCTTGAACTGGAAGCGGTGGCGGTAGAGGTAGTAGCCCTCGGCGTTGACGAAGCGCAGCAGCACGTGCTGCGCGTCGCTGCGCTCGACGCTGGGCTTGAACGCCTGGTCGACCTTGAGGAAGTCGCCGCCATCGAGGCCGCCGCCGAGGGAGGCGCCGGGACGGCTGTCGAACAGGCCCGCGCCGGCGGGCAGGGCGACCAGCAGGAGGATCAGGGTCAGCAGGCGGCGCATGGATATCTCGTCGGATCAAAAGCCGGAATGATAGCGGAAAGCCGGGCCCGATCGAGCCCCGTGCGGCTGATCAGGTCCTGCCCCGGTTCCGCTGAGCGGTATCCGACCGGTCCGAAGCCAGACGGTTCCCCTGGCGCCTTGCGGCACGTCGCCGCAGGGTCACAGGCGGAAGGCCTGCACCGTGGTGCGCAGGTCGCCGCCCAGTTGCCGCAGTTGCTCGCCCTGTTCGCGGCTATGGCCGATCAGCCGCAGGTTTTCCCCGCCCAGGGCGTGGATGCGTTCGCTGTGCGAGCGAATCTCGCCGACCGCCTGGCTCTGCTGGGTCGAGCCTTCGGCGATGCGTTCGGCCATCACGCCGATGGTATGGATCGCGGCGACCACTTCGTCCAGTGCGCCCTCCGCCGCGCCGGCCTGTTCGGCGGTGCGTTCGGCATGCTCGACCTGGCTGCGCATGGCCTCCACCGATTGCCGCGCGGCCTGTTGCAGGCGGCCGATGAGCTGCTGGATCTCCTCGGTGGCGCCGGCGGTGCGCTGGGCCAGCGAGCGGACTTCCTCGGCGACCACGGCGAAGCCACGGCCCTGGTCGCCGGCGCGGGCGGCCTCGATGGCGGCATTGAGGGCGAGCAGGTTGGTCTGTTCGGCGATCGAGCGGATCACCGTCAGCACGCTGCCAATGGTCGCCGACTCCTCGGCCAGGCGCTCGATCGACTGGGCGTTGCCCTGCACCTCGTCGACCAGCTCGCGCAGGCCGCCCAGGCTCTCGCCGATCACCCGCTGGCCGTGCTCCACTGCCTGGCCTGCGCTGCGACTGGCGTCGGCGGTCTGGCTGGCGTCTCCGGCGACCTGCTGGATCGCCGCTTCCATGTCGCCGAGGGCGTCGCGGATCTGCCCGGTATCGCCGGCCTGGCGCTCGACCCCGGCATGCAGGCCGCTGCTGACCTCGGCCAGGGTCTGGCTGCTGCCGGCGACCTGTTCGGCGCGGCGGTGGATCGCGCCGACCAGCTCGGCGAGGAAGCTGCGCAGGCGGTTCAGCGAATCTTCCAGGTTGCGCAGGTCCTCGGTGCGGGTACGGAGGGATATGGGGCGCGAGAAGTCGCCGTCGGCCCAGGCCGAGAGCGCCGGCACCAGTTGCCCGAGGACCCGCGCCAGGCGTCTTTGCAGGCTGTCGATGGCGAGGGCGATGAGCAGGATCAGGGCGATCATCCCACCCTGGATCAGGCGTACCTGGCCTTGCAGGCGCTGGCGTTCGCCGCGCACCTGCGGTTCCAGGGTGGCCAGGGCCTGGCGCACCGCGTCCAGTCTGGCGCCGGTGTCGGCGGACAGTTGCTGGCGACGCTCGATCAGGTCGCGGGTGCGGCGTAACTCGTCCGGATAGCGTTGCAGCAGGCTGGCGAGTTCGCGCCGCAGCGCCACGCCGCGGTCTTCGGCATTGCCGGCGCCAGCCTCGGCGTCGCCGGCCAGCCCCATCATGGCGGCGAAGTCGTCGCTGGCCGAGCGTTGCTCGTCGAGCACGCCGAGCAGCGGCAAGGCCCCGATCCGCCCGGCCTGCTCGCGCAGGTTGGCCAATTCGCGCTCGACGTCGCCGGCCAGGGCCGGGTTGGCGCTTTCCACCAGCTTGGCGCGGGCCAGGCTGAGGCGGGTCAGGTGCAGGCTGGCGAGCAGCAGCGGGGTGCGGTAGGCGCCGGCCTGGGGCTGCCCCGCCGCGGCGTCCAGGTAGGCGGACCATTGTTCCAGGTTGCCGGTGAGGTCGCGCTCGGCCTGTAGCAGCAGGCCCTGCGGGTCGCCGGCGAGCTTGCCGGCGGCGAGCAGGTCGCCGGCGCTGAATTCGCGCAACTCCGCGAGGCTTGGCGCGAGGGTCCGGGCGAGGTCCGGCGGTAGCTCCGGCAAGGCCTCGGCGAGGCTTTCCAGGGCTTGCAGCGCGGCCTGCTGGCGCACGGCGTCGCCGCTGCCGAGGTACTGGCGGATGTTGCGCGCGACCTGTTCGTCGAAGCGCTGCGACAGCTCCAGGTACTGGTCGAGCAACTGGAAGGGCCGCTCCATGGCGCGTTGCGACCACCACAGGGTGATTCCCAGGGCGAGGCAGACGGTGAGCAGGAGCAGGGTGTTGAGGTTGGTGAGTTGCTTGAGGCGCATGGCGAGTCTCGTCCGACTACGGAACGGCGAGATCGCAGGTTATTTCCGTTCGGTTACCGGCTGATGACAAAAGGCCATTATCGAGCGTCGGGACGATATACTTCGATCCGGTTGCGCCCGCCGTGCTTGGCCCGGTACAGCGCTTCGTCGGCCTGCTTGGCCATGCTCTTGATATCGAGGTCCGGGGTCAGCTCGGCGATGCCGCAACTGAAGGTGCAGCGCAGGTCGGTCGGTTGCGCCGGGTAGTGGATCTCGGCGAAGCGCTGGCGAATCTCGTCGAGCACCAGGCGCGCGGCGTCCAGGTCGGTGTCCGGAAGGACCACGGCGAACTCTTCGCCGCCATAGCGGCCGATGTGGTCGGTCTTGCGCAGGCGTTGCTTGAGGAACAGCGCCAGGCCCTTGATCACCCGGTCGCCCATGGGGTGGCCGAAACGGTCGTTGACCTGCTTGAAGTGGTCGATGTCGAGCATCGCGAAGCTCAGCGGACGGCCATCGCGACGTGCGCGCAGACGGGCGTCCTCGAGCAGTTGCAGGGTATGGGTGTGGTTGTACAGGCCGGTCAGGCTGTCGCGCACCATCCGCGCCTTCAGGCTGCGCGCGCGGCTGGCGCGGGTGCGCACGGTGGCGATCAGGTGGCGCGGGCGGATCGGCTTGGTGAGGAAGTCGTCGCCGCCTTCGCTCATGGCGTCCAGCTGCTTGTCCAGGTCGTCCTCGGCGGACAGGTAGATGATCGGCACGCTGACGTGGCGCTCGTGCTGGCGGATCACCTTGGCCAATTCGGTGCCCAGGCATTCGGGCATGTACATGTCGAGGATGATCAGGTCGGGCTGGAAGTCGCTCAGCTCGGCCATCACCGACAGTGGCTCGGTGAGTGCGCGGGTGATGATCCCGGCGCTGTTGAGGACCATCTCGGTGTGCAGCGCCTGGGCCCGGGAGTCGTCGACGATCAGTACCCGGTAGGGCTCGTAGAAGCTCAGGCGGCTGAGGGTCTCGATCTTTTCCAGCACGCTGGAGGCGTCCAGGGTGCCGGTGAAGAATTCCTGGCCGCCGGCACGGGCCGCGGCCAGGCGGGTCGGTGTGTCGGTCTCGCTGTCGCTGAAGAACAGCACCGGCAGCTTGTGTTCGAGGCCGGCCTGGGCCTCGCTGGCCAGTCGCAGGCCCATGTCGGGGCCGGCGAAATCGACTTCCATGACGATCGCCGCCGGGTAGCGTTCGCGCATGCTGGCGCGGAAGGCGTCGGCGGTCTCGCAGCTCAGCGCCTGCAGACCGAAGAATTCCAGTTGCTGGGCCAGGCGCTCGGCGCGTTCGCGGTCCTTCAGTGCCAGGTAGACCGGTTTGCGCAACGGCGGCAGGACGGTGTGCTCGAGCTGGTCGCCATGCCGCAGGCCGGTGCGCGACAGGCGCTGCATCAACTGGTTGAGTTCGCTGATCGACTCGCTGGAAAGCCGGCCGCGGTTGGCCTCGACGACGTCCAGGGTACGGTCGATGGCACCGGCCAACTGGGCATGCTCGGCTTGCTCGAAGCGTTCGGCGTAGCGCTGCAGGCGCAGGGTGGCGTCGGCCAGTTCTTCCATGCCGTCGCTGTTCCACTCCGCGCGGGTCAGGCGTTGCCAGACCTCCAGAACCTGGCGCGCCTGGTTGATCACTCGCTGGGCGAAGTGGTGCTTCAGGCGGTCCAGGGTCGGGTCATCGTGCTCGGTCATCATGACGCGCTTCTTTCGTGGTCTTCGCGGCAGAGCGTCGCCGCGAATGATGGCTCTATGCTATCACCTATCGCCATGAAAGCCAGCGGCCGTTGGGCGGCTGACGAGAGGAGCCTTTTCTTTTCCAAATGTCATCCCCACCTGTTGGTGGGTGCCTTTGTGCGACGGACTACGGCATGCTTATGCCTGTTTCGGAAAATTCTCACTGAGCATTCCGGCACAAAACCGGCTTCCACTACGCTGAAAGCCGACGATGCCGAGGTTTTCGGCGTCCTGGAAGGGTTGACGCTTGGCACGGAACGCGTTCGCCATGGTCCAATCCCCCATCTATCGAGCTGTTTTAAGGACCCTTGCCATGCTGGACTGGAAGAAGCGTCGTGGGACCATGCGCGATCGCGTGGACAATTCCGTGGATGATGTGCGTACCTACTTCGGCGGCCCCTGGCTGGTGCGCGTGGTGGGAGGCCTGCTGGGCATCTACCTGCTGGTGGCGATGCTGGTCGGCTGGTACTGGAGCCAGGAACCCGACCTGTTCCCCGTGCAGCAGGACGCCCAGGCCGCCGCCGAGCGCGCCGGGCGGCAGATGGTCACCGGCTACACCACGGTGGAGACCCTCAAGGAAGTGGTCGACACCCTGCTGACCAAGCCGGGCGGCTACATCTCCAACGACATCTTCCCGCCGGGCATCTGGATGGACAACATGCCCAGCTGGGAGTATGGCGTGCTGGTCCAGGTGCGCGACATCAGCCGGGCGCTGCGCAAGGATTTCGCCCGTTCGCAGTCGCAGTCCACCGAGGACGCCGACCTGGCTCGCGCCGAGCCGCGCTTCAACTTCGACAACAAGAGCTGGGCGCTGCCGGCGTCCGAGTCGGAGTACCAGGAAGGCATCAAGTCGCTGGACCGCTACCTGGCCCGCCTGTCCGACCCGAACCAGCCCAACGCGCAGTTCTATGCCCGCGCCGACAACCTGAACAACTGGCTGGGCGACGTCGCCACCCGCCTGGGCTCGCTGTCCCAGCGCCTGTCGGCGAGTGTCGGCCGGGTCAAGCTGAACACCAACATCAAGAACCCCGAAGAGGTACAGCCGGGCGAGGCGCCCAAGGTCGAGGAAGTGGTCCAGGAAACCCCCTGGCTGCAGATCGACAACGTCTTCTACGAGGCCCGTGGCCAGGCCTGGGCGCTGTCGCACCTGCTGCGCGCCATCGAGGTCGACTTCGCCGACGTGCTGGCGAAGAAGAACGCCACGGTCAGCGTGCGGCAGATCATCCGCGAGCTGGAGGCCGCGCAGGAGCCGCTGTGGAGCCCGATGGTGCTGAACGGCAGCGGCTACGGCATCCTGGCCAACCACTCGCTGGTGATGGCCAACTACATTTCCCGCGCCAACGCCGCGGTGATCGACCTGCGCCAGCTGCTTTCCCAGGGCTGACCCATGGCCGCGCCGATCAGCGCCGAAGAGGTGGCCCACCGGGCCGCCTCCGACGCCGAACTCATCGCCTGGGTCGACGAGCAGGACCGCCCGCTCGGTAGCTTGCCGCGCGCGGAGCTGCGCGAGCGCGGGCTGATCGGTCGCGGCACCTTCATCCTGCTGTTCAACTCCGCCGGCGAGCTGTGCGTGCAGCGCCGGACCCTGAGCAAGGCGGTCTATCCGGGGTACTGGGACCTCGCCGCCGGCGGCATGGTCCAGGCCGGCGAGCCCTACGCCGACTCCGCCGCCCGCGAACTGGAGGAAGAGCTGGGAATCCGCGACGCGGTCCTGCGCGAACATGGCCGCTTCTTCTTCGACGAACCGGGCAACCGGCTCTGGTGCGCGGTGTTTTCCGCCGTCTCCGATGCGCCCTTGCGCCTGCAGGCGGAGGAAATCTCCGAGGCCCGCTTCATCCGTCCCGAACTGGCGCTGGAGGAGGCTCGCAGCTTGCCGTACTGCCCCGATTCCCTGCAGGCGTTGCGCCTGTACCTGGACGCCTGAGCCGCGGATGTCGCCATTTCACCGATCAATGGCGCATTTTCGCTCTTAGCATTTGCTCGCAATGCTGCTAAATTGCGCGACCTTTTCGGGCGGTCCCCATGCCGCCCCTGCGCAGCCCCTGCCTGAGTGGGGCGTCGCGGTCGGCTCCCGCCGGCCATCGTTGTTGACCTGGCCCGTCGAGGCCATTCTGGGGGAAACGCCCGGTGGTCAAAAAAGCTTCGTCCCTGTCCGCCCTCGGCGGGCTGGTGTATTCCACGGATGGCGGCCGGCATTGCCCGGACTGCCAGCAACCCAAAGACGCCTGCATCTGCGGGCAGGCCGTAGCGCCTGTCGGCGACGGGATCGCGCGCGTGCGCCGCGAGACCAAGGGCCGCGGCGGCAAGACGGTGACCACCATCAGTGGCCTGCCGCTCGCCGGCGATGCGCTCAAGGAGCTGGCCAGCGCGCTGAAGCGGCGCTGCGGCACCGGCGGCAGTCTCAAGGACGGCGTGGTGGAGATCCAGGGCGAGCATGTCGAACTGCTGATCGACGAACTCCTCAAGCGCGGTTTCAAGGCGAAGAAGTCCGGCGGCTGACCGCGTTCTCCCCTGCAGAGAGCGGGCAGGTCCGGCACCGCGAGGCCGCGCCAGCCCTTTCCCTAGATGGGAGACTGCGGATACCCGCATGAGCGGATTTCCTCGGCTTTCCTAAACTACCGCCCAGTGTGGCGGTCAACACGGCAACGTCACATCCTCCGGCTAGCCTCCACCACAGGCGTGCCGGCCCAGGGCCATCCGGAGATCCCGGCGCCCGCCCGACCCCGAACATTGAGGAGATCACCGCGCATGGCCGCTCGACGGACTCGCAAAGACGATGGCAGCAACTGGACCGTGGCCGACAGCCGCGGCGTATACGGCATCCGCCACTGGGGTGCGGGTTATTTCGCCATCAACGATGGCGGCAATGTCGAAGTGCGTCCGCAGGGTGCCGACTCGACGCCCATCGATCTCTACGAGCTGGTCGGCCAGCTGCGCGAGGCGGGCCTGAGCCTGCCGCTGCTGGTGCGCTTCCCGGATATTTTGCAGGACCGCGTGCGCAAGCTCACCGGCGCCTTCGACGCGAACATCGAGCGCCTCGAATACCAGAGCCGCTATACCGCGCTGTATCCGATCAAGGTCAACCAGCAGGAAGCGGTGGTGGAGAACATCATCGCCACCGAGAACGTCTCCATCGGCCTGGAGGCAGGCTCCAAGCCGGAACTCATGGCGGTGCTGGCGCTGGCCCCGAAGGGCGGCACCATCGTCTGCAACGGCTACAAGGACCGCGAGTTCATCAAGCTGGCGCTGATGGGGCAGAAGCTCGGGCACAACGTGTTCATCGTGATCGAGAAGGAATCCGAGGTGCAGCTGGTGATCGAGGAGGCCGCCAACGTCGGCGTGCAGCCCCAGGTCGGCCTGCGCGTGCGGCTGTCCTCGCTGGCTTCGTCGAAGTGGGCAGATACCGGTGGCGAGAAGGCCAAGTTCGGCCTTTCCGCCGCCCAGCTGCTGTCGGTGGTCGAGCGCTTCCGCCAGGCCGGTCTCGACCAGGGCGTGCGCCTGCTGCATTTCCACATGGGCTCGCAGATCGCCAACCTGGCCGACTACCAGCACGGCTTCAAGGAAGCCATCCGCTACTACGGCGAGCTGCGCGCGCTCGGCCTGCCGGTGGATCACATCGACGTTGGCGGCGGCCTCGGCGTCGACTACGACGGCACCCATTCGCGCAACGCCAGCTCGATCAACTACGACATCGATGACTATGCCGGCGTGGTGGTCGGCATGCTCAAGGAGTTCTGCGACGCCCAGGGCCTGCCGCATCCGCACATCTTCTCGGAGAGCGGCCGGGCGCTGACCGCGCACCATGCGGTGCTGATCACCCAGGTCACCGACGTCGAGCGGCACAACGACGACGTGCCGAAGATCGTCGATCTCGACGAGCAGCCGGAGATCGTCCGCTGGCTGGCCGAACTGCTCGGCCCGACCGATGCCGAGATGGTCACCGAGACCTACTGGCGCGCCACCCACTACATCGGCGACGCCGCCGCGCAGTATGCCGACGGCAAGATCAGCCTGGCGCAGAAAGCCCTCGCCGAGCAGTGCTACTTCGCTATCTGCCGGCGCCTGCACAACCAGCTCAAGGCCCGCCAGCGCTCCCACCGGCAGGTCCTCGACGAACTCAACGACAAGCTCGCCGACAAGTACATCTGCAACTTCTCGGTGTTCCAGAGCCTGCCGGATACCTGGGCCATCGGCCAGGTGCTGCCGATCCTGCCGCTGCACCGCCTGGGCGAGGAGCCGGATCGGCGCGCGGTACTGCAGGACCTGACCTGCGACTCCGACGGCAAGATCACCCAGTACGTCGACGAGCAGAGCATCGAGACCAGCCTGCCGGTGCACGAGGTGAAGGAGGGCGAGGACTACCTGATCGGGGTATTCCTGGTCGGCGCCTACCAGGAGATCCTCGGCGACATGCACAACCTGTTCGGCGACACCGACTCGGTGAACGTCTACCAGCGCGCAGACGGCGGCATCTATCACGCCGGCATTGAGACCCACGACACCATCGAGGACATGCTGCGCTACGTGCACCTGTCGCCGGAGGAACTGATGACCCTCTACCGCGACAAGGTCGCCGGGGCCAAGCTCACCGCCCGCGAGCGCAACCAGTACCTGGATGCGCTGCGCCTGGGGCTGACCCGCTCGGCGTACCTGTCCTGACTGGCTAGCCCGTCGGCGACGGGAAGCGAACCAGGCAATGGCCGGCGGGCGCGAGGCGCCCGCC